>JAFADX010000218.1 GCA_023424475.1 Pseudomonadota bacterium
GCCTCGGCCCGGTCGATCCTTGGCGGCTGCCGCCGGGCGGTCGCCGTGCTGCGGGAACTGCGCGAAGGCACCACCGCGCGGGCCATCGCCCCCTGCGTCGATGCCTTTGCCGGCGGCGCCGGCGGTACCTCGCAGCCGCTGCTGGCCGAGGCCTTCGAGGCCGCGCAGCTCGCGCAGGGCAGCGTGACGACGACGCAGATCGCGCGCGCCGCGGCGCGGCTCGGCGAAAGCTCCCGCAACCCCGCCGCGAGCGAGGCGATCCGCCAGCGGGACGAAGCCAACCGGCGCCTGGCCTCGCTGTACCGTGCGCGCGACGAGGCCACGGTGGCGGCCGGCCGCGGCGGCGGGCCTTCGGTGGCCGAGCTCGACCGCCAGATCGCCGCGGCGCAGGACGCGCTGACCGATGCCGACCAGGCGGCGCAGGCGGCGGCGCCGGGCTTCGCCCAGCTGCTGCAATCGGTGGCCTCCGCCGCCGACGTCTACGGGATGCTCGAGCCGGGCGAGGCGCTCGTCTCGATCTTCCTGCCGCCGGACGCCGAGGGCTGGACCTTCGTGCTGCGCGACGGACGGATGGCCGCCGGGCGCGTCGGCGTGACCGGCGCCCGGATGCAGGACCTGGCCCGGCGCCTGCGCGCGAGCCTCGAGGACGGCAACGGGCAGAAGCCCTTCGCGGCGGGCGTCGCCCACGAGATCTACAGCGCCGTCTTCTCGGGCGTTTCCGGCGCGCTGGCGGATGCGCGGCGGATGATGGTCGCGCCGTCGGAGCAACTGCTCTCGGTGCCCTTCGGCGTGCTGGTCGATGCGCCGCCGCCGGCGCCCGAGGGCCATGACGGCGTCTCCTTCCTCCTCGCGAAGCTGCCGATCGCCCATGTGCCGGCGCCGTCGAGCCTGGTGGCGCTGCGGCGCGCCGGACCGTCGCGCGCGCCGCAGCCCTGGTTCGGCTTCGGTGCGCCGCTGCCGATCCCGGTGGCGCAGGCGGCGCGCACCTTCCCGGCCGCGCCGCAATGCGGGCGCCTGCTTTCCCTGCTGCCGGCGCTGCCGACGGCGGCGATCGAACTGCGCGCCTCGGGGCAGCTGATGGGCGCGCCGGCCGGGGACTACCGGGTCGGCCAGGCGTTCACCGCCGGCGCGGTGCAGCGCGCCAACCTGCGTGACTTCCGGGTGCTGCATTTCGCGACCCACGGCCTGCTGCCCGGCGAACTCTCCTGCCTGCAGGAGGCGGCGATCGTCGCCTCCCCGCCGCGTGGCGCGCCCAGCGCGGCGGGCGCGCTGATCACCGCGGGGTCCATGCTCGACCTCGAGCTCGATGCCGACGTGGTGGTGCTGTCGGCCTGCAACACCGGCGGGGGCGGCGGCGCGGGGGAGAGCCTCTCCAGCCTCGCGCGCGCCGTCTTCTTCGCGGGCGCGCGGTCGCTGCTGGTGACGCATTGGTATGTGAACGACGCCGCGGCGACGCGCATCGTCGCCTATTCGCTGCGCAACCTCGAACAGGGGCAGGGCATGGCGGAGGCGCTGCGCAACGCGCAGCTCGACCTGGCGCGCAACGTGGCGGGCGGCTCGCACCCCGCGCTGTGGGGCGCCTTCGCGCTGGTCGGGCCAGGGCCTTCGGGACGGGCGGCGCAGACAGCCTCGGCCGGGGCGGCCGGCGGGTAAGGGCGGACGCCGGCTCCGACCGGACTGCCCATGGCCTGCCGGGATGCCGGGCAACGACGGCGCCGCGTGGGCCATTCCCAGGGTCCGTGATGCGGCGTCCGCTGCAGCCGCGCCGCTGTTCCCGCTCCGCGTCCTGGAGCAGGTCCGGATCAGGCAGGATCACCTGACTGGGCACGGATACCCGCCGGATCGGCCGCCCTCGCCTTGCACGGGATCGGCGCGGGCGGAGTCGGCCTCACGAATGCCTCCCGTGCCGGAGCATGCACGCTTGGGCGGCCCGTTCGCGGGACGAGCAAGGGGCGCCAACCCGACCGCCGACCCATGCGGGACAGGGGCTTCAGGCGATCCGTTTCGATCGCGGCCCGTATGATGGCGCCCGGCACCTTTATCCCCCGCCCGATCGCAGATAGGACCACCGGGCGCCGCAGGCAGGACAGCGGCGATGCGGAAGGACCGATGGCGCGCCGAGTGCAAGCATGACGATCAGTGTGGAGATGGGCCTCGGCGGGGCGGGCGATGCGGTGACCTTCGATCTCGAGGAACTGCTTTCGACCCGCCTGCTCGTGCAGGGCAATTCCGGCTCGGGCAAGTCGCATCTGCTGCGCCGCCTGCTGGAGCAGAGCGCCCCCTGGGTGCAGCAGGTGGTGGTCGACCCCGAAGGCGACTTCGTCACGCTGGCCGGGCGTCACGGCCATCTCGTCCTCGACGCCGCCGAGCACAGCGAGGCCTCGCTGCATCGCTCGGCGGAACTGGTGCGCCAGCACCGGGTCTCGGTGGTGCTGAACCTCGAGCATGTGGAGGTCGACGGGCAGCTGCGCTGCGCCGCCGCCTTCCTCTCGGGATTGTTCAATGCCGAGCGCGACGCCTGGACGCCGGTGCTCGTGGTGGTGGACGAGGCGCAGCTCTTCGCCCCGGCGGCGGGCGGCGAGGTGTCGGACGATGCGCGGCGCCTCGCGCTCGGCGCCATGACCAACCTGATGTGCCGCGGCCGCAAGCGCGGCCTCGCCGGCGTGATCGCGACGCAGCGCCTGGCCAAGCTCGCCAAGAACGTGGCGGCCGAGGCGTCCAACTTCATGATGGGGCGCACCTTCCTCGACATCGACATGGCGCGCGCGGCGGACCTGCTCGGCATGGAGCGGCGGCAGGCGGAGATGTTCCGCGACCTGCCGCGCGGCAATTTCGTCGCGCTGGGGCCGGCGGTGTCGCGACGGCCGCTGACGGTCAGGATCGGGCCGGTCGAGACCGGCTCCCGCAGCGCCGGCCCGCGCCTGGTGCCGCCGCCCGATGCCGGCGCGCTGGAGGAGGCGCGGGAGATGATCCTCAAGGTGCCGGAGAACGAGCCGCCAGCGCCCGCGCGTGCGCGACGCCAGCCGCGCGCGCCGGCGCCCGACATCCTTCAGCAGCTTGCCCAGTTCCAGCCGCCGGGCGCGCGCGGCGCCGCGGCACCCGAGCCGCCGCCGCTGACGGCCGAGGAAGCCGCGGCGCGGGAGAAGGCGCTCGGCGATGTGCTGCGGCAGGTGCTCGCGGATCCCGAGGCGCCGTTCCGGCCCTCGGCGCTGCTCTACCAGGATTTCCTCGTGCGCTGCCGGATCCAGGAGATCGGCGGCGCGGCGGTCGATCTGCCGGTCTTCCGCCGGATGCTTGCCATCGCGCGGGCCGGGGTGGACCTGGCGGCGATGGAGGGCACCGACTGGCCGCTGGCGGTCGAGCGGGCCGAGGCGCTGCCCGAGGATGCGCAGGGCGTCTACCTGCTGCTGGCGCGCACCGCGCTCGCGGGCGCGGCCTGCCCGCCCGACGGCGCGATCGCGCTGGCCTATGGCAGCCGTTCGGCCGGGCGCGCGCGGAGGCTGCTGAGCTGGCTCGAGGAGCAGGGCTGCATCGTCTGCCGCGCGGATCGTGGCGGGCGGCGGGTGGTGGCGATGGTCGGGCTCGGCTGGGAAACCGCGCCGGGCGATCCGAATGCGCCGCATGACGGTGCCAGGGCGGCCTGATGCCAAGCGTCCAGGGGTTTCACCTTGATGCCCCCCATGCGCCGGGCGGATCGCCGCCGCGGCCCTTGGCTTCGCCGCACCTGCGGCGGCGCCCGCCCCCCCGGGGCCGCAGACCGGGCCCTTGATGAAAGTCCATTCAGAAACGCCCGCACCCTCGGCCGTCCAAGGCCAGTGCCATGGATGGGTCACCGGGCGCGGCCGGTGCTGCTCACCGACAGGCGCCGCATGGCGCATTTCCAGACAGTCTCCGATACCGGCGAGCCTCTTCGCCGATCCGCACATCGATGGCACGGAAGACGCCGGGCGGAGAACCCTCCCGATCCCGGCGCCCTCTCAAGGTCGGCACCAGGTATCCAAAGAAGGTCGAGGGGGTGCGGGGGAGAAGTTCCCTTCTCCCCCGCGAAGCATTCCCCGGAGGGCGCATGGACATGACATCGCACCCCGCCTCGCGATGAACGACCCGGACCCTTGGGGACCGGGCGCGAGGTGGCCGACGATGTTTCGGCACGACGCAGGCGCTGCCCGTGTCAGACCCCGAAGCCCAGCGCCGCGAGGCGCTTCCGCAGCGCCGGCATGCGCAGCGCCGCGGTGAAGGCCACGACCGGGGCGCGCGCGACCCGCGCGGCGGGGATGAAGAAGTCGTAGTGCTCGTCGGCCAGGGGCAGGAAGCCGAGGCCATAGGTCCGCGCGACCGGCGCGATGGCCACGCCCCAGTCCGCGCGGCCCTGGGCCACGGCGGCCGCCACGGCGTTGTGCGACTTCGGCTGGTTCGCGTGGCCCGGCGGCCGTGCCTTGCCGAGCAGGCCGTCGAGCAGGATGCGCGTGCCCGACCCCGCATTGCGGTTGACCAGCAGGCAGCCGGGATCGGCCGCGGCGCGGCGCACTGCCTCGGCGCCTGCCAGGCCTTCGAACCGGGCATCCCCGGGCCGGAAGACGACGCCCTGCAGGCGCCGCCAGCCTGGGATCAGGGCGAGGCCCGGCGCCTGGAAGGCCGAGTTGTAGGTGCCGCTCGCCGGATCGAGCAGATGCGCAGGGGCGATGTCGCATTCGCCGCGCTTCGCCGCCGCTAGGCCGCCGAGGCTGCCGACCGCAAGGGTGCGGGCGCGGATGCCCTGTGCCGCGAGCACGTCCAGCACCGCGTCGAGGCCGGTGCAGTGGCTGCCGATGATGACGAGGTCCGGCGGCCGCGCGCCGCCGCCGATCAGCCTCACCTTCACCTCGGTCCCGGCCTCGGCGCCGGCATCGAGGGCGGGAACGGCGAAGAAGCCCTCCGCCTGGGAGAAGGCGGTGACGCTGCCCGAGCCCTTGCCGAGCGGAAAGGCGCGCAGCCCGTCCGGCGCCGCGGCGAGGGAGACCATCACGTATTCGGTGCGGCCGAGCTCGCTCGGCGTGCGCACGGCGAGGCGGGCGGCGACCTCCGCCTCCTCGCGCGGCGGCAGGCCGGCGAGGGCGCGGATCACCGGCACGACGAATTCGTGGAAGGTGAAGACCGCGCTGGTCGGAAAGCCCGGCAGCACGACGACCGGCGTGCGCCCCGCGACCGCGAGGCAGAGCGGCTTGCCCGGCTTCAGCGCCACGCCGTGCACCAGCACGCCCGGTTCGAGGTCCTGCAGGATGCGGTGGGAGACGTCGCCCGCGCCCTTGCTGGTGCCGCCCGACATCACCACCAGGTCGGCGCGTGCCAGGGCGTCCTGAAGGGCCACGGCGAGCACCGCCTCCTCGTCGCGGAAGATGCCCATGGGGACGGGCTCGCCGCCATTCTCGGCGATCGCGGCGCAGAGGATCGCCGCATTGCTGTCGGGGATGCCGCCAGGCGGCAGCGGCGTGCCGGGCGGGTGCAGCTCGTCGCCGGTCGAGATGACGGCGATGCGCGGGCGGCGCACGACCGGAACCTCGGCATGGCCCGCCGCGGCGAGCATGCCGATCTCGCGGCTCGTCACCACGGCGCCGGCGCGCAGCAGCGCCTCGCCGCGCGCGATGTCGCTGCCGGCAAAGCCGACGAACTGGCCCGGCGCGACGGCGCGGCGCAGCAGGACGGAGGGCCCCTCGGCGTCGTCGGCGAGATCGGTCCATTCGATCATCGCGACGGCGTCGGCGCCGCGCGGGATCATGCCGCCGGTCGCGATGGCGGTGGCGGTGCCGGGGGCGACCTCGATGCCGGGCGCCGCGCCGCAGGCGAGGACCTCGGCATTGAGGCGCAGCCGGCGCGGGGCGCTGTCGCCGGCGCCGGCCGAATCCGCCGCGCGCAGCGCGAAGC
>JAFADX010000225.1 GCA_023424475.1 Pseudomonadota bacterium
CCACCCGGCCACCCAACGACAGTATCCTGGATGGGTGGCCGGGTGGGGGTGCGGGCCGGTGCCGTCTGATCGAAAAGAACTCTAAGCGTCCGACGTTCCGACCTGCGGCCCGCAGGGCCGAGCGCCCGAATGGGCGCCGCCGCGAGTGCGGCGAAGCCAAGGGCCGCGGATGCGGCCCGCCCGGCGCCTGAGGGGCACGAAGGTGAAACCTTCGGGCGCTTGGTATGGGGCCGGAAACTCACTCGGCGCGGATGTTCCCCTCGCGGATCACCGGCGTCCACTTCTGGATGTCGCCGGCGATCAGCGCGGCGAACTCGGCCGGGGTGCCGGCGACGACCTCCGCGGCCTGGCGCTCCTGCACGAAGGTCTTCACCTCGGGGCTGGTGATGATGCCGCGGAAGGCGGCGTTGATCTGCCGGACCAGCGCGGCATCCATCCCGGCCGGGCCGGCGATGCCGTGCCAGGTCATCGCCTCGAAGCCCGGGAACTTCGCCGCCACCGCGGGCACGCCGGGCAGCGCGGGCACCGGCCGCGGCGTGCCGATGGCGATCGGCCGCGCCTTGCCCTCGCGGATGAAGGGCAGTGCCGTGGAAACCGAGGGGAAGGTGAACTCCGTCTCGCCCGCGAGCAGGCTGCGCAGCACGTCCGCGCCGCTGCGGTAGTGCACCGCGGTGAACTTGACCCCGGCACGCCGCGCGAGCAGCTCGGGGGCGAGGTGCGTGACATGCCCCACGCCCGGGGAGGCGTAGGTCAGCCCGTCGGGCCGCGTCCGGGCCAGCGCGAGCAGGTCGTCGAGCGTGCGGACGGAGGATTCCGAGCGCACGATGATGACGATCGGCAGGTTCACCAGGTGGATGATCGGCGTGAAGGAGGTCGCCGGGTCGTAGGCGAGGTTCGGCTGCAGGATCTTGCCGATCGCATTCGCGCCGAGGTCGGCCATCATGATCGTCGCGCCATCGGGCCGGGCCTGCGCCACGAACTGCCCCGCGATCGCCCCGCCGGCACCAGAGCGGTTCTCGACCACCATGGACTGGCCATGGGAATAGGGACCGAAGCCGTTGGCCACCGCGCGGGACAGGGTGTCCACCGCGCCGCCGGCGCCGAAGGGCACGATGAGGCGGACGGCAGTGCTCGGCCAGGGCGCCTGCGCGCGGGCCAGGCCCGGCGCGCCAGCCGCCAGGGCCAGCGCCCCGAAAGCCCGGCGGGACAGGGAAAAGGTCATTGGCATCGTTCCTCCCGTTTCTTTCCACCACTTCTCCGGGCGGAACGCCCGGTGTCAATAACGGTCGAGCGATGCAGGATGCGTCATCCTCGAGGAAAGCCCCGCCATGACCTGGTCCATCCTTGCCCATGACCCCGCCACCGGCGCCTTCGCGGTCGCCGTCACCACCTGCAACCTGGCGGTCGGCGCCTCCTGCCCCTTCCTGCGTTCGGGCGTGGGGGCGGTCTCGACCCAGTCGATGAGCAACCGCTACCTGGGCCCGGTGGTGCTGGACGGGCTGGCGCGGGGGCTTTCGCCGCAACTGGCGCTCGATGCCGCGCTGGCCGGCGACGAGGGGCGCGGTCTGCGCCAGATCCATGTGGTGGACCGCTTCGGCCGGACCGCGGCCCATACCGGGGCCAACTGCGTCGAATGGTGCGGCAGTCTCGCCGGCGATGGGTTCAGCGTGGCCGGCAACATGCTGGCCGGGGAGAAGGTCGTCGCCGCCACCGCCGATGTCTTCGCGGCGCGGACCGACCTGCCTTTGCCCGAGCGCCTGATGGCCGCGCTCCATGCCGGCCAGGCCGAGGGCGGCGACCGGCGCGGCAGGCAGTCGGCCGCGCTGGTGGTGACGACCACCGAGGACTTCCCCGACATCAGCCTGCGCGTGGACGACCATGCCGAACCGCTGGCCGAGCTCTCCCGCCTACTCGGCCTGTGGCGCACCCAGGCGGAACCGAGCCAGCCCACGCGGCCGTCCAGGGCCAACCCGGCCGGATTGACCGACATGGACGCCATCGAGGCCGGCTGGCGCGCCCGCGGCCTCGGCATCCGGTTCCGCCGCTGAGGGCTTGCGCCGTCGCCGCCGCGGCGGCAGTCAGGCGCCGGCACAGGAGGAGAGAGCATGCGCCAGCACAGGATCGCCGCGATCGGCGGCGACGGGATCGGGCCGGAGGTCATCGACGCGGGCTGCCGCGTGCTGGCAGCCACCGCAGAGGCCCAGGGCGGCTTCTCCTTCGCCTTCCGGACCTTCGACTGGGGCAGCGAGATGTACCGCCGCACCGGCAGGATGATGCCGGATGGCGGCCTGAAGGAACTCGAAGGCTTCGACGCCATCCTCTTCGGCGCGGTCGGCGCACCCGACATTCCCGACCACATCACGCTGTGGGAATTGCGCCTCGCGATCTGCCAGGGCTTCGACCAATACGCCAATGTCCGCCCGACCCGCCTGCTGCCCGGCGTGAAGGGGCCGCTGCGCGAGGAGCTCGGCCGGCAGATCGACTGGGTGATCGTGCGCGAGAATTCGGAGGGCGAGTATGCCGGCGTCGGCGGCCGCGCCCATCGCGGCCTGCCGATCGAGGTGGCGATGGATGTCGCGGTCTTCACCCGCGAAGGCGTGGCCCGCATCTGCCGCCATGCCTGCGAGATCGCCATGTCCCGCCCGCGGAAGCATCTGACGGTGGTGACGAAGTCCAACGCCCAGCGCCACGGCATGGTGATGTGGGACGAGGTCTGCGCCGAGGTCACCGCGCAATATCCCGCGCTGACGGTCGAGAAGATGCTGGTCGATGCGATGACCGCGCGGATGGTGATGAAGCCCGGGACCGTCGATACCATCGTTGCGACCAACCTGCATGCCGACATCCTCTCGGACCTCGCCTCCGCACTGGCCGGTTCGCTCGGCATCGGGGCAATGGGCAACATCGACCCGCAGCGCCGCCGGCCGTCGATGTTCGAGCCGATCCACGGCTCGGCCTTCGACATCACCGGCAAGGGGATCGCCAATCCCCTCGGCGCCTTCTGGACGGCATCGATGATGCTCGAGCATCTCGGCGAGGCGCCGGCGGCGCAGCGCCTGATGCGCGCGGTGGAAGCCGTGACGGCGCGCGGCGACGTGCTGACGCCCGACCTCGGCGGCACGGCGACGACGATGCAGGTGACGGATGCGGTGATCGCCGCGCTGAAGGGTGCGAATACGTAGCGGGTTGCGCGGGGTTCATTTTCGCGGTCTGCTCCCTGCCGGGAAATCGCTTCGCGGCCATCGACAGGGAGACGGACCATGATGCTTTGTCGCATCGCGGCTGGACTGTTGGCATTCGCAGCTCTAGCGGCCCAGCCGGCACAGGCGCAGGACAGGGTTCTGCTGCAACTCGACTGGATCCCCACCGGCGAGCACGCCGCCTACTTCGCAGGGGCGGAACGCGGCTTCTGGCGGGAGAACGGCATCGAGCTCTCGCTCACCCGCGGCTACGGCTCGGGCGATACGGTGAACAAGGTCGCCGCAGGCGCGGCGCAGTTCGGCGTGGCCGACCTCGGCGCGGTGCTCGCCGCCCGCGCACGGCAGAACGTGCCGGTGAAGGCCATTTCGGCCGTCTATACCTATTCGCCGCACAGCCTCTTCGTCCTACGCTCATCCGGCATCACGAACTTCCGGGGACTGGAAGGACGGCGCATCGCCATCACGCCGGGCAACAGCCACCGGCTCTACTTCCCCGAGGTCGCGCGCCGAGCCGGGACCAATCCGGACCGCATCACCTGGGTGAACACCGATGCCTCGGCGATGGCGGCGATGCTGATCTCGCGCCGCGTAGACGCCGCACCCTTCTATTCGATCCATCACTACTACCAGAACAAGGCAGCGCAGCGGGCTGGCGAAGAGATCGTCGTCCTGCCCTTTGTGGAGACCGGCTTCGCGATTTACGCGGCCTCGCTGATCACCACGGACGAGATGATCCAGCGCAATCCCGACCTCGTGCGGCGGTTCCTGCGCGGCGCGCAGCGCTCCTTCGAATGGACCAATGCCAACCAGCAGGAAGCCTGCCGCCTGCACGTGGCGCGCAACCCGGAAGTCGCGCAGGATGACTGCGAGGGCTCGCTGCGTGCGACCATGGCTTTCATCTTCAACCCGCATCAGGTGGAAACGCGCCTCGGCCGCTTCGCGCCGGAGCGCTTGGCCTTCACCTGGCGCGTGGTCGCAGAGAGCCAGCAACTGAACCCGGCCTGGGACCCGAACCAGGCCATCGATACCAGCCTGCTGCCGTGATCCGTCTTGCCGCGGTCGGCAAGACCTTCCGCGGTCGTGACCATGCGACCGTGGAAGCCCTGCGCGATGTCACGCTCGACGTCCAGGAAGGCGAATTCGTCGCCATTGTCGGCGCTTCCGGTTGCGGAAAGTCGACGCTGCTGCGGCTTGTCGCGGGGCTGGTGCCGGCCAGCAGCGGCCAGGTCCTGCTGGATGGCCGGATCGTCACCGGCCCCCAGGCGGAAACCGCCATGGTCTTCCAGGCGGCAACGCTGCTGCCCTGGGCGGATGTGCTGCGCAACGTGACCTTCCCGCTGCGGCTGATGGGCCGCATGTCGGGGGATACCGAGGACATGGCGCGCGCATTGCTTGCCACCGCCGGCCTGGCCGGCTTCGAGGGAAGGCTCCCGCGCGAGTTGTCGGGCGGAATGCAACAGCGGGTGGCGATCTGCCGCGCGCTGCTGCAGCACCCGCGCCTACTGCTCATGGACGAGCCTTTCGGCGCGCTCGATGCATTGACGCGAGAGGAGATGTCCCTCGAGCTCCTGCGACTCTGGGCCGCGCGCCGGATGGGTGTCCTTTTCGTCACGCATTCCATACCCGAGGCGGTGCTGCTCGCCGACCGGGTGGTGGTGATGTCTCCGCGACCCGGCCGCATCATCGATGTCGTGCAGGTCGGCCTGCCGCGCCCACGCTCTTTCGAGCAGGAAGGCAGCGACGAGTTCCAGCGCTGCGCCCGCCGCATTCGCGAGCACATCTTCGGCGAGCGCGCCGCGCGCACCGGGTGAGGACATGATGGAACGCATCAAGGGCGCCCTGCCCGCCTGGATCGCCGTGATCGGGCTGTTCGTGCTGTGGGAGGGCGTGGTGCGGTTTTTCGGCATCCGCGAGTTTCTGCTGCCGGCGCCCTCCGCCATCTTCGCCGACACCATCGGCGTCTGGCCCAACGTGCTGAACCACACCTTCGCGACCCTGGTCACCGTGCTGCTCGGCTTCGCGGCCTCGGTCGTCATCAGCCTGCCGCTCGCGATGCTGATCGCTTCCTCCCGCGCCATCTCGGCCGCGATTTATCCACTGCTGGTGGTGACGCAATCCATCCCGAAGGTGGCTCTGGCACCGATCCTGATCGTCGCGCTCGGCGCCAACGAACTGCCGAGGGTGATCGTGACCTTCCTCGTGGCCTTCTTCCCGTTGGTCGTTTCCACGGTCGCCGGGCTGCTGGCGACGCCACCCGAGCTCATCGAACTGGGCCGCGCCTGCCGTGCCGGCCGTATTCAGGAATTGCTGCGCATCCGCCTGCCTTTCGCCGTGCCCTTCGTCTTCGGCGGGCTGAAAGTGGCCGCGGCCTTATCCGTGGTGGGCGCAGTGGTGGCGGAGTTCGTGGGCGCCGATGCCGGCCTCGGCTACCTGATCCAGACCTCGATGGCCTTCTTCCGGACCCCGCTCGCATATGGGGCCGTGGTGATCCTGGCGCTGATGGGAATCGTGATCTTCCAGGCCGTCGCGCTCGTCGAGCGCATCTTCTTCCCCTGGTCGAGCGGGTCCGAGCACTCGGCCCCGCCCGCCGCCTGACACGAAGGGTCCGAACCATGGCCGAGACCGAAGCCGGCTCCACCATCATCCGCGGCGCACTGCTGGCCGAGACCGCCCTGCGTCGCGCGGCACCCGCCGACGTGCTGATCCGGGACGGCGTGATCGTGGAGATTGGCAACGGCATCGCCGCGCCGGCCGATGCGCGCACGGTCGATGCAGGCGGCATGCTGATCCACCCGGGCCTGATCAACGCCCATACCCATGGCCATGGCGGCCTGGCACGCGGCCAGGGCGACAAGTGGACGCTGGAACTGCTGCTCGCCGCCGCGCCCTGGATCGGCGGGTCTCGATCGCTGCAGGACAAGAAGCTGACGACCCAGATCGTCGCGGCCGAGATGGTGCTCAAGGGATGCACCGCGGCTTATGACCTCTACTACGAATTCCCTATGCCGACCGCCGAAGGTCTGGACGCGGTCGCGGAGGCCTACCACGAAGTCGGCATGCGCGCCGTGGTCGCGCCCATGGTGGCCGATCGCACGGTCTATGAGGCCATCCCCGGCCTATACGATGCCCTGCCCGCCGCCTTGCAGGCACGCGTCGACCGGCTGCGCCTGCCGGCCTGGGAACGCACCCTCGATGCCATGCGCGGCGTGCTGAAGAACTGGCGCTGGAACGGCAAGGACATCCGCGCAGCGGTCGCGCCGACCATTCCGCACCATTGCTCGGATGCCTTCATGTGCGGCTGCCGCGACCTCGCGCGCGAATACAAGGTCGGCCTGCACAGCCATGTCGGCGAAAGCAAGGTCCAGGCCCTGACCGGCATCAAGCGCTACGGGAAGACGCTCGTCGCCCATATGGACAGCCTGGGGCTGATCGGCCCCGACTTCACCGCGGCGCACGCGATCTGGCTCGACGACGACGATCTGAGGATCATGCGTGACCGGGGAGCGTCGATGGCGCACAACCCGGGCAGCAACATGCGCCTCGGCAACGGCATGTTCCGCTTCCATCGCGCGCGGGAGATCGGCGTGAATGTCGGGATCGGCACCGACGGCGCGAACTGCTCCGACAACCAGAACATGTATGAGGCGATGCGCTACGCCTCGATGGTGTCGAAGGTGCAGACGCCCGACCCGCGCTACTGGGCTGGCGTCGAGGACATCTACACCGCCGCGACCCGGGGCTCGGCACGGGCGCTCGGCTTCGACGACCTGGGTGAGATCGCGCCAGGAAAGAAGGCGGACATCGTCTTCCTCGATCTTGGTTCGATCAACTGGATCCCGCACAACTGGTCAGTCAACCAGATGGTGCATGCGGAAGACGGGAACGGCGTGCGCCACGTGATGATCGGCGGGCGCTTCGTCGTGCAGGATCGGCGGCTGCTGACGCTCGACATCGCGAAACTTGCCGTCGAGGCCGAGGCGGCGCGCGAGCGGCTCGAAGCCCTGAACACCGAGTTCAAGGATCTCTACGACCGCCTCGAACCTGTCGTCGCTTCCTTCTGCCCGGCCTTCGCCGCGCAGCCTTACCACTTGCGCCAATATCTCTGCGACACGCCTGCTTGAGGATAGCCCCCATGGAGATTGTCGACCTCAGCCGCGAGATCTTCCATCGCACCCAGACCCATCCGAGCCACCCTCCGGTGGTGATGACGGTCTGGAATGATCATTCGGAAAAGAAGCACGCCGGCAATACCGTGTTCAGCAGCAAGGCAATGTCGATCGCCTTCTCCGACCATGCCGGCACGCATGTCGACGCGC
This sequence comes from Pseudomonadota bacterium, assembly GCA_023424475.1. Lineage (GTDB taxonomy): Bacteria > Pseudomonadota > Alphaproteobacteria > Acetobacterales > Acetobacteraceae > Neoroseomonas. The sequence goes on from JAFADX010000225.1 coordinate 7,517, forward strand.
CCGTGCATTTCGATCCGCGCCCGGAGGCACTGTCGATCGACCAGGTGCCGCTCCAGAAGTTCTACACCAGCGGCTTCTGCATCGACCTGTCGCACGTGCCGCTGAAGACCGCCGCGACACTCGAGGAGGTGCAGGCGGCGGTGGCGGAGTCCGGCGAGACCATCCAATCCGGCGACACGGTCCTGATATGGATGGCGACGAACGAGCGGCTGCTTGGCAGGCCCGGCTACCTGCACGATTTCCCCGGCCTGTCCCTGCCCGCCATCCATTGGCTTGCCGATCAGGGCATCGGCATGTTCGGCGTCGAGGCCATCAGCCCGGCTCCGGAAGGTGAGCCCAACTTCCAGGCTCACATGGCCTGTGCGGAGCGCGGCATCACCCACATGGAATGCCTTGCCAACCTCGACAAGCTGATCGGCCGCGGCCGCTTCCGGTTCATCGGATTCCCGTTGAAGATCCGCGGTGGCACGGCCAGTCCGATCCGCGCCGTCGCGATCTTCGAGTAACCGGGCTACGGCTTGGGCGCGGGGCCGATGAAGCGGTGGATCTCGGTATTGTCCACCGCCGGCCCCAACGCGGCGACCGCCTCGGCCCAGCGTTCGCGGCAGAGCGCCAGCATCGCCGCCGGGAAGCCCGTCTCCGCCGCGATGCTGCCCGCGGTGTCGAGATCCTTGCGCATCAGCCCGAGCATGAAGCCGCCGGCGTAGCGGCCGCTGATGATCTCCTGCCGCGACTTCGTCTCCGTCGCGATGTTGCGGCCGGAGGAGGCGTTCATCACGTCGGTCAGGATGCCGAGATCGAGGCCTAGAGCCTCGCCCATGCGCAGCGCCTCGGCGGTGGCGAGCAGGCCCGCGGCATAGACGTAGTTGTTGAGCGCCTTCATCGCATGGGCGCTGCCGACCGCGCCGGTGCGGATGATGGCCTCGCCCATGCCCTTCAGCACCGGCTCGGCCTTGGCGAAGGCCGCATCGTCGCCGCCCACCATGATGGCCAGCGTGCCGGTCTTCGCCTTCGCCACGCTGCCCGAGACCGGCGCATCGACCATCGCCGCGCCGCGCGCCGCGACCAGCCCGGCCAGGCGCCGCGTCTCCCCGGGTTCGGAGGAACTCATGTCGATCACCAGCATCCCCGGGCGCAGGGCGGCGATCAGCCCGTTCGGGCCTTCCATCACCTGCGACACGACGCGGCTGTTCGGGAGCATCAGCACAACCACCCCGGTCGCCGCCGCCACCGCGGCCGGGTCGGGCGCGAAGGCGATCGCGCCGGCCGGCGCGCCCTCGGCC
>JAFADX010000413.1 GCA_023424475.1 Pseudomonadota bacterium
GTGACGGGCTGATTGGAGGGGCGCTGCCCCTCCAAGCATCCCCGCCAAAGGGCCTTTGGCGGGGAGAGCCCGAGAGGGGCAAAGCCCCTCTCGGATGCGGTCAGCCTTGGCCCGCCATCCTCGCGACGGTCGCTTCCAGCGCCTTGTCCAGCACCTCGATCAGCGTGTCGCACTCCGATTTCGTGATGATCAGCGGCGGGGAGAGCACGATGGTGTTGGAATGCCGCGCGCCGCCGCCGGAGCGGCCGACGATCACGCCGTTCGCCTTGCAGAAATCGACCACCCCCTGCACCAGCGCGCCATCGAGCTGGGTCCTGCTCTCGCGGTCGGTGACGAGCTCGATGCCGATCAGCAGGCCCTTGCCGCGGATGTCGCCGGTGATGCCGTGGCGGAACAGGCGGTCCCTGAAGCCGGCCATGAGATAGTCGCCCATGGTGGCGGCACGTTCGGGCAGCTTCTCCTCGAGCATGATCTCGATGTTGCGCACCGCAACGGCGGCCGAGACCGGATGGCCGCCATAGGTGTTCACCTGCATCACCTGGCGCGCCTCGGCGACCTCGCCGAGGAAGCTCTCGAAGACATGGTTCTTCACCACGGTTGCGGCGATGGGCAGGTAGGCGGAGACGATGCCCTTGGCGATCGCCATGATGTCGGGGCTGATGCCGTAGTGCTGGTGGGCGAACATCTTGCCGGTGCGGCCGAAGCCGTTGATCACCTCGTCCACGTGCAGCAGCACGTCGTACCTGCGGCAGATGCTCTCGACCATCGGCAGGTATTCGTCGGGCGGCACGGCGACGCCGACGGCGGACATGATGGGCTCGACGATGATCTCGGCGATGGTCTGCGGACCCTCGGCCTGGATCGTGGTCTCGATCAGCTTGGCGCAGGCCATGCCGCACTTGCCGGCTTCGAGCCCAAGGGGGCAGCGGTAGCAGGTCGGTGCGGGGACGTGGATGAACTCGCCGGCATAGGGCTCGAACTTTGTCTTGCGTTCGCCCATGCCGCCGGCGGCGAGCGTCGCCAACGTGGTGCCGTGATAGGCGTATTGCCGGGCGATGGTCTTGAAGCGGAACTCGCCGGGAAATTCGTGCTTGGCGTATTGGCGGGCGACCTTGAAGCCGGCCTCGTTCGCCTCGGAGCCCGAATTGACGAAGTAGGAGTGATAGCCGCCGCCCATCAGGGCGTTGATCTGCTCGCCGAGCCGGGCGGCCGGCAGGTTCATCGCGGTGTGCGGGTAGTAGGACATCAGCTGCATCTGCTCGGCCGCGATCTCGGCGAGCTCGGCGCGGCCGTAGCCGATGTTCACGCACCACAGGCCGGCCATGGCGTCGAGGTAGGTGGTGCCGTCGGCGTCGACGATGGTCGAGCCCTGCGCGCCGGTGACCACGATCTGCGACGTCTCGAGCGCCTTGTGCTGCACGATCGGGTGCATCACGCTCTCGAGATCCTGCTGGACGACGCGGCGCCGCGCTTCGGGATCTGGCTGGTTCGTGATGGACATGGCTGGACCTCGCGGCTGCTGGGGTGCGCGATGGTCGCGCGGCTTGGCCGCGGAGGGAAGCCGTAAACGGGCCGCTTTCAGCGCCGCGTGCCGAGGCCGCCGAAACCGAGGACCGCGCCGGTCAATGCCGAGGCCGCGGCGAGCGGCCCGAAGCCGCCGAACCCGACCGAGGACATCACCCAGCCGCCGACCGCCGCGGCACCCAGCCAGCCGAAGGAGGCCGAGGTGACGTTGAGGCCGAGCACGGTGCCGCGGATCTCGTCCGGCACGTTGGCCAGCGCCGCCATCAGGGCCGGCCGCGCGACGGCATTGGCGAAGATGTAGGCGAAGCCGATGCCGACCGTGATGGCGAGGCCGGGCGTCCAGCCGTAGAGCGCGAGCGCGATGACGGCCGAGGCGGACATGGCGAGGGCGAAGGTGCGCAGCCGGTGCGGCAGCCGGTCGGCGAGATGGCCGCCGGCCACGGTGCCGAGGATGTTGCCCAGCGCGACGACGCCGAGCGGGATGGCGACGCCCGCGGGCGTCAGGCCGTAGGTGGCCTGCAGGAAGGTCGCGAAATAGACCACCGAGAGGCCGTAGCAGACCCGCTCGGTGACGCCCATCGTGAGCAGGCGCAGCACCGGGCCGCTCAGGGCGCCCCGCATGCTGGGGCGGGCGGCAGCGGGGCGGGTGGGCGCCCCGGCCGGCGCCAGGGTCGTGACGAGAAGCCCGAGCGCGGCCACCACGGCGGTGACCGCCACGGCCAGGGCGACGCCGCGCCAGCCGATATAGGTGCCGATCCAGGCGGCGAGCGGCACGCCCAGCAGCAGGGAGAAGGACTGCCCCGCCATCACCCAGCCGAGGGCGCGGCCGCGCTGGCGGTCCACCGTGCGGGCCGAGGCCTCGGCCATGATCACCCCGGTGAAGCCGCCGGCGAAGGTACCGGCCAGCGTCACGGCGAGGGCGACCGACCAGTAGCCCGGCGAGACCGCGACGCCTGCGAGTGCGGCGGCCAGGCCGAGCGGGCCGCCGATCAGGAAGGGCCGCCGCCCCCAGCGATCCGAGCCGGCGCCGGCGACCAGGGAACTCGCCCCCCAGGCGACGGAGGTCATCGCCATGAGGTTCGCGACCATGGTCAGGCTCGCCGAGAGGTCGCGCGCCATGTCGAGCAGGAAGGGCGCGCGCGTCGTCCCCGAGGAGGAGGCGGCGAACATGCCAAGGCAGGCCGCCGCGAGCAGCGCCCAGGGCATGCGCGGCAGCGGCGCGGTGGTCGGTGGTGTCACGTCGCGATGGTGCGGGGGGCGCGGTCTCAGTGGAAGACGCGGCCGGCGTCGATGACGATGGTCTGGCCGGTCATCGTCCCGGTGCGGCACATGGTCGCGACCATGTCGGCGCAGTCGTCCTTGTCGGCGGCCTTCTTCAGCAGCGAGGTGGCGGCGGAGCGCTCGACCTGCTCGGGGCGGAGGTTGGCGGTCGCGCGCGTGCCCTCGAGCAGGCCGGGGGCGACGCAGTTGACCAGGACCTCGGGCGCCAGCGCGACGGCCATGCATTTCGTCAGATGGATCAGCCCGGCCTTCGACACGGCATAGGCAATCGAGGATCCGGTCGGGCCGAGGCCGGCGACGGAGGCGATGTTCACGATCCGCCCGCGCCCCTGCGCCTTCATCACCGGCGCGACCGCCTTGGTCAGGCGCATCGGACCCGTGAGGTTCACGGCCATGATCCTCTCCCAGACCTCCTCGGTCAGGGAGTCGAGGTCGGGGAAGGGGATCGCCTTGTTGTAGGCGGCGTCGTTGATCAGGATATCGATGCGTCCGAAGACTTCCGTGACGTTCGCGACCAGCGCCGCGACCGCGGCGCTGTCGGTGATGTCGCAGGTAAAGGCCCGGGCGCGGACGCCGTGCGTCGCGGCGATCTCGCGCGCGACGGCTTCGGCCTGGTCGCGGCTCTGCGCATACATGACGGCGATGTCGGCGCCCTCGCGGGCGAGTGCGTGGCAGATGCGCTGGCCGAGGCCGCCATTGCCGCCGGTGACGAGGGCCACCGCGCCCTTGAGGTCCATGGATGCTTCCTCCGCTTGCGGCGCCAGCCTGTCCCGTCGGCGCGGCGCGGTCCAGAGGGAGCGGGCTGGCCGGGTCGCGCGGGGGGCTCTAGGCTCGGCGCGAGGGAAGGGGATGTCCATGACGTGGAGCGGCGGCGGCTGGGATCTCGAGATCCTCGTCAACGGCTTTCCGGGCAAGGCGGTGCCGCATGGGGGCCTCGGCTGGAGCACGGTGGTGCTGCTGCGCGGGCATGGGCGGATCGTGGTGCTCGACGGCGGCGGCTACGGGCTGCGCCGGCCGCTGCTCGCCGCCCTGGCCGAGCGCGGGATCCGGCCCGGCGACGTCACCGACCTGCTGCTGAGCCATTCCCATCACGACCATTGCGTGAACTGGCCGATGTTTCGCGAGGCCCGCATCGCGATCGGGCGGAAGGAACTCGCCTGGGCGCTCGGCGTCGCCTGGGGCGAGACGGCGGTGCCGGAGCACGCGGTCGAGGCCCTGTCGCGCTGGCCGACGCTGCATCTGGTCGACGAGGGCGAGGAGGTGCTGCCGGGCATCGTGGCGCATCTCTCGCCCGGGCATACGCCGGGGCACCTGATCTTCGTCATCGCGGGGGACGGGCAGGACTGCGTGCTGCTGCAGGATGCGGTGAAGAACCGCGTCGAGCTGACGACGCGCCGCACCGACATGACCTACGACCCGGCGGTGAGCCGCGCGACCATCGACATGGTCTGGGAGATCTGCCGCACGCGGCCGGGCTGCCTGCTGGTCCCGGGCCACGATTTGCCGATGGTGGTGGAGAACGGCGTGCCGCGGCCGATCGGCCGGCATGTCTCGGCGATCCGCGCCTGGTACGGGGACACGCTCGAGGAGATGGAGCGCTTCGATCTCGCTCCGCGCGAGGCCAGCGAAGGGAGGGTGGACGGATGACGACGGTGCAGACGCTCGAGATCGCCCCGGTCCAGGGCTCGGTCAGCGCGGCGGAATGGCAGGCGCGGGTGGACCTCGCGGCGTGCTACCGGCTCTGCGACCGCTACGGCATGTCGGACATGATCTACACCCATATCACGGCGCGTGTGCCGGATGCGCCGGGGCAGTTCCTGATCAATCCGAACGGCATGCTGTTCAGCGAGATCACGGCATCCTCGCTGCTCAAGGTGAACATGGAGGGCGAGATCCTCTATCGCCCCGACCTGCCCTATGGCCTGCATCCGGCGGGCTTCACCATCCATTCGGCGATCTACCGGGCGCGGCCGGACGTGGCGGCCGCGATGCATACCCACACCATCGCGGGCATGGCGGTCAGCGCGCTGAAATGCGGGCTGCTGCCGCTGACGCAGACGGCGACGCGCTTCTATGGCCGCATCGCCTATCACGATTTCCGCGGGCCGGAGCGCGACCCGAAGGAGCGGGAGGCGCTGGCGAAGAGCCTCGGCCTGATGAACTACTGCATCCTGCGCAACCACGGTCTGCTGACCGTGGGCGAGAGCGTGGGCGAGGCCTTCATCGCCATGTGGGGTCTGGAACGCGCCTGCCAGGCGCAGCTCGCGGCGATGGCCTGCAACACGGAACTCGAGATGCCGGGCGAGGATGTGGTCGAGAAGTCCTGCGCCATGTATGCGCCGGGCAATTCGCGCCGTTACGGGCTGCTGGAATGGCCGGGCCTGCTGCGGCAGCTCGACCGGACGGATCCGGGGTTCCGCGACTGACGGTTCAGGCGCCGCCGGCCCGGCCGAGATAGAGGGCGGCGGCGCGTTCGTCGGCGAGCAGCCCCGCCGCGGCGCCGAGCATGGCGACCTTGCCGCCGTCGAGGATGCAGCCGCGGTCGGAGACCGACAGGGCCTGTCGCGCGCGCTGCTCGACCATCAGCACCGACACGCCGAGCGAGGGCAGGGCGCGGATGCGCTCGAAGGATTCCACCACGCGGGCCGGGGCGAGGGCCGCCGTGGGTTCGTCGAGGATCATCAGCCGGGGACGCGCCATCAGCGCGCGGGCGAAGGCGAGCTGCTGCCTTTCCCCGCCCGAGAGGCTGCCGGCCCGCGCGCGACGGCGCTCGGCGAGGGCGGGGAAGGTGTCGAGCAGCTCGGCGATGCGGGCCCCCGCGTCGCGCACGCCCTGCACGACCTGCAGGTTCTCGAGCACCGAGAGCGAGGCGAAGACGTTGCCGACCTGTGGCACATAGGCGATGCCGAGGGCCAGGCGGCGTTCGACAGGCTCGGCGAGGATGTCCCGGCCGTCCAGCGCGATGCGGCCGGCGGCGCGCGGGAGCAGGCCCATCACGGCCTTGGCGAGGGTCGATTTCCCGGCGCCGTTGGTGCCGGCGACGGTGAGGATCTCGCCCTGTTCGACCGCCAGGTCGATGCCGTTGAGGATGTCGGCCTCGCCGTATCCGCCGGTGAGGTTCGCGATGTCCAGCAGGATCATGCCGGCGCGCCCCCGAGATAGGCCTCGCGCACGGCCGGGTCGGCGAGGACCGCTTCCGGCGTGCCGATGGCCAGAACGCGGCCCTGGTCCATGACGACGAGGCGCGGGACCAGGCGCGAGAGGGCGTCGAGATCGTGCTCGATGACCAGGAAGCCGATGCCGCGGCCGTTGAGGTCGCGGATGCGCTGCATGATCTCCTCGATCAGCACGGGGTTCACGCCGGCGAAGGGCTCGTCGAGCAGGATCAGGCGCGGCTTGGCCATCAGGGCACGGCCAAGCTCGACGAGTTTCTTCTGGCCGCCGGAGAGGCGCCCGGCGGGTGTATCCGCGACACGGGCGAGGCAGAGAAACTCGATGGTGGCCTCGGCCTCGGCGCGGATCGCCTCTTCCTCGGCGCGCACGCGGGCGGGGCGGAGGAAGAGGCCGAGCAGGCCCTCGCCCGATTGGCCGGGGGCGGCGGCCATGAGGTTCTCGCGCACCGTCAGGTGGTGGAATTCGCGTGGCACCTGGAAGGTGCGGATCATGCCGGCCCGCGCGCGTGCGGCGGGGCCCATCCGGTCGAGCGGGGCGCCGTCGAGGCTGACGCTGCCGGCATCGGCCGGGATGAAGCCGGAGATGACGGAGAACAGCGTCGACTTGCCGGCGCCGTTCGGGCCGATGATGCCGAGCAGGCCGGTGCTCTCCATCTCGAAGGAAACACCGTCCAGCGCGCGGAAGCCGCCCCAGGACTTGGCGATGTCGCGGACCGTCAGGCTCATCGGCGGGTATAGTCCCCGACCAGGCCCTGCGGGCGGAACAGGGTGAAGAGGATGAGGGCGAGGCCGACGGCGCCGATGCGCAGGCTCGCCATGTCCACGGCGGAGACCGCATCGGGGGCGATGTCGCGCAGGAAGCGCGTGCCCTCGAGGAAGAGCATCAGCAGCAGCGCGCCGACGACGGCACCCGAGACGCGCCCGACGCCGCCCATGATCATCGCCATCCAGACATAGAAGGTGACGAGCGGGATGAACTGGTCCGGCGAGATGTAGGTGATGTAGTGCGCGTAGAAAGCGCCCGCGATACCGGCCAGGGCAGCGCCGAGTGCCAGCACCTGCATCTTGAAGCGCGCGGGGTCCTTGCCGAGCGCCTTCAGCGCTTCCTCGTTGTCGCGGATCGCCTCGATGACGCGGCCGAAGGGGGAACGGGTGATGCGGCGCAACGCCAGCGCGGCGGCGACGCAGACGAGGGCGACGGCGCCGAGCGTGGCCAGCGCGCCGGTCATGCCGACGCCGAGGTCCGCGAAGGTGCGCGGAATGCCGGGCACGCCCTGCACGCCGTTGGTCAGCCAGGATTCGGAGGTGATGGCGAGGCGCACCGTCTCGCTGAAGCCAAGGGTGACGACGGCGAAGTAGTCCTCCCGCAATCGCAGCGCGACGAGGCCGATCGGCCAGGCGGCGAGCGCCGCGATCAGCGCGGCGGCGGCGAAGGAGGCCACCAGCGGCAAGCCCTGCAGCGAAAGCAGCGCCGAGGCATAGGCGCCGATCGCGAAGAAGCCGACATGGCCGAAATTCACCAGGCCCGTCAGCCCGTATTGCAGGGTCAGGCCGAGGGTCAGCAGGACATAGATCGCGCCGAAGGTGGCGATGGCGACGAGATAGGCCTCCATCAGCGCACGCCCTCCATCCGGCCGAGCAGGCCGCGCGGGCGGACCAGCAGCACGGCGAGCATCACCGCGAAGGCGATGGCGATCTTGTAGGTGAAGCCCACATAGGGCGTGGAGACTTCCTGCGTGATGCCAAGGAGCAGCCCCGCCAGCACCGCGCCGGCCGGCGAGCCGATGCCGCCGAGGATCGCCGCGGCGAAGGCGGAGAGCAGCCCTTCCCAGCCCATCTCGGGCGAGACGATGGTCTTCACGCCGAGCATCAGCCCCGCGATCCCTGCCGCCGCGCCGGCGAGCAGCCAGAGCGCGACCATCACGCGCAGCGGCCGGATGCCGGAGACGCGCGCGAGGTCGGGATCGTCCGCCACCGCGCGCATCTGCCGCCCGATCGAGGTCAGGTGCAGCACGCCGAAGGCCGCGGCGAGGGCGCTCGCCGCGACGGCGGCCAGCGTGAGGTCCATGGGTGGGATGCGGATGCCCATGATCTCGATCGGCCAGGCGAGCGGCACCTGGAAGACCTGCTGCTCATGGCCGAAGATCACGCCGAGCGCGGCGCGTATGACGAAGGCGACGCCGATGGATGCGACCAGCAGCGCCGCCACCGGACGCCGCGCCAGCGGGCGGAACACCAGCAGGTAGCCGAGCAGCGAAACGGCGCCCGACGCCGCCACCGCCGCCCCGCCGGCCAGCGCGAGGGAGCCGCTCGCCTGGTGGGCAAGCAGCCCCGCATAGGCGCCGGCCGTCATGGTGTCGCCCGCCGCCGCATTGGGGAAGCGGGCGATGCCGAAGACCAGCGTCACCGCCAGTGCGGCAAGGCCGACGATCAGCCCATGGACGATGCCGGCGACGACGAGCTGGCCGAACACCTCAGATCTTCACGACGTAGCGGCGCTCGAACTGGCCGTTGTGGATGAAGAAGGCGCCGAAATCGGGCGTCACGTCGCCATGCTCGTCGAAGTCGAGCACCGAGGATGCGCCCTCGTAGTTGATCTTCTTGCCTGCGGCGAGGCCGGCCTTGCCCTCGGCGAAGGTACCGACGGCGTCGCCCGGCGGGTTGGCGACCTCGCGGATCGCGGTGTTGATCGCCGCGGTCTCGAAGGATCTCGCCTTCTCGATGGCGAGGGCGAGGGTGTTCGCCATGTCCCAGGTCATCGCCGCATAGACGTTCGACGAACCGGGGTTGCTGGTCGCCGCCTTGTAGGCGGCGTCGTAGGCCGCGTAGGCAGGCGAGCCCTCGTTCGAGACGCTGTCAACGGCGATGATGCCCTCGGTCACCGCGGGGCCGAGGGCGCGGACGAGCTGCGGGTTCGCCGCCCAGGCCGGGATGATCCATTTCACCGGAATGCCGGCCTGGAACCATTCGCGCAGGATGATGGTGGTATCCGGCAGGTAGGAGCCGGTGACGATCACGTCCGGGCGCGTGTTCAGCACGCGCAGCAGTTCGGCGCGGTAGGAGGGCTGGTTGGGTTCGTAGACGATGTTCTCGCCGTTCCGGTTGCCCTTCGCGGCCCAGGCGCGGCGGAAGCCTTCGGTGTTGCCGATGCCGGAGGCGTTGTTGAAGGCCATGGTCGCGGGCTTCCTGAAGCCCTCGCGCACGCAGATCTCGGCGAAGGCGCGGCCGAAGCGGTCGTTGGTGGCCTGGAAGCGGTAGGAGAGGCCCTTGGCGTTGGCCGGCGACACCGAGAGGGCCGGCGCGCCCGAGGTGTTCATCAGGATGATGCCGGCCTCGTTGGTCAGCGGCACCACGGCGAGGGAGACGCCCGAGGACCAGGTGCCGAGGATGGCGCGCACGCGGTTCACCTCGATCAGCTTCTTCGCGGCGAGCACGGCGGCCTGCGGACTGGTCTGGGTGTCCTCGGCGAAGACCTCGATGCGGCGGCCGTTGACGCCGCCGGCCGAATTGATCGCTTCGACCGCTGCCTGGATCGTGCGCTGCATGCCGCCGCCATAGGGCGCGCCGGCGCCGGTGACGGGGTTCAGCGCGCCGATGCGGAAGGTCTCGCCCTGGGCGCGGGCGACGCCCGGCAAGGTGAGCGCGCCCGCGGAGGCGGCCAGGATGGTGCGTCGGGTGGTGGTCATCGGTGCAGTCTCCCAGTGGGGCGGCCTTCAGGCCGCCAGTTCATTCTTCACGAAGCGGCCGCCGAGCATGATGGCGGAGAGATGCTGGCCCTGGCGCGTCAGCAGGGAGAGATCCTTCAGCGGATCGCCCTCGACCACGATCAGGTCGGCATGGGCACCGGGGGCGACGCAGCCGATCCTGCCTTCGGACATCAGCAGCCTGGCGGCGTTGACGGTGGTGCTGCGGATGACCTCGATGGCGGGGAGGACCTCGCCGCGGATGACGAATTCCTCGGACTGGTGGCGATGCATCTCGCCCAGCAGGTCGGTGCCGAAGGCCATGGCGAGGCCGGCCTCGCGCATGATCTCGAGCGAGCGCAGGCCGGCGGTGCGCACGTCGTCGATCTTCGCCACGGATTCCGCCGGCAGGCCGAGCGAGGCGCCCTCATCCTTCAGCGCCTGGTAGGTGACGAGGGTCGGGCAGGCGATGGCACCCGACTTGGCCGCGAAGCGGGCGGTGTCGGCCTGGATGAGGTTGCAGTGCTCGAGGCTGCGCACGCCGCATTCGACGGCACGATGGATCGCGCTGTCGGTATAGAGGTGGGCGGCGACGTAGGTCTCGGCGTTCTCCGCTTCCTCGACGGCGGCGAGGACCTCCTCCCGCGAGAAGCCGACGAAGGCGATCGGGTCGGTCGGCGAGGCGACGCCGCCATTCGCCATGATCTTGATGTAGTCGGCGCCGGCCTTGATCTCCTCGCGGCAGGCGCGGCGGACATCGGCGACGCCGTCCACGATGCGGCCGAGGCTGCCGAGGCGCGCGGCGAAGAAGCCGGTGCCGCGGGTGTCGTGCCGGCCGCGGAAGTCGCAATGCCCGCCGGTCTGGGACAGCGCCTTGCCGGAGATGTTCAGGCGCGGACCGTCGAAATGGCCCTCGTCGCGCGCCATGCGCAGCCCATGGGTGCAGCCGCCGAGGTCGCGCACCGTGGTGAAGCCGCGCATCAGCATGCCGTTCATGATCTTCGCGGCGCGGAAGGCGACGACGGCATCGGGCAGCATGGCATTGAGGCCGAGGTTCACCACGCCCGCGACGACGTGCACATGCGCGTCGATCAGGCCGGGCATCAGGGTGCGGCCATGCAGGTCGATGCGACGTGCGCCCATGGCTGTGATCGGCCTGTCGCTGACCTCCCTGATCGTGTCGCCTTCGACCAGGACATGGCCGGGGACGGCGCCCTCCGCCGTGCCGTCGAGGATGGCGGCGTTCTCGAACAGGATGGTCTCGGTCATCAGTCGGATCTCTCTCGCGGAAGGCGGGGAAACTAGTCCCGCGCGGCGGCGCCTGCCAGGGTGGCGGCGCGGCGCAGCGCGCCGGGCAGCAGGCCGCCGATCACCTCGGCGGTGGCGACGTCCTGCGGGGTGAAGGCGCCCTCGGCGTCGAGGATGTTCAGCGTGCCGACCACCTCGCCGCCCTCGCGCACCGGGACGTTGATGCAGGCGGCGCAGCCGAGGCTCGCGATCAGCTCGTGGTCGTAGAAGGCCCAGCGGATGTCGGCCATGCCGTTGCCGAGCCAGGTGCGGCCCTGCTTCAGCACCAGCTCGCCCCAGGGCGTCGCCCCCATCGCCTTGCGGCCGGTCAGCGGATAGGCGGCAGGGTCGGAGGAATGCACGCGCTCGACCTCGCCGCCCCCGGGCATGACGAAGAGGATGGTGAAGAGGCGGTGGCCGACCAGCGCGGCGTTCGCGGCCTCGGCAGCGCGGAAGACGGCGCGTGGGTCGGACTCGGCTGCGGCGGCGCGGGCGAGGGCAATCAGTTCGGGCGGCAGGTCCACGATCATGCGGGCGCCTTCAGGTTGAGTTCGGGAAAGAGGCCGCGCGGGCGCAGCCTGAGAAGCAGGATCAGGGCGATGCCGACCGAGGCCTCCCGCAGTGCCGCCGCCTGGACGGCGGAGACGCCGGGGAGGACCTCGGCCGCGAAGCGCGTGGCCTCGAGGAAGGCGATCAGGAGATAGGCACCGACCGCCGCGCCCGTCGGCCGGCCGTTGCCGCCCGCCGTTACGGCGAGGAAGACGTAGATGGTGATGAGCGGCTGGAAGATTTCGGGCGCGATGTAAGAGGTGTAGTGGCCGTAGAGCGCGCCCGCGAGGGCGGCGATGGCGGCGGCGATGGAGAAGGCCTCGGCCTTGAGCCGCGTGACGCGCTTGCCGGCAACGGCGGCGACGATCTGGTCCTCCCGCACCGCGCGCAGGGCGCGGCCCCAGGGGGAGGCGACCAGCCGGCGCTGGCCCAGCCAGACCAGCGCGAGGATGGCGGTGACGATGCCGAGGAAGGCGAGGTGGAAGCCTTCCCCCCAGTCGCGCGGCAGGCCGGAGGGGATGCCGGAGATGCCGTCGGTGCCGCCGGTCAGCCAGATCTCGTTCGAGGCGACGACGCGCACCGCCTCGGCGAAGCCGAGGGTGACGATGGCGAGGTAGTCGTCCCGCAATCGCAGGGTCGAGACGCAGACGACGTAGCCCGCGGCCGCGCCGGCCAGCATGGCCGCGAGCAGCCCGAGCGGCACCGGCGCGCCGCCCCATTTCGTCAGTGTCGCCGAGGCATAGGCGCCGATGGCGAAGAAGCCGGCGAGGCCGAGGTTCACCAGTCCCGTCACGCCCCAGGCGAGGCAGAGGCTCTGCGCCAGCAGCGCATAGATGCCGGCGACGACGAGCAGGAAGACGAGATAGGAGACCATCTCAGGAGGCCCGCGCGCCGAAGAGCCCGGCCGGGCGCAGCGTCAGCACCGCGAGGATGACGACGAAGCCGACCACCAGGCGATAGGCGGGGTTGAAGGCGAGCACCGCGACCTCCTCGGCCATGCCGATGGCGAGCGCACCGGCCACGGCGCCGGGGATCGAGCCCAGGCCGCCGAGCACGGCGGCGGCGAAGATCGACAGGAGCAGCCGGTTGCCGACCAGCGGATCGACCGAGGTGTCGAGGCCGACCAGCATGCCGCCCATGCCGGCGAGACCGGCGCCCACCAGCATCGTGACCGCGGCGACACGCGCCGGATCGACGCCGCGCAGGAGCGCGAGGTCCCGGTTGTCGGCGACCGCGCGCATCGCGCGGCCGGTGCGGCTGAAGCGCAGGAAGGCCCAGAGCAGCCCCATGGCCGCCAGCGCCAGGCCGAAATTCTGCACCTGCTGCGGGCCGACGCGGTAGGCGCCGAAACGCCAGTCCCGCAACAGCGGGAGGTCGTAGCCGCGCAGGTCGTTGCCGAAGGCGAAGCGCAGCACGTTCTCGAGCACCAGGCCCGCGGCGAGCGAGGCGATGGCCATCATCAGCGCGCTGGCGTGCTCGAGAGGCTTCACCGCGAGCCATTGGATGAGAAGGCCCGCCGCGCCTGCCGCCGCGAAGGCGAGCGCCAGCGCGGCGATCATCGGCAGGCCGAAGGCGGTGTTGCCGATCCAGCCGGCATAGGCGCCCATCGTCGCCAGCGCACCGATGGCGAAGTTCGGGTAGTTGAGCACCGCGAAGATCGCCGTGAAGCCGAGCGCCGGCACCGCGAGGATGGTGCCGGCGATCAGGCCGTTGATCAGCGCCTGGACGAGCGCCTCGAGCATCAGGCGACGCGCAGCAGGGTCTGGCGGCCGCCGCGGACCTGCTCGTAGCGGAACTTGCAGTCGGTGATGTCGCCGGCATCGGTGAAGTCGCAGGGGCCGGAGGCGCCGTCGTAGTCCACCTTCCTGCCCGCCGCGATGGCGCGCAGGCCATCGAGGGCGTTGTCCACGCGCTCCCCCCCGCCCTGGCTGGCCTTGCGGATATTGTCGTGGATCGCCTGGCCGGTGCCGTCGTGCCCGACCGCCATCGCCATCAGCACCAGGTTGACCTGGTCGTAGATCTGGCAGGTGTAGGGGTCGGGGTTCTGGGTGCCGGCGATGCGCTGCACGCGCGCGAAGCCGCCGCTGCCGAGCGCCGGAGAGGGGGCGAGGGTGTAGATGCCTTCAGTCACCTCCCTGGGCATGGCGGCGATCATCTGCTGGTTCACCGAATAGGCGTAGGCCAGCAGCTTGCCGCGGAAGCCGGCGCGGAAGATGTCGCGCAGCAGCGTCGTCGTGTCGGGCGTGTAGCCGCCGAGCACGATGATGTCCGGCTGCGCGCGCATCACCTGGTCGACCTCGGTGCGGAGGGAGGGCTTGTTGGCGTCGTAGACCAGCAGCTCGACTGTGCCGCCGGCGCGCTCGACCGGGGGCTTCATGTTGGCGAGCTGGGATTGTGTGAAGGGCGTCTGCGGCGCCATGAAGTAGGCCTTCTTGGCGCCGAGCTCGACGATGTACTCGCCGAACTTGCGGCCCTGCAGCGTGGTGTTGGGCTGGGTGCGGACCAGCCAGCCGTTGTGCGGCAGGGCGGTGATGGAATCCGCACCGGACACCGTGGTCAGGAAGGTCCTGCTCTCCCAGCACAGCGGCGCGACGGCGGTCGTCACCGACGAAGCCCAGGTGCCCATGACGGCGGCGACGCGATCGACGTCGATCAGCTTGCGCGCGGCGCGCAGCCCGGCCTCGGGGTTGGTCTGGTCGTCCTCGCTGGTCAGCCGGACCTGGCGGCCGAGCACGCCGCCCGCGCCGTTGACCTCGTCGATCACGGCCTTGACGCAGTTCGCCATCACCGGGCCGTAGGGGCCGCCGGCGCCGGTGAGCGGCGTGAGGGTGCCGAGGGCGATCGGCGCGCCCTGGGCGCGCGCCAGCGACGGTGCGGCGAGCAGCGAGGTGCCGGCGATGAGCGCCGTGCGGCGGGTCGTGATGATCATGGGGATGTCTCCCTTGCGGTCCCTGTGCCGTCCATCCTGCCCTCCCCGCGGCCGCCGAGGAACAGGCGGCGTATGGCGGGGTCCCGCGCCAGGGCGCGGGCCGGGCCTTCATGCGCGTTGCGCCCATCCACCAGCACCAGGGCGCGGTCGGAGATCTCCATCGCCTGCAGCGCGTTCTGCTCGACCATCAGCACCGCGACGCCCGAGGCCGCGGTGGCGCGCACCACGCCGAAAAGGTCGGCTGCCGCCTGGGGGGACAGGCCGGCGGTGGGTTCGTCGAGCAGCAGCACGCGCGGCTCGCTCGTCAGCGCCTGGCCCATGGCGAGGATCTGGCGCTGGCCGCCGGACATGGTGCGCGCCAGTTGCCGGCGCCGCTCGGCGAGGAGCGGGAAGCGGTCCATCACCGCCGCCGCCTGCGCCCGCGCGCGGCGCGGGTCCAGGAAGCAGCCCATGGCGAGGTTCTCCTCGACCGTCAGCGTGCCGAAGACGTTGCGTTCCTGCGGGACCAGCACCATGCCGGCCTCGAGCACCGCGCGGGGCGAAAGGCCGGTGGCCTCGCGCCCGTCCAGCGCGACACGGCCGCCGCGCGGGCGCAGCAGGCCGGTCAGCAGCTTCAGGACGGTGGACTTGCCGGCGCCATTGGGTCCGATGACGCAGACGAGCTCGCCGGGGGCGACGGTGAGGGAGACGCCCTTCACCACGTGGTCGGCCGCGGCATAGCCGCCGACCAGATCCTCGACGGTGAGGGCCGTCATCGCGCGCCCCCGAGATAGGCGTCCTGCACCTCCGCATTCTCGCGGATCGCGGCGAAGGAACCCTCGGCCAGCCTTCGTCCGGCGGCCATGACGACGACGTGGTCGGAGATGCGCTCTATCAGCGCCATGTCGTGCTCGACCAGCAGGATGGTGCGGCCCTCGGCGACGATGGCGCGCAGCAGGTCGCCGATCTCCTCGGCCAGGGTCGGGTTCACGCCGGCGGCGGGTTCGTCGAGGAGCATCAGCCGCGGCTCGGCCATCAGGGCGCGGCCGATCTCGAGCAGCTTCTTCTGTCCCCCGGACAGGGCGGTGACCTGGTTGTCGATGACGTGCGCCAGTTTCAGCCGGCGCGCGATGCCGAGTGCCTGTTCCGCCAGGGCCTGTTCGCGCCGGCGTGCCGCGGCGGTGCCGAGCAGGGCGGCGGTCCAGCTCTCGCCGGGCTGGTCCTGGCCGTAGAGCATCAGGTGCTCGAAGACCGAGAGCTTCGGGAAGCCGCGTGCGATCTGGAAGGAACGGACCATGCCGCGGGCCGTGATCTGCTCGGGCCTGAGGCCCAGGATCTCCTCCCCTGCCAGCCGGACGCTGCCGGATCGGGGGCGGGTGAGGCCCGAGACGGCGTTGAACAGCGTCGTCTTGCCCGCGCCGTTCGGCCCGATCAGCGCGGTGATGCGCCCCGGGGCGACGGCGAAGGAGACGCCGTCCAGCGCGGCGAGGCCGCCGAAGGACAGGCGCAGCCCTTCAACCTCCATCAACCCCTGGTGCATGGCCCCCGTCCGTCTGCCTTCTGCCCGAACCACGCCATGGCGACGGATTCGGGGGCGTCTGGCAAGGCCCGCGCGGTCAGCCGCGCGATTTCGTCCGTGCGTAGGCGGCAAGCTGCCGGGCAAGTTCTGTCAGGTGGCCGCGGACACGGGCCAGGCCCCCGGTGCGGGTGCGCGCGGCCTCGTCCATGTAGACGCCGCGGTTCATCTCGATCTGCAGGCTGTGGATGCCGTTCGCCGGGTCGCCATGCTTCCGGACGGATTCGGCGCCGATGTAATGCCTGTTGTTGGTGACGTCGTAGCCGAAGCCCTTCAGGACAGAGGCGACGAGGTCGAGCACCTCGGCGCTGCAGGTCGTGCCGTGGCGGTCGCCGAGGTCGAAGTCGGACCGGCGCTGGCCGGCATCCGGCAGCCCGGCGGCAGCGATGGCGGGCATCGAATGGCAGCTCATGTGAAGGGCGATGCCGTCGCGGTCGCGGAAGCCCTGCAGCAGACGGCCGAGCTCGCGATGGTAGGGCCAGTAGTAGTCGTCGAGGCGCGCGCGAACCTCCGCGACCGGCAGCCTGCCGGGATAGAGGCGCGTCGTGCCGGCGCAGACCATCGGGATCAGGCCGATGCCGAGCTTCGTCTTTTCGCCGGGGCGGAGCGGCTCGGGCCATTCGCCCTCGAGCGCATCGGGATCGATGTCGAGCTCGTTGCGGTTGGGGTCGATGAAGACATTGGGGAAGCAGGCGTAGAGCCAGGTCGCCCCGGCCTCGGTCACGCCGGCATAGGCCTCCTCGACATACATCGAGATGGAGCGCTGCACGTCGGCGAAGGGCACGGTGGGGCGGAAGGAGCGCGGATACTCCGCGCCGCTGCGTGGAATGTCGAAGACGACCGGGGCGGCCTCTGCCGCAGGATCGCGGCGCAGGAAGACGCCGGGGCGGACATGCATCGGGAAGGCGGTGTCGGTCATCGGAGGTCCCCAAGAGAGATGTCGGTGCGCAGGAAGGGCGCTGCGCGGTCCTCGACCAGGTCGACGCCGAGGCCGGGACGCTGCGGGATGGCGACGCGGCCGTTGCGCACCTGCGGTTCCAGCGGCGCGTCGACCAGGTCGAAATGTTCCGGCACGCGGAAGGGGTAGAGTTCCTGAATCAGGAAGTTCGGGATGCAGGCGTCGAGCTGCAGCGCCGCGGCGGTGGCGACCGGGCCGGCGCAGAGATGTGGCTGGACGCGCATGTTGTACATCTCGGCGATGGCCGCGATCTTCTTCGTCTCCATCATGCCGCCGACGATGCCGATATCGGGCTGGACGATGGCGACGGCGCGAAGTTCGAACAGGCGGCGGAAGCCGTAGCGGGTGTAGAGGCGCTCGCCCGCGGCGACCGGGATGCGCAGGCCGTCCGAGACGGCCTTGATGCCTTCCGGGTCGAAGGGATCGACGGGTTCCTCGAAGAAGGTGAGGTCGAATTCCTCGAGCCGGCGGCCGAGGCGGAGGATGGCGTCGGTCGTCAGCTCCGCGCTCATGTCCACCATGAGCTCGACCCTGGGACCGACGGCGTCGCGCACGGCTTTCACGCGGGCAACGGCGAGATCCTCGAAGTCGCGGTCGAACTCGCGGCGGGAGACATGGGCGAAGATGCCGTTCGGATGGTTCCGGATCGGCGTCGCGAGCGGGTAGAACTTCAGCGCGTCGTAGCCGGCCTTGAGCGGCATCTCGGTCGCACGCGCCGTCTCCTCGGGCGTCACGGCGCGGAAGGACCAGCCGTTGGCGTAGCAGCGGACCTCGTTGCGGTAGGCGCCGCCGAGAAGCTGGCAGACCGGCACGCCGAGGGCGCGGCCCTTGATGTCCCACAGCGCCGTCTCGATGGCGCTGATCGCGGCGTAGACGATGGGCCCGCCGCCCTTGGCCCAGAAGGTGTGGTCATAGAGGTCGGACCAGATCGGCTCGATCGCCGAGGCGTCGCGGCCGAGCACGATCTTCCGCAGCATCTCCTCGAGCATCGCGGCCGCGCCCGCTGCGCCGATGCCGTAGGCGAGCGCGGCCTCGCCCAGGCCCTGGATGCCGTCGTCGGTCCAGAGGCGGAGGATGAGCGGGCGGCGGCCGTCGATCTCGCAGAGGTAGATCTGCGCGCGGGTGATCTTCATGCGGCGGTGCCCCCGAAGCGGTCGATGCGGAAGGCTTCGAGCGGGATGTCGGTGCGGCCGTCGAGCACGAGCTCGGTCATGATGGCGCCGATCGCCGGGCCGAGCTGGAAACCGTGGCCCGAGAAGCCGAAGGCGTGGAAGAGGCCGGGCGTGGTGCGGCTCGGCCCGATCACCGGGATGCGGTCGGGCATGCGGCCGTCGATGCCGGACCAGGAGCGGATGATCTGCGCGCCGGCGATCGAAGGCACGAGCTCGACGGCGAGCTCCATCGCGCGCACCGAGACATCCGGCAGCGGGCGCGACCACGGCACCACGGGATCGGATTCACCATGCCCGCCGCCGAGGATGACGTTCCCGCGCGGGATCTGGCGCAGGTAGACATTGCCGCCGACGACGCCGAGGTTCGGCTCGATGAAGTAGCGGATCGGTTCGGTCACCAGCATGTTGGGGTTGAGCGGTTCCACCGGCACCGGCTCGCCGAAGGCCTCGGCGAGTCTGCCGCCCCAGAAGCCCGCCATGTTGAGCAGGATGGGTGCGGTGAACTCGTCGCCCTTCGCTGTCCGCAGGTGGAAGCGCGTGCCGTCATGGGCGTGGGCGACGACCTCGGCATGTTCGCGGATGTCGGCCCCGGCGGCCCGCGCGGCATTGGCGAGCGCGGGAGAGAGCAGGCGCGGGTTGGCCGCACCGTCTTCCGGCGCGAAGGATCCCGCGACGACCTTGGGTCCCAGCCATGGATACTCCTGGTGGATCGCATTGCGGCCCACCAGGCGCAGCGGCAGGTCGTACTGCTTCGCGACGTCGAGATAGGCGACGAGGTCCGCCTCCTCCTCCTCGTTGCGGGCGAGCTTCAGGTGGCCGGTGACGGTGAATTCCGCATCCGTGCCGGCGATCTCCTTCAGCCGCCCCCAGATCTCGCGCGAACGCTTCGCGATGGGCAGTTCCGCCGGATGGCGGCCCTGCTGGCGCACGCCGCCGTAGTTCACGCCGGAGGCCTGGCTGCCGACCAGGCCGCGTTCCAGCAGGATGACGCGCACGCCGCGCTGCGCCAGGTGCAGCGCCGCCGAGCAGCCCGCGCCGCCGCCGCCCTGGATCAGCACATCGCACTCGGTCGTCATGGCGCGCTCACCGGGGCTGGAATGGGGATCGGCTTGACCGGCGGCTGCCCGCGCAGCCGCCCGATCTCGGCCACGTCGCAGCCGAGTTCCGCGGCCAGCACCTCGGCCGCTGCGGCACCGCAGACGCGGCCCTGGCAGCGGCCCATGCCGACGCGGGTGAAGGACTTCGCGCGGTTCATCTCGGGGGCGGGGCCGGTGGCCGCCTCGGCGCGCGCGGCGGCACGGAGTTCGCCGGCGCGCAGGCCCTCGCAGCGGCAGAGCAGCGTGTCGTCGGCGATGCCGCGCGCGAGATGCGCGGGGAAGGGGAAGGCGCGTTCCAGCGCGGCACGGAAGCGCGCCTGTGTGGCGAGGCGGCGGTCGAGCGCGATCGCCTCGATCGGGTCGATGCGTTCCCCGGCATCGGCCAGCAGTGCGAGGGCGGCGCGTGCGCCGGCGATCTCCGCGACCTCGGCGCCGCCGATGCCCGCGCCGTCGCCGGCAAGGTAGATGCCCGCGACCGGCGTGCGCCCGGCGGCATCGCGCACCGGCACCCAGTTCGCCTGCACGGGGTCATGGCGGAAGGGCACGCGGGCGAGGTCGGCGAGCTGCGCCTCCGGCTTCAGGCCCCAGCCGATGCCGGCGGCGTCGCAGGCCGCGCGGTGCTCGCGCCCCGCGGCGTCGCGCCAGGCGATGGCGGTGACGCCGTTCTCGTCGCCCTCGATGGCGAGGGGCGTGACGCCCTCGGCGATGCGGATGCCGCGGCGGCGCAGCCAGGCGGTGTAGTAGAGGCCCTTCGCGAAGGTCGTGCCGCCGAGCAGCAGGCCGGGCGCGGCGCGCAGCTTCGTCGTGAAGGAGGTGGTGTCGAGGATCGCGACCACCTCGGCACCCGCCTTCGCATACTGGTAGGCGACGAGCCAGAGCAGCGGCCCGGTGCCGAGGAAGGCGACGCGCCGCCCGATGCCGCAGCCCTGCGTCTTGAGCGCGATCTGCGCCGCGCCGAGCGTCGTGACGCCTGGCCGTGTCCAGCCCGGCAGCGGGATCACCCGGTCCATCGCGCCGGTGCACAGGATGGCGGCGTCGTAGGCGACCTCCGCCTGGCGGCCGCAGGAGAGGGTGCTGAGCGTCCGGGCCTCCGGGCGGATGTGCCAGACCAGCGTCTCGGGGCGCCAGTCCGCCTTCGGCTTCAGCGCGTCGAGGGTGTCGTGCACCGCTGTCGCGCGCTTCGCCTCGAAGCCGTAGAGGGTGCGCGCGTCGCGCGCGAGGCCGGGCGGCGGGCGCTGGTAGATGCGCCCGCCGCCGTCCGGCGCCTCGTCGATCCAGACGGGCGAGAGGCCCGCCGCCACCAGCCGTTCCACGGCGCGCACCCCGGCGGGGCCGGCGCCGACCACCGCGACCTTCATCCGCGTCTCACTTCCATGCCCTGGGCGGCGAGCGTCGCGCAGGCGCGCACCCGGCCCATGCCCTCGACGACGACCCAGCAATCCTGGCAGGCGCCCATCAGGCAGAAGCCGGCGCGGCGGCCGTCGCCGAACTCGCTCTCCCGCAAGTGGCCGGCATCGGCGGCGAGCAGCGCCGTCAGCAGCGTATCGCCCTGCTGGGCCTCGATCGGCTGGTCTTCGAGCATCAGCGTGATGCGTGGGCGCGACGCGTCGCGCAGCCGGACGAGCTTCACAGCATGTCCTCGTGGCGGCAGTTCACCAGCAGTTCTGCGACCGTGGCGTTGTTGGGCAGGCCCAGCACCGCCTCGATCAGCGCGGCGACGTCCTCGGGGCGCGACATCGTGCCGCGGCTGACCTTGGTCACATGCGCGGTCATGTCCGTGTCGACGAAGCCGGGGCAGACGGCGGTGGCGCGGATGCCGTGCTCCCAGCCCTGGCGGCGGACTTCCTGGGTCAGCGCCATGACCGCGAACTTGCTCATGGCGTAGCCGAGATTCTCGTTGCGGACGCGCTTTCCCGAGAGCGAGGAGATGTTCACGACGCGCCCTTCCCGCGCCGCGATCAGGTGCGGCCAGGCGGCGCGGATGACGCGCATCGGGCCCTTGGCGTTGACGGTCCACATGGCGTCGAAATTCGTCTCGTCGGTGTCGAGCATCCGCGCCTTCGGGTTGATGCCGGCGGCATTCACCAACGCGTCGATGCGGCCGTGCCGCGCCATGGTGGCGGCGACCCAGGCTTCGGCACCACCGGGGTCGGTGGCTTCGAAGCGGTGGCCGGTCAGGGCGGGATGGGCGGGCAGGCGCGCGGGATCGCGCACGCCGGCGCTCACCGCATAGCCGGCGGCGAGCAGGCGTTCCGTCACCGCGCGGCCGATGCCGCGCGCCGCCCCGGAGACCATGGCCACGCGGCCTTTCGGGTCCATCATCGGGTGTTCTCCTGGGTCTTCGTCATGGCAGTTCGGCGGCGCGCAGGCAGGCGATGCGGCGCGCGCCGTCGCCGGGCGCGGGTTCGAGGCCGGGGACCGTTTCGGCGCAGCGCGGCTGGGCGAAGGCGCAGCGCGTGCGGAAGACGCAGCCGGAGGGCGGACGGGCGATGCTCGGCACCTCGCCGGCAAGCGGCGCCGCGGCCGTGCCGCGGTGGCGCAGGGAGGGCGTCGCGGCGAGCAGCGCCCGCGTATAGGGATGCGCGGGTGCGCGGAAGATGCCGGCCGCCGGGCCTTCCTCCATGACGCGGCCGAGATACATCACCACCACGCGGTCGCAGAGGTGGCGGACCACGTGCAGGTCGTGGCTGATGAACATCAGCGCGAGACCGAGCTCCGCGCGCAGGTCCGCGAGAAGGTTCACCACCTGCGCCTGGATCGAGACGTCGAGCGCCGAGACCGGCTCGTCCGCCACGATGAAGTCGGGCTGCGTCGAGAGGGCGCGCGCAACGGCGATCCGCTGGCGCTGCCCGCCGGAGAATTCATGCGGCAGGCGCTTCGCATGCTCGGGGTCGAGGCCGACCTGGCGCAGTAGCGCCGCGACGCGCTCGGCGGCCTCACTGCCGGTGGCGAGGCCATGGATCACCATGCCGTCGGCGATCTGCGCCCCCACCGTGCGCCGCGGATCGAGGCTGCCGTAGGGATCCTGGAAGACGAGCTGCATGCGCCGCCGCAGCGCGCGCAGCCGCGCGGCGGGCAAAGTGGCGAGGTCCTCGCCTTCGAACAGCACACGCCCGTCGGTGGGTTCCAGCAGGCGCAGCAGGATGCGGCCGAGGGTGCTCTTGCCGCAGCCGGACTCGCCGACGACGCCGACCGCCTCGCCGCGCTGCACGACGATGTCCACGCCGCGCAGCGCCAGCATCGAGGCGCCACGGGACAGCAGGCCGCCGCGGCGATGGAAGGCGCGAGTGATGCCTTCGCCGCGGACCAGGGGTTCGGGCGATGCGCTCATGCCATCTCCCTCCAGCGCAGGCAGCGGGAGGTGCGGCCGGGGGAGACCGCCTCGAGCGCCGGGGCGGTGGCGCGGCAGGTTTCGGCGGCGAGGTCGCAGCGCGGGGCGAAGCGGCATCCGGCGGGCATCGCCCAGGGCTGGGGCACGGCGCCGGGGATGGCGGTCAGGCGCTCGGCATCGCCTTCGGGCATCGAGGCGATCAGCGCGGCCGTGTAGGGGTGGCGGGGGGCGGCGAAGATCTCGGCGACGGGGCCTTCCTCGACAACCTCGCCCGCATACATCACCAGGACGCGGTCGGCGATCTCGCTGACCACGGCGAGGTTGTGTGTGACGAAGACCATGCCCATGCCGCCTTCCGCGCGCTTCAACTCGGCGAGCAGGGCCAGGATCTGCGCCTGGACCGTCACGTCGAGGGCCGTGGTCGGCTCGTCGGCGAGCAGCAGGCGCGGGTGGTTGGCGATGGCGGTGGCGATCATCACGCGCTGGCGCTGGCCGCCGGAGACCTCGTGCGGATAGGCGCTGGCGGCGCGCTCGGGGTCGGGCAGGCCGACCTGGCGCAGCAGGTCGGCGACACGCGCGGCCACGCCGTCGCGCTGGCCGTGGGCGCGCAGCGTCTCGCCAAGCTGGGACCCGATCCGCAGCAGCGGATTCAGGCTGGTCGACGGATCCTGGAAGATCATCGCGAGGTCGCGGCCGCGCAGGGCGCGCATCTCCGGTTCGGGCAGGCGCAGCAGCTCGCGCGGCCGGCCGTCCCGGCCGGTGAAGAGGATGGACCCGGCCACCGGCGTCACCGCCGCCGGAAGCAGGCCCATGACGGCGAGGCCGGTGAGGGTCTTGCCCGAGCCGCTTTCGCCGACGATCGCGAGCGTCTCGCCGGGGGCGAGGCCGAAGCCGACATCGCGGACCACAGCGATCCGGCCCTGCGGGCCCGGGACGGTCAAGGTGAGGCCCTCGACACGCAGCAGGCCAGGCGCCTCGCGCGGTTCGGGCGCCGGCGGCAGGGCGATCAGGCGGCCGAGGAAGCCCGGCCGGCCGGCGGCCCTGCCGCGCGGGTCGAGCACGTCCCGCAGCCGGTCGCAGAGCAGGTTGAAGACCAGCACCGTGCCGGTCAGCGCCAGGCAGGGCCAGAACAGCAGCAGCGGCGCCTGTTCCATGCTGGCGCGCGCGCCGCGGATCATCAGGCCCCAGGAGGGCGAAGGCGGCACGACGCCGAGGCCGAGGAAGGACAGCCCGCTTTCCAGCACCATCGCCGCGGCGATGGTCAGCGAGAACTGCACCAGCAGCGGTGGCGCGATGTTCGGCAGCAGCGTCACGAGGAGGATGCGCCGCGTGCGCGCGCCCAGCGCCTGCTGCGCGGTGACATAGTCAAGCGCGCGGGCCGAGAGCGTCTCGGCATAGGCGACGCGGGCGAAGCCGGGGGCGAAGAGGATGGAGAGCGAGAAGACCAGCGTTCCGGCGCCCGGGCCGAGCAGCGTCACCACCAGCAGCGCCAGCAGCAGGGGCGGGAAGCAGAGCACGATCTCCGCGACGCGCACCGTCACGAGCTCGACCAGGCCGCGGAAATAGCCGCCGAGGATGCCGAGCAGCGTTCCGATGACCGCGGCCAGCGCGGCCGAGAGCGCGGCGACGGTCAGCGAGACGCGCGCCCCCCAGATGATGCGCGAGAGCACGTCGCGCCCGTATTCGTCCTGTCCGAGCCAATGCCCTTCCGACGGGCTGGCGAGGCGGTGCGCAATGTCCTGGTGCACCGGATCCGCGAGCGGCAGCAGCGGTGCGGCCGTGGCCACCAGCACGACCAGGATCGCGAGCGCGCCCGGCAGCGCCAGCGCGCGGAGGGAGGAGCGCCGCATCAGCCGTGCCTGACGCGCGGGTCGATCACCGCGTAGAGGAGATCCACCACGAAGTTCAGCAGCACGAAGATGGCCGAGATGACGAGGACGATGCCGAGCACCTCGGGGTAGTCGCGTGCCTCGACGGAGCGGACGAGGTAGCCCGAGAGGCCGGGCCAGTTGAAGACGAACTCGACCAGCACGGTGCCGCCGAGCAGCGAGCCGAGATGCAGCGCCACCACGGTGACGACCGGCGTGAGCGCGTTGCGCAGGACGTGGCGGCGGATGATGGCCGGGGGGGCGAGGCCGCGGGCCTGCGCGGCGCGGACATGCTCGCGCCCCAGAACCTCGAGCACCGAGGAGCGCATGACGCGGAAGACGACCGCCCCGAGCCCGACGGCGATCGTCGCGGCGGGCATCATCAGGAGGGCGAGGTGCCGGCCCGGGTCCTGCCCCAGCGGCACGTAGCCGCCGGCCGAGACCAGCTTGAGCTGCTGCGCGAGCACCAGCACCGCCAATGTGCCGACCACGAAGACCGGCACCGAGAGCGCGAAGCCCGCCCAGGCCGAGAGGATGCGGTCCAGCGGCCCGCCCGTCCGCATCGCCGCCGCGAGGCCGAGCGGCACGCCGAACAGCACCGAGAGCAGCCCCGCCATGCCGACGAGTTCCAGCGTGCGCGGCAGGCGGAGCGCGATCTCCTCGACGATCGGATGGTCGTCCTGCAGGGAGTAGCCGAAATCCCCGCGCAGCAGGCCGCCCATATAGGTCAGGTACTGGGTCCAGAGCGGCTCGTTCAGGCCGAGCCGCTCGCGCAGATCCTCCACCGAGGCCGGGTCCGGCGCGATGCCGCCCTGGGAGAGCAGCAGCTCCGCCGGGTCGCCCGGGATGAGGTGGATCACCAGGAAGACCAGCGATGCCACCACCCAGACGAGCGCCAGCGAGATCAGCAGCCTGCGGGCGGCGAAGCCGAGCATCGGCTCAGGCCACGTCGGTGGTCTCGAAGGTCAGGCCCGAATAGAAGGTCAGCGCGCCCGGCAGGTTCCTGAAGCCGGTGACCTCCTTGCGCATGGCGTAGCCCTGGCTGCGCCAGGTCAGGCCGGCCATGGGCACCTGTTCGATCGCGACGCCTTCCATCTCGCGATAGATGGCCTTGCGCTTCGCTTCGTCGAATTCCGCGCGGCCGGCGGCGAGCAGCTCGGTGATGCGGTCGATCTTGAGGCCGTGGCTGCGGACGTAGGAAGGCGAGAGCGATCCGTCGATGAAGTTCGCGATGCCGTCCGGGTCGTTGCTGTCGGCCGCGGTGCCCATGACGGCGATGTCGTACTGGCCGCGGTTGCCGATCGCCACGCGCGTCGCCCAGTCGGGCAGGTTCAGTTCGGCGCGGATGCCGACGGCGGCGAGGTGCTGGTGCACGACCTCGGCGGTGTCCTTGTGCATGCCGTATTGCGCGGTCGAGAGCAGCGAGCAGGAGAAGCCGTCCGCATGCCCGGCCTCGGCCAGCAGGCGCTTCGCCAGGTCGGGGTCGTACTTCCAGCCGTCCTTGTACTGCGCGTTGTAGAAGGGGCTCGATTCCGCGATGGGCAGTTGCGTCAGGATCGAGCCGCGGCCGAAGAAGGCGGCGCGGACGATGTCCTCGCGCTTGATGGCGTGCGCCACGGCCTTGCGCACCTTCGCGTTGTCGAAGGGCGGGCGGGCGCCGTTGAACACCAGGAACATGAAGGCGCCGTCCGTGGTGTCGAGCTTCAGCGCGGGGTCGGCGCTGATGGCCTCCATGGCCTGCCAGGGGACGTATTCGATCAGGTCCACGTCGCCCGAGCGCAGCGCGGCGACGCGCAGGTTCTCGTCGGCATAGGCGACGGCCTTGATGCGCTTCAGCTTGGGCAGCCCGGCGCGGTGGAAGCCGGTGAAGGGTTCGAGCTCGAGCGAGACGCCGCGCTCCTGCGCCTTGATCATGAAGGGGCCGGCGCCGATGAACTGCCCCCGCGGCGAGTTCCGCGAGATGATCGGCAGGTGGTAGGAGGCCATCATGACCGGCAGCGTCGCTCGCGGCTGGCTGAGGATGATGCGCACCGTGCGGCCGTCCGGCGTCTCGATCCGCTCGACACCCCGCATCTCGTTGCGGAAATAGGCGGTGGAGCGTTCCGCGGCGATCTGCTCGATGGTCCACTTCACGTCGGCGGAGGTGACCTTCTCGCCATTCTGGAAGCGGGCGTCGCGCAGCTTGAACTCCCATCCCTGGGTGCCGATGGGCTGCCAGGATTCCGCAAGCTCGCCGCGCAGGGAGCCGTCCTGGGCATAGGAGGTCAGGCCGCGATAGATCATCAGCTTGATGGTCGCGGCCGCCGTGCCGGTATTTGCCCAGGGCTGGATGCTGGGTGGGTAGCTGGACAGGCCGAAGGTCAGCTCGCCCGGCGTGCCGGCGCGGGCGCCGGGGATGCGCAGGAACGGCAGCATCGCGGCGGCGGCGGAACCGGCCAGGACGGTGCGGCGGGAGGTGGTCGGACCCATTGCGAGACTTTCCTTCTTCTGATTGCCCAGACGAGACCCTGTGTCAGCCAGTGTAGCCGTAGACCTCCTGCGCGGTCGCGGGGCTGATGACGCCCTCGGCGACATCGCGCGCGACGGCCGCGCGGTCGCGCCTTTCCGGCGGGCCGTAACCCCCGGCGCCGGGGCTCACGACCGCGAACCACTGCCCGGCCTTGAGCACCGCGTTGTCCTTGTCGAAGACCACGCCGGGGCCGCATTCCACGGCGCCGTGGCCGCCGGCATGACCGCCGAAGAGGCCCCAGGACCTCGAGGAGAGGCGCGAGACATCCACGCGCACGCGGCAATCCGCGTCGGCGCGGTAGACGCGCCGCAGGCCCATGCCGCCACGGTAGGTGCCCGAGCCGCCGGAGCCGTCCACGAGCTCATAGCGCAGCAGGGTCAGCGGGTATTCGATCTCCAGCGCCTCGACCGGCAGGTTGGAGGTGTTGGTGACATGGACATGCACGCCGTCGAGGCCGTCCTTGGTCGCCCGCGCGCCCGCGCCGCCACCCATGGTCTCGAGGTAGACCCAGATCGCGCCGTCGTCCTCGCGCTGGCCGATGAAGGTCGCCACCGTGCAGACGGAATTGGAGCAGGCGGTCACCCGGTCCGGCACCGCCTGGGCGAGCGCGCCGAGGATGAGGTCGGAGACGCGCTGGCAGGTCTGCACGCGGCCGTTGACCGCGGCGGGATGGCTGCAGTTCAGCACCGTGCCCGGGGGCGCGGTGACCGTCAGCGGCCGTGCCAGGCCGGCATTGGGCAGGATGGTCGGGTCGACCACCGATTTCACAACATAGTAGGCGGTCGCGGTAAGCGCCGTCCAGGTCATGTTCAGCCCGGCGCGCAGCTGCTTCGGGCTGTCGAAGTGCAGCGACATGGAGTCGCCCTGCACCGCGATCTTCACGTGCAGGGGAAGGTGCTCGGTGACCTCGGTGCTTTCGAAGACGTCCTCGAAGGTCCAGGTGCCGTCCGGCATGGCGGCGATGCCGGCGCGCATCTTCCGCTCGGCGTAGTCGAGCAGCGCGTGGCCGGCGGCCATGACCGTCGTGGTGCCATACTTGGCGCAGAGCGCCTGGAAGCGCTGCACGCCGACGCGGTTCGCAGCCATCTGCGCCCGCAGGTCCGACAAGCGTTCCCGCGGCACCTGGCAGTTCAGCAGGATGAGGTCGAGCACGTCCCTCTGCAGCTCGCCCGCGCGGTAGAGGCGCACGGGCGGGATGCGCAGCCCTTCCTGGTAGATGTGGGCATGGCCGCGGTCGGCGAAGTCGGAATGATGGGCGAGGTTCACCGTCCAGGCGACGATGGTGCCGTCGACGAAGATCGGCTCGGCCAGCACGATGTCGGGCAGGTGGGTGCCGCCGCCCTCATAGGCGTCGTTACCGACGAAGACGTCGCCCGGCTGCATGTCCTCGACGCGGTGCAGCTTGAGGATGTGCGGCACGATGCCGATGAAGGAGCCGAGGTGGATCGGGATGTGCTCGGCCTGGCAGAGCGTGTTGCCGCTGGTGTCGAACAGCGCGGTGGAGCAGTCGCGCCGCTCCTTGATGTTGGTGGAGTAGGAGGCGCGGATCAGCGCCTCGCCGGTCTCCTCGACGATGGAGGAGAGGGCGGCGCCGATCACCTCGACGGTGATCGGGTCCAGCACGGGGGCCTGCGTCGCGGGCGCGTCGTTCATGCCGCCACCTCCAGGATGAGGTTCATGTAGGAGTCCACGCGGGCCTTCATGCCGGGCAGGACGACCGTGGTGGTGTCCATCTGCTCGACGATGGCGGGGCCTGTGAAGGCGTTGCCGGGCTGCAGCTTCCCGCGGCTGTAGATCGGCGTCGCGACGAAGGCACCGGCTTCGGGGAACCAGACCTCGCGGCCGCCGATGATGGCGCCGGAGGCGTCGGGGCCGGCATCAGGGAACGACTTGAGTTCCGCCTTCTTCACCCGGCCGGTCGCTTCGAGGCGCAGGGTGACGAGCTGCACCGGCTCGCCTTCGGCGATGAAACCATAGCGCTGCTTGTGCGCCTCGGCGAAGCCTTCGGCCAGGGCCGCGATGGTGGCGGCGGTGACGGGACCCTCCGGCAGCGGCACGGCGAGCTCGTAGTTCTGCCCGGCGTAGCGCATGTCCGCGGTGCGGGTGAGGTGCCGGTCGGCAGGCGCGATCTCCTCATGCGCGAACCATTCGGCGGCGCGGGCGGCAAGGCCGTCGAAGGCCGCCGCCACTTCGCCGACCGACTCCGCCGTCGCCGGCAGCAGCTTGGTCGCGGCGAAGTCGGCGCGCAGGTCCGTCAGCAGCAGGCCCATGGCGCAGAGGATGCCGGGGTAGGGCGGCACCAGCACCCGCTTCATGTCCAGTTCGCGGGCCAGGCGTGCCGCATGGAGCGGTCCGGCGCCGCCGAAGGCCATCAGCGTGTAGTCGCGCGGATCGTAGCCGCGCTGGACCGAGATCACGCGGATCGCGCGCGCCATGTTGGCGGTGACGACCGAGATGATGCCCTGCGCCGTTTCCATCACGCCGAGGCCGAGTTGCTCGGCCAGCCGCCCGATGGCTTCCTTCGCCAGCCCCTGGTCCACCTTCATGCGGCCGGCGAGGAGGTATTCCGGGTTCAGCGTCTGCAACACCACGTTGGCGTCGGTGGTCGCAGGCTCGGTGTTGCCGCGGCCGTAGCAGACCGGCCCGGGATCGGCGCCGCAGGACCGCGGGCCGACCTTCAGCAGCCCGCCCGCGTCGATGTAGGCGATGGAGCCGCCGCCGGCGCCGACGGTGTGGATGTCGAGCATGGGCGCCTTGATCGGATAGCCATGCACGATGGCCTCCGAGGTCAGCTTGCAGGCCCCGCCATTGAGCAGCGCGACGTCGGTGGAGGTGCCGCCCATGTCGAAGGTGATCAGGTCCTCGTAGCCTGCCAGCGCGCCGATGGCCTGGGCGCCGACCACGCCGGTCGAGGGGCCGGACAGCACCGCGCGGACCGGCATCTCGGCCGCCGTGCCGAAGCCGATGACGCCGCCGTTCGACTGGGTCAGGTGCGGCGTCGCGGTCATGCCGATGTCGCGCAGGCGCGGGGTCAGGCGCTCGATGTAGTTGCGCATGACCGGGCCGAGATAGGCGTTCAGCACGACGGTCGAGAGGCGCTCGAACTCGCGGAATTCGGGCGCGATCTCGTGGCCCGCGCTGATGAAGGCGTCGGGCATCTCCTCGCGCAGGATCTCGACGGCGCGCTTCTCGTGCTCTGGGCGGATGAAGCCGTAGAGGAAGGAGACGGCGATCGCCTTGACGCCCGCCTCGTTCAGCGCCTTGGCGGCGGCGCGCATGCGGTCCTCGTCCAGCGCGAGGTCGATCCGGCCATCATGGCGCACGCGCTCGGGCACCTCGAAGCGCAGGTCGCGCGATACCAGGGTCGGCGGCTTGTCCGCCTGCATGTCGTAGAGGTCGGGGCGCTTCTGGCGGCCGATCTCGAGCAGGTCGCGGAAGCCGTCGGTGGTGACGAGGCCCGTCTTCACGCCGCGATGCTGGATCAGCGCGTTGGTGGCGACCGTGGTGCCGTGGCCGAAATAGGCGACCGGCACGCCAGGCTGCCCGGCGTCGGGGGCGACGCGCCGCATGCCTTCCTCGACGCCCTGGGCGATGCCGCGGGACGGGTCGTCCGGCGTGGAGGAGACCTTCCACACCTCGACCCGGCCCGCTTCCTCATCGAAGAGGCAGACATCGGTGAAGGTCCCGCCCGAATCCACGCCCACACGCCAACGGGCCATGCTGTTCGCCTCTCTCGGAAGAAACTTCGGTCGTCCGTGACTATCCCGTTGCATTTTGCAGGCCGGCAAGTCTCAATTTCATCCAACGACAGTTTTTGTCGAATAATTTCATTCATCGAGATTAAGACTCATGCTGAGCGGCAGAGCCCTGTCGAAATCGGAAAAAAGCGATAGCCCGGCCGGCAGTGCCGGCCGGATCTTCATGCTGCTGCGCCTGCTCGGGGAGGCTGGGCCGGATGGGATCCGCCTGACCGACCTGGCCGAGCGCGCCGCGCTTCCCCGGCCTTCGGTGCACCGCATTCTCCGCGCCCTCGGCACCGAGGGCGTGGTTGCCTTCGATGCGCGGACCAAGCGCTACACGCTCGGCCTCGCACTGTTCCTGCTGGCGGCCAAGGCGGGTGACGTGCTCGGCCTGCGCGACCTGGCGCGGCCGACGCTGCTGCGGCTGACCGCCTCCCTGGGCGAAACGCTCGTGTTGCTAGTGCACAACGGCTACGACGCCGTGTGCATAGAACGCAGCGCCGGCCCGCTGCCGATCCGCACCTTCACGGGTGACATCGGCGGCCGCGTGCCGCTCGGCATCGGGCAGGGCTCCGTCGCCATCCTCGCCTTCCTGCCGCCGGCCGAGCAGGACGAGATCATCCGGCACAACCTGCCGCGCATGCGTGACTATGGCGGGCCGGACGAGGCCTCGCTGCGCGCCGAGCTGCGGCAGGTGCGCGAGGAGGGCTATTGCGGCGGTGCGAGTGGCCTGATCCCCGGCATGGCCGGCCTCGGCACGCCGATCCTGGATGCGGAGGGGCGCGCGGTGGCGGCGATCAGCATCGGCACGACCATCGATCGCCTGACGCCGGAGCGCCGACCGATCATCGCCGAGATGCTGAAGCAGGAAGCCGCTGCGATCAGCCGGCGGCTGAACCCCTTCGACCCGACGCTGCGCCGCGCGGCGGCGGCGATGACACCGGCCTGATACCAAGCGCCCGAGGGCTTCACCGCCGCGCCCGTCACGCGCCGGGCGGGCCGCTCCGCGGTCCTTGGCTCCGCCGCACCTGCTGCGGCGCCCGTCCGGGCGCCCGGCCCTCAGGGCCGCAGGCCGGGCTCTCGTCCTCTTGGTATGAAGCCGTCAGGCGGCGAGGATGCGCGCCAGGATCGCCGCCACCCGTTGCTCCGCCGCCGCCCGCAGCGGGTGGGTTCCGTTCTCGACGACCCGCGTGCCGCGGACCCAGACCTCGCGGATGGCGCCGTCGCGGGCGGCGAAGATCAGGCTGTCGAGGATCCGGTCGCCCGTGCGCGCGGCGAAGGCCGGATGCGCGGGGTCCAGCACGACGACATCCGCCCAGGTGCCGGGCACGAGGCCCGCCGGCCCCGCCGCCAGCGCCCGGCTGCCGCCCTCGAGCGCCGATTGCCACAGCGCGCGCCCGGTGGAGCCGCCGCGCGGCGCCAGCACGTTGCGCGATTGCAGCCGAAGGCGCTGCGAGTACTCGAGCGTGCGCAGTTCCGCCGGGGCGGAGACCAGCACGTTGGAATCCGTGCCGATGCCGAAGCGCCCGCCGGCCGCCCGGAAACCCGGCGCGCCGAAGATGCCGTCCCCGAGGTTGCTTTCCGTCACCGGGCAGAGGCCGGCGACGGCGCCCGCCCGCGCGGCGCCGGCAAGTTCCTCCGGGGTCCCGTGGGTCGCGTGGATCAGGCACCAGCGCGGGGAGAGCAGCCCGGCCTCGAGCAGCGCCGCGATCGGGGGGCGGCCGAGGATGCTGATCGCCGCCTCGACCTCCTTCGCCTGCTCGGCGGCATGGATGTGCAGCGGCTCGCCGGGCTGCGCCATGGCGGCGACCGCCCGGATCTCCGCGATGGTCGCGGCGCGCAGCGAATGGGGGGCGAGGCCGAGGCCCGCGCCCGCCAGCCCCGCGATGGCGCGGCGGCTGCCCTCGACCAGCGTTGCGAAGCCGTCGCGCTCGTTGAGGAAGCGCCGCTGGCCGGGCGTCGGCGGGCCGCCGCCGATCTCGCCATGGGCATAGAAGCAGGGCAGCAGGGTGAGGTTGATGCCGGTCGCCTTCGCGGCCGCAGCAATGCGGAAGGCCATCTCGGCGCGATCGGCATAGGCGGCGCCGTCGGGCGCATGATGGAGGTAGTGGAACTCGCCGACGCGGGTGAAGCCGCCCTCCAGCATCTCGGCATAGGCGAGGGTGGCGATGGCCTCGACGTCCTCGGGCGTGAGGTGGGCGAGGAAGCGGTACATGAGCTCGCGCCAGGTCCAGAACGAGTCGTCGCCGGCGCCGGCGTGTTCGGTCAGTCCGGCCATGCCGCGCTGGAAGGCATGGGAATGCAGGTTGGGCAGGCCGGGCAGCGCGATGAGGCGCCCGGGCGCCGCATCCGGCGTGACGGTCGCGATGCGGCCATCCGCATCCAGCTCGACGCGGACATCGCGGCGCCAGCCGTCGGGCAGCAGCGCCTCGGCGAAGACCATGCTGCGCATTGCGCGATCCCTCCCGGTCCGGGGCGATCCGCCCCGCCTCATCGCTAGCCTTGCCGCGGCCGGGCCGCAACGGCGCACCGACATGCTGGACAGCGCCGCGCCGCGCCGTCACGGTGCCGGGATGAAGGCCGCCGCGCTCGAGGTCGAGGATCTGCGCACCGAGTTCCGCATCGCCGGGGCCTGGCACGCGGCGGTGCGCGGCGTCTCCTTCAGCCTGGCGCGCGACGAGACCTTGGCGCTGGTGGGCGAGAGCGGCTGCGGCAAGTCGGTCACCGCGCTGTCGATCATGGGTCTGGTGCAGCCGCCGCTCGGCCGCGTGGCGGGCGGGCGCATCCTGCTGGACGGGCGGGACGTCGCGGGGCTGCGGGAGAAGCAGTGGGAGAAGCTGCGCGGCGACCGCATCGGCATGGTGTTCCAGGAGCCGATGACGTCGCTGAACCCGGTGATGACGGTGGGCGACCAGGTCGCGGAGGCGCTCGTCATCCACAAGGGCCTGTCGCGGTCGGCGGCGCTGGAGCGGGCGCGCGCGCTGTTCGAGGAGGTGAAGATCCCCTCGGCCGCGACGCGGCTCAGGGAGTATCCGCACCAGTTCTCGGGCGGGATGCGGCAGCGCGTGATGATCGCGATGGCGTTGGCCTGCGAGCCCGCGGTGCTCCTGGCCGACGAGCCGACGACGGCGCTCGACGTGACCATCCAGGCGCAGGTGCTGGGGCTGTTGGCCGACCTGCGCGCGCGGCACGGCATGGCGGTGCTGTTCATCACCCACAACCTCGGCGTGGTGGCGCAGATCGCGGACCGGGTCGCGGTGATGTATGCCGGCCAGATCGTCGAGGAAGGGCCGGTCGCGGAGATCTTCGCGCGGCCCGCGCATCCCTATACGCGCGCGCTGTTCGCCGCGATCCCGCGGCTCGACCAGCCGGGGCAGGCGCTCGCCGCCATTCCGGGCCGGGTGCCGCCGCTCGACGCCATGCCGGCCGGCTGTGCCTTCGCCGATCGCTGCGCCGAGCGCCGCGCCGGCTGCGAGGCGCCCCAGGTGCTGGCCC
>JAFADX010000290.1 GCA_023424475.1 Pseudomonadota bacterium
GTCGAGGGGCGGGTGGATGGGCGGCTGCTCGCCCTGGGCAGCCCGCGGATGCTTGCGGAGCGCGGCGCCGATGCCGGGGCGCTCGGCGGGGCGGCGAAGCGGGAGGCGGCCCAGGGCCGCAGCCTGGCCTGGCTCATCGAGGGCGGCCGCGCGCTGGCGCTGCTCGCCTTCGAGGATGCGCCGAAGCCCGGCGCCGCGGCTGCCGTCGCGGGTCTGCATGCGATGGGAATCCGCACGGCGATGCTGAGCGGCGACATCCGCGCCGCGGCGGAAGGCGTCGCGGCGCGCCTCGGCATCGATGCGGTCGCCGCCGAGATCCTGCCGGACGGCAAGGTGGACGCGGTTGCCGCCTGGCAGGCGAAGGGCGATCGCGTCGCCATGGTGGGCGACGGTGTCAACGACGCGCCGGCGCTGGCGAAGGCGGAACTCGGCATCGCCATGGGCACCGGCACCGACGTCGCGATCGAGGTGGCGGGCATCACCCTGCTGCGCGGCGATCCGGGCCTGGTGCCTGCGGCGATCGAGGTGGCGCGGCGCACCCATGCCAAGATCCGGCAGAACCTGCTCTGGGCCTTCGGCTACAACATCATCGGGCTGCCGCTCGCGGCCTTCGGGATGCTCTCGCCGGTGGTGGCGGGGGCGGCGATGGCGGCATCGAGCGTGAGCGTGCTGAGCAGCGCCCTGCTGCTCGCGCGCTGGCGGCCGAAAGGAGGGGAAGGGTGAACATCGGCGATGCGGCCGCCGCCTCCGGCGTCTCGGCCAAGATGATCCGGCACTACGAG
Source organism: Pseudomonadota bacterium (assembly GCA_023424475.1). Taxonomy (GTDB): domain Bacteria; phylum Pseudomonadota; class Alphaproteobacteria; order Acetobacterales; family Acetobacteraceae; genus Neoroseomonas. Next base: position 783 of record JAFADX010000290.1, read on the forward strand.
GCGATCGGCCTTGTCACTGCCGCGCGCAGCGCCAACGGCTATCGCGTCTATGCCGAGCGTGATGTCGCGGCGCTGCGCTTCGTCCGCCATGCCCGCGACCTCGGCTTCCGGCTCGAGGACGCACGCCGGCTGCTCGCGCTGTGGCGGGACCGCGGCCGCGCCAGCGCCGAGGTGAAGCGGCTTGCGCTGGCGCATGTCGAGGCCCTCGAAGCCAAGGCAGAGTTGCTGCGCAGCATGGCCGCGAGCCTGCGCCACCTGGCCGAGCACTGCCACGGCGATATGCGGCCCGACTGCCCGATTCTCGATGACCTCGCACGGAAGGAGTGAGTGGGATGGAAAAGACGCAGACCGGGCCCGCGACGATCACGCTGAAGGTCGAGGGCATGTCCTGCGGCCATTGCGTCAAGGCGGTCACCGCCGCGATCCAGGCCAGGGATCCGACGGCGAAGGTGGTGGTGGACCTCGAGGGCGGCACGGTGAAGACCGAGACGATCCTGCCGCGCCACACCGTCTCCATGGCGGTGGAGGAAGAAGGCTACGAGGTGAAGCCCTCGACCTGAGGCCGCCGATCGCGTTGATCTGAATCAATCCGATCCCGCCGTGGTCCTGCGATGGTGCAGGCATGTGGAAGCGGGATCCATGTTGGCGGCGCGCGCATCATTCGGCGTGAAGGAGGGAGGCCCCCTCCTGGCGGCGGCATCTCCCGAGGTGCGCGAGCGGCTGCTCGCCTCGGCCAGGCCGCTGGCGGTTCCCCGCGGCGCCGTCGTGATGGCGCAGGACGCGACGGCGGACTCGCTCTACGTGCTGACCCAGGGTTCGGTCGGGCTCAGCACGGCCGAGGAAGGTGGTGCCGCGACGATGGTGGAGATCCTCGCCCCGGGCGAGGCCTTCGTGGTGGCCGCGGTGATGCTGCGGCTGCCGAGTCCGGTGACCGCGACCGCGCTCGCGCCGTCCCGGCTGATCGTCATCCCGGCGGAGAACGTGCGCGCCGCCGCCACGGGCGATGCCGGTCTGATGCGCGCGGCGATGGACCAGATTGCGCGCCAGTGGCGCCGCATGATCGACCAGGTGGTCGACCTCAAGACCCGCGACGCGACGCAGCGCGCGGCGCGGTTCCTCGCAAGGCGGCTGCCGGCGCCGCGCGGGCCCGTGGAACTGCCCGAACCGCGCGCGGCCATTGCGGCGCGCCTGGGCATGACGCCGGAAAGCCTGTCGCGCGCGCTGCACGGGCTTGAGGCGGCGGGGCTGCTGCGGCTGCAGGGACGGCGCGTGGACGTGCCGGACCGCGCCGCCCTGCTGCGCGTCTCCCTGCCGCGGATGGAACCGCGACCGCGCGGCGTCTGACGCCAGGCGCCCGAGGGTTTCACCTTCGTGCCAGTCACGCGCCGGGCGGGCCGCATCCGCGGCGCCCGTTCGGGCGCCCGGGCCTCCGTGCCGCGGGCCGGCCCTTCGTCCGCTCGGTATGAGGACTGGAGCCGCTGTTTCCGCGAGCGTCTTCACCCGATCAGGTGATTCCACCTGATCGGGATGTGCTCTAGGCAGCATCGGCCGCGCATGGTGCCATTCCCCGGGGGAACCGAAAGGGGAAGACGACCATGGCCCGCGTGCCCGACGTGACGGCGGCCGACCTCAAGGAGGCCGACCGCGACCTGCTCAAGCGCAACATCGCCCTGCATCGCGCGCTTGCGAACAGCCCGAAGGGGGCGCGTGCCTTTTCGGGCCTCGGTCAGTTCATCCGCCACGGCTCGGCACTCGACCCGCGGCTGCGCGAACTGGCGATCCTTCAGGTCGGCTGGCTGGCGCGGTCCGCCTACGAATGGTCGCATCACGTGAAGATCGGCTTCGACTTCGGCGTCAGCAAAGCCGACATCCACGGGCTGATCGCCGAGACCGAGGGACGAGGGAGCACGCTCGATCCGCTCGCGCGGCTGGTGCTCCTGGCAGCGCGCGAGGCCTATGCCGGGCCCGGCATAGGCGCGGAGACCTTCGGGCGGCTGCAGGGCCATTTCGACAACGAGCGGCTGGTCGATCTCGTGCTTGTCATCGGCTTCTACTGCGCGGTGGTGCGTGTGCTGGCCTCGCTCGATATCCGGGTCGAGCCGGACTACCAGCCGTATCTGGAGAGGTTCCCGCTGCCGGCTTGAGAGGGGCACCGTCCCTCCCGGTTGCCCCTCAGAGCTTGAAGCCTTCGGGATCGGCGAAGCGCCTGATGACGTTCGCGACCAGCCGGGCGGTGGGATTCGCGTAGCCGTCCACCGGCAACGCGCCGATGAAGTTCATCGAGCCCACGGAGAAGACGGCACCGCCGTTCGGAGTCTCGAAGAAGGTCACGTCGGAGCGGATGATCTCCTCCCGCGTGCCCGGCCAAGTGTGGTCGCGCCGTTCCTCGTTGACGGGCTGGTAGCTCGCTTCCTCGACCACCGCGCGCGCGACGACGAGCGCATGGCGTGGCGTGCCGAGGGCGATGTCGGCGCGATCCAGCTCGTGGCCCGCCGCACCGCCGCCCATCAGGCCGCGCTCGCCGAAGACGCCGCCGGGACGCGCGGTGTCCTCGATGCCGTCCCGCAGGAAGGCGACGCGCGGGTCGAGGATGGCATCGGTGAAGGTATAGGGGTGGCCATTGTAGTTGCCCTGGGTGCTGAAGCCGACGCCGACCAGTGCCTGCGGCGGGCGGCCGAGGCGGCGCCACAGCCCGCCATAGCCGCCGTCGAAGGCGTGGTGGCCCTCGCCGGGCAGCGTCTCCCACAGGCGGATGCCGCCTTCGGCCCGGCGCAGCTCGAAGGCCCAGGGGCCGCTGCGATGTGGCGCGACGCGCCAGTAGAAGCCGTTGCCGCCGAGATAGACGAAGCGCCCGCCGGCGGCGAGATGGCCGGCGATCGCATCGAGCGTCTCATGCGTGTGGTATTCGGGGTGCTGGCCGGTAAGCACGACGGCGTAGCGTGAGAGCAGCGCGGCGCCCTCGGCATGCACGTCATGGTCGGTGATGACCTCGACCTCGATGCCGGCGCGGTCGAGCATGTCGAGGATGTAGCTGTCCGCGGCGATCCAGTAGGTGCCCGAGCCTGCGGGGTCGGGATCGAGCAGGTGGAACTGGTTGACGCGCTTGTCGATCATCGGCCGGCGCATGCTGGACATCACGACGCCGCTGCCGTCGGCGTGATGGTTGTAGGGCGAAAGGCCGAATTCCGGATGCCCGTCCGGCGCCTGCGGCAGGGCGTTCCACGCCGCCGCGCGCCCGGCGATCTGCGCCTGGCGGCCCGGCCGCACGAACTGGCTGTAGACCGTGTAGGTCATGGTGGGCGCGAGGAAGGCGACGCGTGCCGCCCTGCCCGGATCCTTCGCGCGCACGAAGAAGGGAATGTTGTCGCGCCCGCCATCGGTCTCGAGATGCAGGGCGTAGAGGCCACTGGGCCAATCCGGCGGCACGTCCAGCGCCAGGGAGGGCGACCAGCCGGCGTCGCCGATGTCGTCGCGGTGGAAGTGGATGGCGTCGTAGTGATGCGGTGCTTCGGTCCAGCGATGAGTGGCGCCGGTCCAGGATGGGCCGGTCATCGCGCGCGTCGGCAGGTTGTGGCAGCGGCCGTGCCAGCGGGAGGGGCCGGTATCGGCGATGTCGTCGGTCGGGATGCCGATGGAGAAGTCCCAATCCGCCACGATCTCGGCGGGGGGCGGCGCGGCGCCGGCGGCCTGGGCGGCCAGCCGCGCGTCGATGCCGGCGGCGCCGCGCAGGATGCGCG
>JAFADX010000414.1 GCA_023424475.1 Pseudomonadota bacterium
GTGCGCGCCATGGCGAAGAGAGTGTCGTGCACGGCCCGGCTCACATCCCCGGCATAGGCGTCGGGCGGCAGGCGCTGTTCCGGGGCGAGGCCGAAGCGCCGCTTGCGGACCTCGTCGGTGCGCAGGATCAGCGCGCCCGGGCAGCGGCCGAGGACCGGGGCGAGCGCGCGCGCCAGGGTCGATTTCCCGGTGCCCTGCAGGCCGCCCACCGCGACCATCCGCACGGGCGAGGGTTGAAGATGCGCCTCGGCGGCGTCGAGCAGCGCGCCCCAGGGTCGCCCCCGCGCCGCCTCCACATGCGCCCGGATCATTGCGCGCATCGAGAGCCAGAGCGGCAGCCCGGCGACCAGGCCGGCATCGCCGCTGCGCGCCACGTAGCGGTTCAGCACGCGGTTGGCCGCGGCGCGGCCATGGCGCAGGTCGAGGTCCATCAGCAGGAAGGCGAGGTCGTAGCCGACATCGATCCGCGCCAGCGCCTCGTCGAATTCCAGGGCGTCGAACAGGGTCGGCCGCCCTTCCCAGAGGCAGAGGTTCCCGAGGTGCAGGTCGCCGTGGCAGCGCCGCACGAAGCCCGCCGCGGCCCGGGCCGCGAGGGCCGGCGCGATGCGGGCGAGCTCCTCGCGCGCCGCCCCTGCCCAGGCCTCGACGCGCGAGGCGTTGAGGCCGGCGCGCCGCGCCGACGGGACATTGCCTTCCAGGATCGCCGACATGGCGGCCGGGGCATCGACCTCCGCCCGTTCCGCCGCGGCGTGCATCGCGGCGACGGCGTCGGCGATGGCGTCGAGCAGCGCCGGGGTCGGCGCGATGCGGTCGAGGAAATCCTCCGCCGGGATGGGGGCCATCCGCAGCACCCATTCGACGGCCGGTCCCGTGCCGCCTTCGCGCAGGACGCCCCCGGGGCCGCGGGTGAGCGCGACGACGTCGCGGTAGATGCCCGGGGCGTGGGGCCGGTTCAGCTCCAGTTCCCGCCGGCAGAAGCGCTCGCGGTCGGCGAGGCCGGTGAAGTCGAGGAAGCCCAGCGCGACCGCCTTCTTCATCTTCCAGGCGGTGTCGCGGCCCACATAGACGGCGGAGATGTGCGTCTCGACCGGCGCGGCGCCCGAGAGGCGGGCGAGGAAGGCCCCCGCCTCGGCCTGCGCCGCCGGCAGGCTCACGGATACAGCGTCTCGATGCGCCAGCCCGTGCCGTCGCGGTGGAAGACCCGGCGTTCGTGCAGACGGAAGGGCATGTCGCGCCACAGCTCGATCCGGCGCGGGAGGATGCGGAAGCCGGACCAGAAGGACGGGCGCGGGATCTCGCCCACCGCGTATTTCAGCCCGTACTCGGCCACCGCCTTCTCCAGCGCGAAACGCGATTCGAGCGGGCGGGACTGCTTCGATGCCCAGGCGCCGAGGCGCGAGGTGCGCGCGCGGGAGGCGTAGTAGGCGTCCGCCTCGGCATCGCTCACCCGCTCGACCGCGCCCTCGACGCGCACGGAACGATGCAGGGTCTTCCAATGGAAGCAGAGCGCGGCGTTGGGGTTGGCCGCGAGCTCGGTGCCCTTGCGGCTCTCGAGGTTGGTGTAGAACACGAAGCCGCGGGCATCGACGCCCTTGAGCAGGACCATCCGGGCCGAAGGCAGGCCGCCGGGCGTCGCGGTGGCCAGGCACACCGCATTGGCGTCGTTCGGTTCACTCTTCGCGGCCTCGGCCATCCAGGCCTCGAAAATGGCGATCGGATCCTCGGTGGTGGCGGTGCCGTCCATGTGCGCTGCTCCTCGGTGCTGCCTGTATCGGGGCGGGGGCGGGGGGCGGCAAGGGGGCTCGAAGCACTTGCCCGGCGTTCCCCGCCATGGCACCACGCCTGGACTGCAAGAGACATGACGGGTCCCCAGTGATGAACGACGCCGCGCCAGAGCCCCGGATCGCCACCGGCACCCTGATGCAGGGCAAGCGGGGCGTGATCATGGGGGTCGCGAACGACCGGTCGATCGCCTGGGGCATCGCGCAGGCGGTCGCGGCGCAGGGCGGCCAGATCGCCTTCACCTACCAGGGCGAGGCGCTGGAGAAGCGCGTCAGGCCGCTCGCCGAAAGCGTCGGGTCCAGCCTGCTGCTGCCCTGCGACGTGGCCGACGACGCCTCGATGGACGCGACCTTCGAGGCGATCGGCAAGGCCTGGGGCAAGATCGACTTCCTGGTCCATGCGATCGGCTACGCCGATAAGCAGTTCCTGCGCGGCCGCTACCTCGACACGCCGCGGGCGGCCTTCCTGCAGGCGATGGACATCTCCTGCTTTTCCTTCGTCGCGGTCGGGCAGCGGGCGGCGGCGCTGATGTCGGCCGGCGGGTCGTTGCTGACCCTGTCCTACCTCGGCGCCGAGCGCGTCACGCCCCACTACAACGTGATGGGCGTGGCCAAGGCAGCGCTGGAAGCCTCGGTCCGCTACATGGCGACCGACCTCGGCGAGCGGGGGATCCGGGTCAACGCGATCTCGGCCGGGCCGATCAAGACGCTGGCGGCGAGCGGCATCGGCGACTTCCGCTACATCCTGAAGTGGAACCAGTACAATTCGCCGCTGCGCCGCAACGTGACGATCGAGGAGGTGGGCGGCTCCGGCCTCTACCTCCTGTCGGACCTGGCGCAGGGCGTCACCGGAGAGGTCCACCACGTCGATTCGGGTTACCACATCGTCGGGATGAAGAATCCGGACGCTCCCGACATCACGGTCGAGAAGGGCTGAGGGCATCAGTCCCAAACCGTGCCACGCGGCACGTTTCGGTGAGCGGGCCGGTGCCGGCGTTTCCAGACGGGCTCCGGGGTCTGCGGGGCGGCGCCGGCCGCCACCCTGCGCTTCGGTGCGGCCGTGACCGGGCGGCGGACCCCTCCTCGGGCGGCGCCGCCCGCATTCCCCCCAGCGGCAGCGGTCCGGCAGGCCCCCGTCCCGCCCATTGAGCGGCCGCGCCGTCCGGGCTAACCCAGCGGGCGATGATGCCGCCGCCCTGCCGCACCCTGCTGCGCCTCGCCGTCCTGGCCGCCCTGCCGGCTGTGGGCGCCGTCCTTCCGGCCCGGGCCCAGGCGCCGGACGATGCCCGGTGCTGGGTCGCCGTCCGCGTCGCCGGCCCGGAATCCCAGCGGGTCGGCGAGGAGGAGGCCCATGCCAGGCTGCGCCTGCGCTGCCGGGCCGGCGACGCCCTGGTGTTCCTCAGCGATGCCGGCCAGCCGCTCGGCGCCATCGCCGCCCGCTATTGCGACCTGGGCAAGTCGGTCCTCGTCGAGAGGATGACCGAGGAGGGCATCGCGGCGCCCGGCAACGCGGCGGTTCACGTGCCGGTCAGCATGCTGACCTGCGTCTATCGCGGCGCGCCGCGCCTCGACCGGTGACGGCGATGCGCCGGGCGTCCAGGGGGCCGGCCGCCGTCGCCCCCATCCCATCCGCCGCCGGTTGAAGCCCCCGCATGTCCCACAATTCCTTCGGCCACCTCTTCCGCGTCACCACCTGGGGCGAATCCCACGGGCCGGCCATCGGCTGCGTGGTGGACGGCGCCCCGCCGCGCATCGGTCTGACCGAGGCCGATATCCAGCCCTGGCTCGACAGGCGCCGGCCGGGCCAGTCGAAATTCGTGACCCAGCGGCAGGAGCCCGACCAGGTCCGGATCCTCTCCGGCACCTTCGAGGGGCTGACCACCGGCACGCCCATCGCGCTCGAGATCCAGAACACCGACCAGCGATCCAGGGACTACTCGGAGATCGCCGAGCGGTTCCGTCCGGGCCATGCCGACATCACCTACGAGCTGAAATACGGCATCCGCGACTATCGCGGCGGCGGGCGGTCCTCGGCACGGGAAACGGCGATGCGTGTGGCCGCGGGCGCGGTCGCCCGGAAGGTGCTGGGCCCCGAGGTCCGCATCCGCGGCGCGCTGGTGGCGATCGGCGGCGACTGGGTCGATCCGGCCGGCTGGGACTGGGCGGCGGTGGAGGAGAACGCCTTCTTCTGCCCCGATCGCGGCGCCGCCGCGCGATGGGAGGAGAAGCTCCTCGACCTGCGCAAGTCGGGCAATTCGGTGGGGGCCGTGATCGAGGTGGTGGCCGAGGGCGTGCCGCCGGGCCTCGGCGCGCCGATCTATGGCAAGCTCGATGCCGACCTTGCCGCCGCGCTGATGTCGATCAACGCGGTGAAGGGCGTCGAGATCGGCGACGGCTTCGGCGCCGCGGCCCTGACCGGCACCGAGAATGCCGACGAGATGCGCATGAACTCCGACGGCAGGGTGGCCTACCGGTCGAACCATGCAGGCGGTGTCCTCGGCGGCATCAGCACCGGCCAGCCTGTCGTCGCACGCTTCGCGGTGAAGCCGACCAGCTCGATCCTCGCGCCGCGTGCCGCGGTGGACCGCCAGGGGCGCGAGGTCGAGGTGCAGACCAAGGGCCGCCATGACCCCTGCGTCGGGATCCGGGCGGTGCCGGTCGGCGAGGCGATGATGGCGATCGTCCTGGCCGACCACCTGTTGCGGCACCGGGCACAGAACCCGGATGCGCCGAGCATCGCGCGGCTGCCGCGCAACTAGAGCATGTTCCGACCTGTCGGAACCGGCACCGGCCCGCACCCCCACCCGGCCACCCAAC
>JAFADX010000321.1 GCA_023424475.1 Pseudomonadota bacterium
CCGCGGCCCTGCTCGCCGCCATCCGCGGCGGCAGGACCATGGCCGAGGCCGCCGAGGAGGCCGGGCTCGCGCCGCAGCGCGTCGGCCCGTTCGGGCGCAACCCGCAGGCCGCGGCCGCCGTGCCGGCCGAACTCGTCGCCCCGCTCTTCGAGGCGGGGCTCAACGAGGGCACCATGGTCGAGACGCGGGACGGTTTCGCCGTCGCGCAGGTCGCCGAGATCGTGCCCTTCGACCCGGCCGGCGACCCGCTCGGCCTCGGCCGCATCCGCACCGAGGTGGAGCAGTCCATGCAAGGCGAGCTCGACGAGCAGTTCGCCGTCGCCCTGCGCACCCGGGCCGGTGTCGACGTCAACCGAGGGCTGCTCGAACAGGTGACCGGCCGATGAGCGGGACCGACATCGCCGCGGCCAGGGCCGCGCTGGAGGCCGGGCGCGGCGCCATCCTGGTGCGCGAGCGCGTCGCCGACCTCGACACCCCGGTCGGCGCCTTCCTCAAGTTGACGGGCGGCGCCCAGGCCAATGCCTTCCTGCTGGAATCGATCGAGGGCGGCGCGGCGCGCGGCCGCTATTCGGCGATCGGCATGGCGCCCGACCTGGTCTGGCGCTGCCGCGGCGGCAAGGCGGAGATCAACCGCCACGCCCTCTCCGCCCCCCATGCCTTCGAACCCGAAGCCGGCCCCGCGCTGGACAGCCTGCGTCGCGTGATCGGCGCGGCCCGCATGCCGGTGCCGGCCGGCCTGCCGCCGATGGCCGCCGGCCTCTTCGGCTATCTCGGCTACGACATGGTGCGGCTGATCGAGAAGCTGCCGGAGACCAACCCCGACGTGCTCGGCATCCCCGACGCGGTGCTGACCCGCCCGACGCTGATGGCGGTCTTCGACCATGTGCGGGACACGCTGACGCTCTGCGCGCCGGTCTGGCCCGGCGGCGAGCCCGGCGCGGCGATCGAGGCCGCCGAGGCCCGGCTGGATGAGGCCGAGGCGGCGCTCGACCGGCCGGTGCCGCGCCCGGCGCCACCCGCCGTGCTGCCGAAGCTCGGCGAGCCGGACAGCAACTTCACCGAAGCCGGCTTCATCGCCGCGGTGGAGAAGGCGAAGGAGTACATCCGCGCCGGCGACGCCTTCCAGATCGTGCCCTCGCAGCGCTTCTCGGTGCCCTTCGCGCTGCCGCCCTTCTCGCTCTACCGCGCGCTGCGCCGGATCAACCCCGCGCCGTTCCTGGTGTTCGGCGATTTCGGCGGCTTTTCGGTGGTCGCCGCGAGCCCGGAGATCCTGGTGCGCTGCCGGGACAACACGGTCACCGTCCGCCCGCTGGCCGGTACCCGCCGGCGCGGCGCCACGCCCGAGGAGGACCGCGCGCTCGAGGTCGAGCTGCTGGCCGACCCGAAGGAACGCGCCGAGCACCTGATGCTGCTCGACCTCGGCCGCAACGATGTCGGCCGCGTGGCCGAGATCGGCTCGGTCAAGGTCACGGCGCAGTTCCAGATCGAACGCTATTCCCAGGTCATGCACATCGGGTCCGAGGTGCAGGGCCGGCTGCGCGCCGGGCTCGACGCGCTCGACGCCTATGCCGCCGGCTTCCCCGCGGGCACCCTGACGGGTGCCCCCAAGATCCGCGCCATGGAGATCATCGAGGAACTCGAGCCCTCCCGCCGTGGCCTCTATGCCGGCGGCATCGGCTATTTCGGCGCCGATGGCGGCATGGACACCTGCATCGCGCTGCGCACCGCACTGGTAAAGGACGGCATCATGCACGTGCAGGCCGGCGCGGGGGTGGTCGCCGATTCCAATCCCAGGGCGGAATACGAGGAATGCCACCAGAAGGCGCGCGCCCTGTTCCGCGCCGCCGAGGAGGCCGTGCGCTTCGCCGCCGGCCGCCGCGAGCGTGGCAACGCCTGACCTCGACCCGATCCTGAGGCTGCTCGAGGAGGCCCGCGATTCGGGGCGCTTCCTCGAAGCCGCGGCGGCACTGCGCACGCTGCGCGCCCTCGCCCCGGAGGATACCGGGGTGCAGATCGCCCTCGCCCGGGCCTGCTTCTGCGCCGGCCTGTGGAACGAGGGCTGGGACGCCTACGAGGTCCGCTTCCGCCTGATGCCGGAGGCCTATCCGCAGGTCATGCGCCAGGGCGCCGGCGGCCCCGAGCCGGTGCCCCCCTGGCGCGGCGGCGGGGTCCCGCCGGCCGTGCTGGTGATGGGCGAGCAGGGGCTCGGCGACACCATCCAGTTCGCGCGCTACCTGCCGCTGTTGCGCGAGCGCGGCGCGCATGTGCATGCCGTGCTCGATCCGCGCCTGCACCGGCTGCTCGGCCCGCTGTGCGCGGGGATCGACCTGCGTTCCTCCGCCGAGGGCGACGGCGTCGCGGTCGGCGCCTGGCTGCCGCTGCTGGGCCTGCCGCGCGCCCTGGGGCTCTGGCCCCAGCAATACCGTGGCCGCATCCCCTACCTCGCCGCGGATCCCGAACGGGTCGCGCGCTGGCGGCAGCGCATCGGGACCGAGGGCTACCGCGTCGGCATCGTCTGGCAGGGCAACCCGGCCGCGCCGGTCGACCGGTACCGCTCGGCGCCGCTTGCCGCCCTGGAACCGCTCGCGGGGATGCAGGGCGTGCGGCTGGTCTCGCTGCAGAAGGGTCCGGGAGAGGAGCAGGAGGCGCCCTTCCCGCTCGACCGCCTCGGCCCCGAGCTCGACAACGGGCCGGATTGGTTCCTCGACACAGCGGCGGCGATCGAGGCGCTCGACCTCGTGGTCAGCGTCGATACCGCCGTGGTCCACCTCGCCGGCGCGCTCGGCAGGCCGGTGCTGATGCTCGCCCATGGGCGGCATACCGACTGGCGCTGGCTGCAGGGGCGCGAGGACACGATCTGGTATCCGACCCTGCGCCTGGTGCGCTGCCCCGGCGGCGGGGCGGATTGGCGCCAGGCGGCGGCACGGGCCGCCTTCCTCATCCGGACGGGCGACCTGCCGGCGCCGCCCTGACGCCGGCCCGCCGGCCTCAGTGATAGAACAGCATCAGCGCGTCGTAGAGCGAGGCGCCGGCCCAGCCGGCCGCCAGCACGATGACGAGCCAGACCGACACCGTGCCGATGCGGCCGCCGGCCGCGCCGCCCCAGCGCCGCAGGGCCAGGCCGAGCAGCACCAGCGCGACCAGCGCCCCCGCATAATGCCAGTGCAGCAGGGGCAGGATCTCCATCGTCACGGATGCACCCTCCGCGCCAGGCGCCTCGCCGTGCCGCCGGGCCGCACGGCAGCGGGGAACATCCGCATCTGCATGACTTGGCCGACCTCCTTCACGCTCCGCCGCAAGGCTAGGCCGGAAGCCGGGCGGGCGGGAACCCGGCCCGGTTCCGGCGGCCTTGATTCCCCGCCCCGTCGGGTCCAAGGATCGTTCCCATGATCCTGCTGATCGACAACTACGACAGTTTCACCTTCAACCTCTTCCACTTCCTCGGCGACCTCGGGGCCCGGGTGGAGGTGCGGCGGAACGACGCCATCGACCCGCAGGGCGTGCTCGCCATGAAGCCCGAGGCCGTGGTGCTCTCGCCCGGCCCCTGCACGCCGACCGAGGCGGGGATCTGCCTGCCGCTGGTCGCGCTCGCGGCCGAGGTGAAGCTGCCGGTGCTCGGCGTCTGCCTGGGCCACCAGGCGATCGGCCAGGCCTTCGGCGCCAAGGTGGTCCGCGCGCCCGAGCCGGTTCACGGCAAGGTGTGGCAGGTTCACCACGATGGGCGGGACGTCTTCGCGGGCCTGCCCTCCCCCTTCGCCGCCACGCGCTACCACTCGCTGATCGTCGACCGGGCGAGCCTGCCCGACTGCCTCGAGGTCACGGCCTGGACCGAGGACGGGATCGTCATGGGGCTGAAGCACCGCGAACTGCCGATCTCGGGCGTGCAGTTCCATCCGGAGAGCATCGCCTCCGCCCATGGCCACGACCTGCTGCGGAACTTCCTGACGCTGGCGGGTGCCTCGATGGCGACGCCCGTCGCGGCCTGACCGCCATGTCGCTCAAGCCGATCCTGGCGCGTCTCGCCGCTGCCGAGCGCCTGGCCGAGACCGAGTCCGAGGAAGCCTTCGGCATCATCATGGAGGGCGAGGCGACGCCCGCGCAGATCGCCGGGCTTCTGATGGCGATGCGCGTGCGCGGCGAGACGGTTCCGGAGATGACCGGCGCCGTGCGCGCCATGCGCGCCCGCATGGTGGCGATCGAGGCGCCCGGGGATGCGATCGACATCGTCGGCACCGGCGGCGACGCGGCCGGCACGCTCAACATCTCGACCGCCGCGGCGATCGTCGTCGCCGGCTGCGGCGTGCCGGTCGCCAAGCACGGCAACCGGGCGCTCTCATCGAAGTCCGGCGCGGCGGATGCGATCTCCGCCCTCGGCATCTCGCTCGACATGCCCATCGAACGCCTGCCGGCGGTGCTGGAGGAAGCCGGCATGGTCTTCCTGATGGCGCCGCGGCACCACGCCTCGATGCGCCACGCCGCGGGGCCCCGCGTGGAGCTCGGCACCCGCACCATCTTCAACCTGCTCGGCCCGCTCGCGAACCCGGCGCGGGTGAAGCGGCAGATGACCGGCGTCTTCGCCGCCGAATGGCTGCGGCCGATGGCCGAGACCCTGGCGCGCCTCGGCACCGAGCGCGCCTGGCTGGTGCATGGCCAGGGCCTCGACGAGCTGACGCTCGCCGGCGAGAGCCAGGTCGTCTCCCTCGAGACCGACGGCTCCCTCCGCGAGTTCACCCTCGTGCCCGAGGATGCCGGCCTGCCGCGCGCGCCGGCCGAGGCGCTGAAGGGCGGCGACGCGGCGCAGAACGCGGCGGCGCTCGAGGCCCTGCTCAAGGGCACCCCCGGGCCCTATCGCGACGTGGTGCTGCTCAATGCCGCCGCCTCGCTTATAGTGGCCGGACGCACCGATACCCTGCGCGAGGGCGCCGCCCTCGCGGCCCGTGCCATCGACGAGGGCACCGCGCATGGCGTACTGACCCGCCTGCGCGCCGCCTGCCCGCCCAAGGACGCCGCAGCATGAACGCGCCCCATGTCGCCACTTCCAAGGCCGACGACCTTTCCGTTCCCGATGTCCTCGTCCGCATCCTCATGGACAAGGAGAAGGAGGTCGCCGAGCGCATGGCGGCGACGCCTCAGGCCGAGATCGAGCGCGCCGCCGCGGCCGCGGCGCCGCCGCGCGACTTCGTCGGCGCCCTGTGCGAGCGCATCGGCGAGGGCCGCACCGGCCTGATCGCCGAGATCAAGCGCGCCTCGCCCTCGGGCGGGCTGATCCGCGACCCCTTCGACCCGCCGGCCCTGGCCAGGGCCTATGAGGCGGGCGGTGCCGCCTGCCTCTCCGTGCTGACCGATGCGCCCTACTTCCAGGGCCGGCGCGAGGACCTCGAGGCCGCGCGCGCGGCCTGCGGGCTGCCCGTGCTGCGCAAGGACTTCATGATCCACCCCTGGCAGGTCTTCGAATCCCGCGCCATGGGGGCCGACTGCATCCTGCTGATCATGGCGGCGCTGAAGGACGAGATGGCGACCGAACTGCTCGGCATCGCACGCTCGCTCGACATGTCCGTGCTGGTCGAAGTCCACGACCGCAAGGAACTCGACCGCGCGCTCGGGCTCAACACGCGGCTGATCGGCATCAACAACCGCGACCTGCGCACCCTGCAGACCGACATCGACACCACCGAGGCGCTCGCGCCGCTGGTGCCGGCCGACCGCCTGCCGGTGGCCGAGAGCGGCATCCGCACGCCCGCCGATGTCCGCCGCATGGCGATGGCCGGCGCCCACTGCATCCTGGTCGGCGAGCACCTGATGCGCCAGGCGGACGTCACCGCCGCGGCGCGCGAGCTCGTCGAGGCGCGCTGAGCGCCGCGCGATGGCGCTGACGCATTTCGACGCGGCGGGGCGCGCCGCCATGGTCGATGTCTCGGCCAAGGACGAGACCTCCCGCACCGCGACCGCGCGCGGGCGCATCGTGATGGCGCCGACGACGCTGGCGCTGATCCGCGAGGGCCGCGCGGGCAAGGGCGATGTGCTCGGCGTCGCGCGCATCGCCGGGATCATGGCGGCGAAGAAGACCTCCGAACTGATCCCGCTCTGCCATCCCCTGATGATCTCGAAGGTGGTCGTGGACCTCGAGCCCGCGGGCGAGGACGCGGTCGCCATCGAGGCGACGGTGACGCTGAGCGGCAGGACGGGCGTGGAGATGGAGGCGCTGACCGCCGTCACCGTCGCCGCGCTCACCGTCTACGACATGGTCAAGGCGGTGGATCGCGGCATGCGCATCGAGGATGTGCGCCTGGTCCACAAGGCCGGCGGCAAGTCGGGCGAATTCCATGGCGAGTGACCTCCTCCCCGTCGAGGAAGCGCGGGCGCGCATCGTCGCCGCGCTGACGCCGACCGAGGCGGAGACGGTGGCGTTGGCCGAGGCCGCGGGCCGGGTCCTGGCGCGCGGCGTCGTCGCGCGGTTGACCCAGCCGCCGGCCGATGTCTCGGCCATGGACGGCTATGCGGTGCGCGCGGCCGACGCCACCGGGGGCGCGCGCCTCGCCGTGATCGGCTCGGCGCCGGCGGGCCACCCCTTCGCGGGCACGGTCGGCGCAGGCCAGGCGGTGCGCATCTTCACCGGCGGCTTCATGCCCGCCGGCGCCGACGCCATCCTGCTGCAGGAGGACGCGACCGCCACGGGCGGTGCCGTCCGCGTCAACGAGACGGTGCAGCCGGGCCGCTGGGTCCGCCGCCGCGGCCTCGACTTCGCCGAGGGCCGCGAGGTGCTGCCCGCCGGACGGCGGCTGACCGCCCGCGACATCGGCCTTGCCGCGGCCTCGAACAACCCGTGGCTCGCGGTGCACCGCCGGCCGCGCATCGGCATCCTCGCGACCGGCGACGAGATCGCCCTGCCCGGCGACCCCATCCCGGCCGGCGGCATCGTCTCCTCCAACGCCCATGCGCTGGCGGCGCTGGTGAAGGCGGCGGGCGGGCAGCCGGTGGTGCTGCCGATCGCGCCGGACGACACCCGCGCCATTGCCTCGGTCGCCGCCATCGCCCATGCCTTCGACCTGCTGGTGACGACCGGCGGCGCAAGCGTCGGCGACCATGACCTGATCCAGCAGGCGCTGGGCGGCGAAGGATTCGAGCTCGGCTTCTGGAAGATCGCGATGCGGCCGGGCAAGCCGCTGATCTGGGGGCGGCTCGGGCGCACGCCGGTGCTGGGGCTGCCGGGGAACCCGGTCAGCGCGATGGTCTGCGGGGCTGTCTTCCTCATGCCGGCGATCGCGCGGCTCTCGGGCCTGCCGGGCGACCCGCCGCCGACCCGGCGCGTCATCACGGCGGTGCCGATCGCGGAGAACGACCGCCGGTCGGACCATCTGCGCGCCAGGATCTCCTACGACCCCGAGGGCCGGATGCGCGTCACCCCGGCCGACCGGCAGGATTCCTCGATGCTCGCGACGCTGGCGCATGCCGATGCGCTGGTGCTGCGCGCGCCCCATGCGCGCGCGCTGCCCGAGGGCGCGGAGGTCGAGGCGATCATTCTCGCCGATATCGGGATCTGAGGCCGGGCGGGCGGCGGTCCAGCCAGGCGGCGACGGCGCGGTGGTAGTCGCCCAGCCCCGGGCGGGTGCCGACCATCCGGTTCATCGCGCGCCAGCGCCGCAGCACGCGCGCCGCAGCCACGGCCTGCGCAGCGAAACCGAAGCCGTCGGCGGCGATGGCCTTGAGCGCCCGTGCATATTCGGCGTCGAAGCGTTCCCAGGGCGTATCCGTCGCCTGGCCGGCGCGCAACTGGTAGCGATAGGCGAGCGCGGAAGCGACCGGCACCTCCCCGCCCGCCGCCGCCAGGGCCCGCAGGTCGAACAGCACGTCGTCGATCAACCGGAAGTCCGGGAAGGGCTGCACCAGGTCGCGCCGCACGATGAGATGCAGGGAGGAGAACGCCTCCCGCCACGGGGCGAAGCCGAAGCACGCGGTGCCGGCGGGCGGCATGCGCCGGACCTCGGCGCATGCCGGGTCGCGCACGATGCTCGGGACCAGCACGGCGCCGGCTCGCCGCGCCTCGGCCAGCGCGCGCGCGATGGCGTCGGGCGGGCCTTCCAGCGCGTCGTCGCCGTCGAGGATCATCACATGCGCGCCGGTCGCGACCGCGAGCGCCCGGTTCCTGGCGGCATGGGCCCCGCTGGCGACCGGCCCGACGGCCGTGAAGCGCAGGCGCGGATCGGGCGGCAGCAGCGGCGCATAGTCGGTGCCGTCATCCGAGGCGACGACGACCTCCACCCCCGCCCCCTCGGCCCGGTCCAGCACCGAGGCGACGGCGGCCGGCACCATCCCCCGCAGGCGATGGGCCGCGATCAGGACGGAGAGTCCGGCGCGGTTCATCCCCTGCGAATACCCACAGCGGTCGCGAGACGCAAAGCGGGCTTCGGCAAGCTGTCCACAGATCTTCCACAGGCGAATGCGATTGACTGTGACTTCAGAACCTTTCTAGAACGTCACGTCAGTTGCCGGTTTGTTCCGCCCGATTCGCGCGGCCGGCCTGAGGAGGAGGGGCTGAATGCTCACGCGGAAGCAGCACGAGCTGCTCATGTTCATCGACCGGCATCTGCGTGAGACGGGCTTCTCCCCGTCCTTCGAGGAAATGAAGGCGGCCCTGGCCCTGAAGTCCAAGTCGGGCATCCACCGGCTGATCACCGCGCTCGAGGAACGCGGCTTCCTGCGCCGCCGTGCCCATCGCGCCCGCGCGCTGGAAGTGATCCGCCTGCCGGAGAACCTGGCGCCACGGGCCGCCCGCGCCGCACCCAAGGCACCCGAGGCGCCGCTCGGCCCCAATGTCATCCGCGGCCCCTTCGCGGCCAGTGTCGCCCCGCGGCCGCAACCCGACGCGAACGACAACGCCGCGGTCACCCTGCCGCTCTACGGCCGCATTGCCGCCGGCGTGCCGATCGAGGCGCTGCGCGACAACGGCGTGAGCGTGGAGGTCCCGGCCGCGCTGATCGGCAACGGGGAGCACTACGCGCTCGAGGTCGCGGGCGATTCGATGATCGATGCCGGCATCCTCGACGGCGACACGGTCATCATCCATCGCGCCGACACCGCCGAGAACGGCGCCATCGTCGTCGCCCTGGTGGACGAGAACGAGGTCACGCTGAAGCGCCTGCGCCGGCGCGGCAATTCGATCGCCCTCGAGCCCGCCAACCCGCGGCACGAAACGCGCATCTTCGGCCCCGACAGGGTGAAGGTGCAGGGGCGTCTGGTGGGGCTGCTCCGCCGCTACTGAAGCCGCCGCCGCGCAAGGGTCATCCCTGGTGCGCCGGCAGCGTCATGCCCGGGGCCCGAAGCCGCCTCGCGCGATCCGCGAGGGAGCGGCGGCACCTATTCGACCGGCGCCGGGGGCAGGTTGCTCCGCCACCGCGGCGTCGGTGGCGGTGGCACCCAGGGCCGGGCACCGCGCCAGGCGCGGTCCGATACCACCACCGCGCCGCCCTTCCCCAGCCAGACCGCGTGCGGGCCGTCGCGCCAGACGGCGAAGCGATCGACGATCGCGCTGCTGGCGCAGCGGCCGCGGAAGGGCTCGGCCGCGACGATGACGGCCGCCTGGCCGCAGGCGTCCGGAGACGGCGTGCCACGCAGCAGCAGCGCGACCGGCCCACCCGCGACCGGCCGCAGCGTGCAGGCGGCCGGGACGCAGCGGATGGCGCCACCGGCCGCCTCCCCGTCGGCAGGCAGCGGCCGGGGCTCGGCGAGGCCATGCGCCCGCAGCCAGAAGGCCCGCGTGAGGGATGAGGCCCCGGATTGCCGCTGCACCCACAGCGCCCCATCGGCGGCAATGCCGATCAGCCGCGCATCGCCGGAGACGAGGATGTCGGCCGGCCGGTCGAGCGCCGGACTTGCCAGCCCCAGCAGCATCACCGGCACGCCGAGCCAGCGCCAGCGCATCCGCCACAGGCAGAGCCAGACCATCCCGAAGCCGAGCACCGCGAGGCCCCAGGACGGGATCGGCCGCGCGCCGCTCGCCGCGCCGGGCCAGGAGGCGACCTCCCGCGCCACCGCCAGGATGGCCTCGCAGCCCCATCCCATGACCGCGAGCGCCGGCCCCTCCAGCCCCAGCGGCATCAGCGCCACGGCCATCATCCCGGCCGGCATGACCAGCACCGAGGTCAGCGGCACCGCCAGCGCATTCGCGGCGACGCCGTACCATTGCAGCCGCCCGAAATGCGCGAGGCCGAAGGGCGCCGTCGCCAGCCCCGCCAGCACCGAGGTGCCGACCAGCGCGGCAGCCGCGACCAGGGCACGCCGCCACCACTGCCCCTCCCCGCGCAGCCGCGCCATCGGGCCGGCCAGCGCCTCCCATCCGCTGATCAGCGCCAGCACGGCGGCGAAGGACATCTGGAAGGACGGGCCGAGCAACTGCGCCGGCGCGATCGCGATGACCAGCGCGGCCACCAGGGCCAGGCTACGCAACGAGATCGCCTGCCGCCCAGCCAGCAGCGCCAGCGTCACCAGCGCCGCCGTGGCGAAGGAGCGCTGCATCGGCACCCCGCTGCCGGTCAGCAGCATGTAGAAGCCACCCGCCGCGAGCGCCGCCACGCCCGCGCAGGCCTTGCCGTCCACCCGCAGCGCCAGCCAGCGCCAGCAGGCAATCAGCAGCCGTACCAGCCAGAAGGTCACGCCCATCACGATCGCGATGTGCAGGCCGGAAACCGACAGGAGATGCGCCAGCCCCGCATCGCGCATCGCCGCGAGGTCATCGCGCGGAATGGCGCTTTGCCCGCCGGTCAGCAGCGCGGCCGCCACCGCTCCCGCGGCCCCCGGCACGGCGGCTGTGACCTTCGTCTCGATCGTCGCGCGCAGGCCCGCGAGCGGCGGCGCGCCGCCCGCGCCGGGCATTACTTCGGCCGGGCCGATGGCGAAGCCGGCGCCGCCCTGCCCCGCGAAATAGGCCGCGCGCTGAAAGTCCCAGGCGCCGGGATAGGCCGGCGCCATCGGCCCCCGCACCAGCGCGCGGACGGTGAGCCTGTCACCGGGTTGCGGACGCGCCGGGTCGTTCGCGCGCAGGCGGACTCGGAATGTCCTCGGCTGCTCGGGCTCCCCCGCGGCGAAGCGGACCCCGGCGAGGGTTACCCGTCGTCCTTCGGGCAGCAGGTCCACGTCCTGCACGACGCCGGACAGCATCACCGCCCGGCGCGGCGGATCGGCCAACGCTGGCGCCGCCGCCGCGTGCAGCACCGCCGCCCCGAAGCCGAGCC
>JAFADX010000327.1 GCA_023424475.1 Pseudomonadota bacterium
TGGACGTGCCAGCGGGGACGCTTGGCCAGCCAGTCGCGGACCGGCTTGGTCTTATGGGTGGCGTAGTTGTCCATCACGAGGTGGACATCGAGGCCAGGGGGGACGGCGGCCTCGACCTGATCGAGAAGCCGGCGGAACTCGTTCGGTCGATGCTTCGGGTAGCAGCGCCCGATGACGGTGCCGGTGGCGATGTCGAGGGCTGCGAACAACGATGTCGTGCCGTGCCTGGTGTAGTCGTGGGTGCGGCGCTCGGCCTGGCCGGGCCGCATCGGCAGCAGCGGCTGGGTGCGGTCGAGCGCCTGGATCTGCGACTTCCCGTCCACACAGAGCACCAAGGTGCGGTCGGGCGGACTCATGTCGAGCCCGACGATGCAGCGCACCTTCTCGACGAGAAGCGGGTCAGACGAGAGCTTGAAGGTCTCGCTCCGGTGCGGCTGCAAGCCGAGGGCGCGCCAGATGCGGTGAATGGTGGAGGGCGCGTAGCCGACCGCCTTGGCCATCGAGCGCAGCGACCCGTGGGTCGCGCCAGGCGGTGCTGTCTCTAGGGCCAAGCGGATCGTCTTGGCAATTGCGTCATCGCCAATCTTGCGCGGCGTGCCGGGCCGTGGCTCGTCGAGCAGCCCATCGAGGCGGTGAGCGGCGAAGCGGCGCCGCCATTTCGAGACTGTGTTGGCATCCGCTCCGACCTCGGCGCAGATCGCCTTGTTCTCCAGCCCGGCTGCCGCAGCCAGCACGATGCGCGCCCGCCGCTCCGGCGCCGTCAACTCGATCGCCACCGCGGCCCTGCCCATCGCCGACCCCCACGACCACCATCAGAATCGTAGGAAGTTCACGATCAGGACAATAGAGCATGTTCCGATCCGTCGGAACACGCCCCGGAGCGGCTCCCGCTCGCCACGGCGCACGGCAATCTCTCCAATATCTTGTTTTGGCAGGAATTTTCGTCCGATCAGAGCGCCTGCCCGGCCGGGACCCGCCCTGACGCTACCCGGTTGCCTGCATCGCCCGCGCCTTCGCCGCCTTCACCAGGCCCTGCGGCCCGAGCCGGTAGCCGAAGCGATGCGCCACCGACAGCATGCGGTAGGCCGTCTTGAAGGCGATCACGGGCATCTGCAGGTTCGCATTGGCATGGACGTCGCCGGCGAGCAGGCTGATCAGCCCCTCCCGCATGCGGAAGCGGTTGCTCGGCGTCATGAACATGTCGCGCAGCACTGGCGTATTGATGCGGTAGATCAGCCAGGACAGCGAGCCGATCGCGCGCTTCACCTTGCGCTCGAAGGCGCGGCTCATGGCTGTCCCGCGCGCCGGGTCCTCGAGCCAGGTGTCGGCGACCTCCGCCCCCATCTCGGCGCTCGCCATGGCGAGCAGCACGCCCGAGGAAAAGACCGGATCGACGAAGGCGTAGGAATCGCCGGCCATCAGCCAGCCATCGCCCCGCATGACCTTCGAGGCGTAGGAGTAGTTCCCGGTGGCGGTGATCTCCGAAGCCAGCTCGGCCCCGGCGATCCGGCGCGCGACCGAAGGTACGGCGCGCAGCGTCGCAAGGAAGAAATCCTCCAGGCTTTCGCGGCGGCGCTTGAAGAAGCCCGGGTTGCTGACGACGCCGACGCTCATCACCCCGCGCGTCAGCGGAATCATCCAGAACCATCCCTCGTCGAAGAGGTGGATGGTGATGTTGCCGTCCTCCTCGGCGTCGAAGGGAGCGACCCCGCGGAAGTGGCCGTAGATCGCGGCAGTGTTGTTGTGCGGGTTGCGTGCCTTGGTGCCCATGGTGCTGGCGAGGAAGGTGTCGCGGCCCGAGGCGTCGATGACGAAGCGGGCGCGGAAGGCGTGGATCGCCCCGGACTCGTCGCGGGCGGCAATGCGATGCCCCTCCTGCGCGTCGAGCGCGGCATCGAGCACGCGGATGCCTTCCCGCGCATCGGCGCCGGCCTTCAGCGCGCGGCGGAACAGCACCTCGTCGAATTCGCTGCGCCGCACCTGGTATGCGTAGGTGTAGTCCTGGTTCAGCCCGGCGGCGAAGGAGAAGGCGGTATGCCGGCCATGCTCGTCGCAGACGAAGCGCGCGCCCGGCTTGTACATGCCGATCGCCGCGATTTCCTCCTGCACGCCCAGCCGCTCGAAGAGACGCAGGTTGAGCGGCAGCAGGCTCTCGCCGATGTGGAAGCGGGGATGACGATCCTTCTCGAGCAGCACGACGCGGCGGCCCCTCTCGGCGAGCAATGTCGCCGCGGTGGCGCCGGCCGGTCCGCCGCCGATGATCAACACGTCGCAGTCTGTCTCACCCCCGGGGGCGGCGGAATCGAGCGGCATGGTCGCTAGGTCCGGATCGGCTTCAGCGGTAACATCGAAGTCCTATACCAGCCGGATACCCGTGACCGAAGCAACTGCTGCGGCGCCGCCCCCCATGGCGCTTGCGATCGTGATCCCCGCCTTCCAGGAAGCCGCGACCATTGCCGGCCTGGTTGCCCGCGCGCGGACCATCCTGCCCGATGCGCCATTGCTCGTGGTCGATGACGGCTCGACCGACGGCACCGGCGACGCGGCGGCATCGGCCGGGGCGAGGGTGCTCGCGCTCGGGGGCAACGAGGGCAAGGGCGCGGCCCTGCGTCATGGGATGCTGGCCGCGCTGGCGGGCGGCGCCCGGTTCGTGGCCACTCTGGACGGGGACGGGCAGCACCGGCCGGAGGACCTGCCGCGGCTCTGGGCGCTGGCCCGTCCCGATCGCATCGTGCTCGGATCCCGCCGCCGCGCCACCCGCCAACCGGTGGCGCGGCGGCGGGCCAACCGCGTGGCGGATTTCTGGATTTCCTGGGCGGCGGGCCATGCCGTGGCGGACAGCCAGTCGGGTTTCCGCATCTACCCCGCGGCGGCGCTCGAACGGCTCGATCGCTACCGGGGTCGCGCGCGGCGCTTTTCCTTCGAAAGCGAGATCCTGATCGATGCCGCGCGGGCCGGGATCACGACCGTCGCGGCCGATATTCCCGCCCTCTATGGCGGCACGCTGCGGCGGCCGAGTCATTTCCGTCCTGTTGCGGACATTTCACGCATCGTGATGATGGTTGCCGGAAAGCTGCTGGCCAGGGGCATGGATCCGGTCGGCTTGTGCCGGGCGCTCAAGGGCCTCCGGCGGTTCGAAAAGAAGGGACCGCACGATGATGCATCGCCGTGACGCACTTCGCCGCAGCCTGCCGGCCCTGGTCGCGATAGGCGGGGGCATCGGCCTCGGCGCCTGCCGCAACGCGCCGGTCTACGAAAGCGCCAACGGCCAGTTCCAGGGCCGCGCCAGCCTGATGGAGCGGGAAGCGCAGATCCGCCGCGCCGCGGCCTCGCTGGAAGGCTGGTCGGTCCAGCGCATGCGGCCGGGCCTGCTGCGCGCGAGCAATTCCTGGCGCAGCCATCAGATGACGGTGGACATCGCCTTCGACATCCGCACCTTCACGATCCGCTATGTGAGCAGCGTCAACCTCAACTACGACGGCGCGCAGATCCACCAGAACTACAATTCGCGGGTGCGGGCGCTCGAGAGCGCGATCATCCGGCAGAGCGGCGCGCCGGCCTGAGCACGGGGTGGCATCCGGCTCCGGAGACTTCCGCCCGGGCCCTACGCCATCCCGCCGTTGATCGAGATGGTCTGCCCGGTGATGTAGGCCGCGCGATCGGAACAGAGGAAGGCGACGAGGTCCGCCACCTCCTCGGTCCGGCCGAGGCGGCGGGCGGGGACGATCCGCCGCACCGCCTCGGGCGGCACCGCCGCAGCGATGGCGGGGCTGTCGATCAGGCCCGGCGCCACGGCGTTCACCGTCACGCCGCGCGGCGCGCATTCGAGCGAGAGCGCGCGCATCGCGCCGATCAGCCCCGCCTTCGCGGCCGCGTAGTTGGCCTGGCCCCGGTTGCCCATGATCGCCGAGACCGAGGACATGGCGACGATGCGCCCGTGCCGCGTGCCCATCATCGGCAGCAGCAGCGGCCGCGCGACATGGAAGAAGCCATCGAGCGAGACCGCCATGACGCGCCGCCACTGCTCTGCCGTCATCGCTGCCATGGGCACGTCCTCATGCGCGCCCGCATTGTGGACCAGGACCTGGACCGGCCCGTCGCGGAGCAGGGACTCGCAGGCGGCGAGGCTCGCGTCATGGTCGGCGATGTCGAAGGCGACGCTCTCGCCGCCGAGCTCGGCGGCCAGCGCCGCCGCGCGCGCCACGCTCGCATGGGCGTGGACGAGGACGCGCATGCCGTCGCGGGCGAGGGCACGGCAGATCGCCGCCCCGATCGGGCTGGTGCCGCCGGTGACGAGCGCGCGCATCAGGCGAGGACCACCGTCGCGCGGCCGCCGAGCAGGCGGCGCCCGCCGCCTTCCACCGCGAAGCCGTAGATCGAGCCCCGGCTTTCGCGCGCAAGCGCGGTCGCCGTCACGCGCAGGTCGCCGGGGATCCCGTCGAGCCGTCCCGGGGCGATCTCCACGCCGGCCAGTGCGGCGAGGAAGCCCATCCCCTGCGGCCTGCCATCGGTCAGCGCGCCGTGCAGCGCCATGGCCTGCAACGCGTATTCCAGGCCGCAGAGCGCGGGCAGGGCGCCATCGCGGCGCAGCGGGTTCGCCGGATCGCGGTGGGTGGTGGATACGCAGGCGATGCCCTCCGCATCGCAGGCCGTCACGCGGTCGAGCAGGCACATGCCGCCCTGGTGGGGGATGAGGCGCGCCACCGCCTGCCGCGTCGCCGGGAGGATCATGCGGTCACCGCGACGAGGAGGCGCGATTCGTCCAGGAGGGGCAGCCGCACCGCCCCGCCGGATCCGCCCGCCAGTGCGGCGAGCAGCGGCAGGCTCCGTGCGACAGGGTTCGCGTCGTGCAGGGCGGCGAGGCCGGCGGGCAGGTCGGGCCGCTGCGCCGGTCCGGCATCCGGCGTCAGGCTCATGCGTCCATGCGTGCCGCCCTCGGGCACCAGGACCAGGGCGAGGGCAAAGGATTCCGTCGTCCCGCGCAGGGCGTTCAGCGGCGGCGGCAGCGGCACGTCATGCGCGACCAGCAGCAGCGGGCGGCGGCCGACCACCGCCTGCGCCGCAGCGTGCAGCAGGCCGGTCGCGAAGACGCCGTCATGACCGCCGAGGCTGACCGAGGGCCGCGCCGAGCCGACCGCGATGCCCCAATAGCCGGCCGCCGCGTTGTGCACCGAATTGTGGAACTGCGTCGGCGAGATGGCGCCGTCCGGCGTGTGCAGCGCCTCGAGGATCGAGGTGATGACCTGGCCCTCGCCGTTGGAACTGGCGAAGACGGTGTCGAGCTCCTCGGGCGGCAGGCCGCTGTCCTGCACGGCTTCGGTCGCGACCGCGAGTGCGAGGCGGACCGACGGCCCGGTGCGGCGGCGCTCGGTCGCGGGCAGCAGGGTCGGGGCGGGCGGTGTCAGCGGCGCGGGCTCATAGGGCGCCGCGCCGGTCAGCATGGGGGCCGCCTGCGGCCATCCGGGGAGGCCCGGTCCGAGCAGGCCGATGCCGGCGATGCCGACCGTGAGGCTCATGCGAGGCGCCCGATGACCAGCGCGCAGTTGCTGCCGCCGAAGCCGAAGGAGTTCGACAGCACGCGCGTCACCGGCGCCGACACGTTGGACACGGCGATGCGCGCGCCGAAGGCGGTGTCCGGCCGGTCGATCCCGAGGCATCCCGGCACCAGCCCGTCCTCGACGCAGATGGCCGAGATCGCGGCCTCCAGGGCGCCCGAGGCGCCGAGCGTGTGCCCGGTCCAGCCCTTGGTCGAGGAGCAGGGCACCGCATCGCCGAAGATCCGCGCGATGGCGCGGTCCTCCATGGCGTCGTTGGTGCGCGTGCCGGTGCCGTGCATGTTCACGTAATCGATCGCCCCGGGCCCGATCCCGGCGCTGTCCAGCGCCGCGCGCATGGCCGAGACGGCGCCGTGCCCATCCGGGTGCGGGGAGGACATGTGGTGCCCGTCGGAGGATGCCCCTGCGCCGAGCAGCCCGAGCGCGCCGGCATCCCCGGGCCCTGCGCGTTCCAGCAGCGCGAAGGCGGCGGCCTCGCCGATCGAGATGCCGTCCCGGTCCTCGGCGCAGGGCCGGGTCGGGCCGCTGGCCAGCAATTCGAGCGAACCGAAGCCATGCAGGGTCAGCCGGCAGAGCGTGTCCGCGCCGCCGACCACCGCCGCGTCGGCGAGTCCCGCCGCGATGAGCATCGCCGCATCGAGGAACGCCCGCGCACCGGAGGTGCAGGCGGTGGAAATGGAAATGCAGGGCCCCGCAAGGCCCAGCCGCCCCCGGACATAGCGCGGCAGCGCATGCAGGTCGTGGGTCCGCGCGAAATCGTAAGCCGGCAGCGAACCGTCGGCGCCGCGACGCGACCAGGCCTGCTCCGTCTCCTCGATGCCCGAGGTCGAGGTGCCGAGGACGACGGCGACCCGGTCCGGCCCATGGCGGGCGGCGGCGGCGGCGACCGCCTGCCCGAAGCCGTCCTGCCGCAGCGCCAGTTCCGCGAGGCGGGTGTTGCGGCAGGCGAAGGCCGCGAGCGGCGCGGGCGGGGCGATGTCCTCGGCCTCCCGCACCCGGCCGATCCAGATTCCCTGCGGCATGCCGGGCAGGTCGCAGGGCGCGAGGCCGCCCCGGCGCGCGTGCAGCGACCGGCGCGTGGCGTCCAGGCCCACGCCCATGGCGCTGGTGGCAGTGAACGCGGAGAGGCGCAGCGGCAACATGGCCCTCAGCGGACGATGCCCCGCCGGGGCGCGAGCGCGCAGGCGAGCAGGAACGCCACGACGACACCGACCGAGACGGTCAGCCCGGTGGCGTGCAGGAC
Source organism: Pseudomonadota bacterium (assembly GCA_023424475.1). Lineage (GTDB taxonomy): Bacteria > Pseudomonadota > Alphaproteobacteria > Acetobacterales > Acetobacteraceae > Neoroseomonas. The sequence continues at coordinate 6,799 of JAFADX010000327.1, forward strand.
CGGCGTGGCGCAGAGCGCAAGCAGGCCGAAGGTGAGCAGTGTCGTGACCATGCAGCTGATGACGGATCCCAGAGCGCGCGCCGCGTCCTCGTCCGCCTCCTCGCCGGAACGGGACATGAACAAGGCATAATCCATCGCGACTGCGGCCAACAAGAGCGCTGCGGTGAGGTGGAAGACGCCGATCCGTTCCCCAAGCGCAGCGAGCGCGGCGAAGGTCACCAGCAATGCCCCGGCAAGAGAGAACGCCACGCGCAGCCCGCCCGCCAGGCCGCGCCCGGTGATCAGGAGCCCGACCACCAGCGCGGCGCCCACCGCGCTCCAGCGCAGCGCCTCGGCGATGCCTTCGTCGAGCAGAGCCTCGGTCTCGGCCTTGAAGTCCACGAAGAGCAGCCCGGGGATGCCCGCCGCGGCGGCGCGCAGCGCGGCCATGTCACGGATTCCGGATGGCAGCAGCAGGGCCTGCCAGCCGGCGGCGTCCTGCCGCAGGAGGGGCGCGAGGCGGGCGGCCAGCATGGGTGCGCGGCCGAGGTCGGCGGGGGTGAGCGGCGGCAGGCGGCGGGCCTCGGCCATGCCGTCGAGGAAGGGCCGGAAGGCGCCGGACCGGAAGGGCAGGCCGGCCTGCGCGGCTTCGAGGCGTGCGGCGAGGGCCGCCTGGTCGGGGATGGCGGCGAGCCGTGCGCCCTGGGCCGCTGCGCTGGGCAGGAAGCGCGCGGGGCTGTCGATGGCATCGACCGTGCCCGTGGCCATCAGCCGTGCCGTGGCGTCCTCGGCGGCGCGCAGGGCGGACTCGGCATCCGGGGCGCGCAGCGCGAGGACCACGCGGACGTCCGGCGCGCCGACCTGGGCGCGGAGTTCCTCGTCGAGGTCGCGCACGGCCTCCGGCACCGGGCTCAGCGCCGCGAGGTCGCGTTCCATGCGCGGTCCGCCCGTCGCGGCGAACCCGGCGGCGACCAGGGCGAGCGCGGCGAGGATCGCGCCGCGCCCCGCGGGAAGGCGCAGCAGCATCCGCGAGACCCGTTCGGGCAGGGGGCGGACGAAAACCCCCTCGGCCGGCAGCAGCCGGGGCAGCAGGTAGCGGGTCGCCAGTGCCGCGCCGAGCACGCCGGTCGCCGCGAAGAGGCCAAGCTGCGCCAGGCCCGGGAAGCCTGAGGCGAGCATCGGCGTGAGGCCGGCCACCCCTGCCGCCACGCCGAGGCCGAGCGTCGGCCAGATGCGCCGCGCCGTGTCGTGCAGCGATTCGCCCGGTGCCCGGTTGCTGACCAGAAGCAGCGGATAGTCGGCGCAGACGCCGAGCATGGTGAGGCCGAAGCCGAGCGCCGCGGCATGGACATGGCCGAACACCGCATCGACGAGCAGCAGCGCGCACAGCGTGCCCACCGCGAGCGGCAGCGCGACCACGGCGAGCATGGCCGGGGACCGGTAGCGCCACAGCAGGAAGGCCCCGACCAGCACGATGGAGAGCTTCGAGATCAGCGCGACGTCCGCCCGCACGGTCATGGTCGCTTCGGCAGCGAAGACGCCCGGGCCCGAGACCAGCAGCCGGGCGCCGGCCGGCGGCGACGCCGCCCCGAAGGCATTGCGGATGGCCTGCACCGCGCGCGCCTGCGCAAGCGTGTCGAGACCGGAGGCGCGGGTCTGCGCCACCAGCAGCGCCCGTCCGCCGGCCATCCAGACGCCGTTCCGGGTGGCGATGCGGGACTCGCCGGCCCAGCCGCGGACCATCGCGAGGAAGGCGCCGGTCGGGTCGGCGAAGGCGAACCGGCGCACCAATGGCCCGGCCGAGGAGCGCAGGCCATCCAGCACGCCTTCGAGGGAGGTGCGCAGGGCCGCCTCGCTGAAGGCTTCGGGCACCGCCGCGGGCGAGAGGGCGTAGCGATGCGCGAAGAGCAGCGCGGCTTCCGCCTCCCCCACCATCGCGGTGCCGTTGGCGACCAGGCCGAACAGGCCGCTGCCCGCCAGATCCCGCGCCATGGCCTGCGAAACGCGCGCCAGCCCGGCCGGCGGGGCGCCCTCGATGCCGGCCAGCAGCAGGGTGGTGGCGGCGCCCTCGTGCAGTTCCCGCAGCAGGAAGGCGGCCTGGTCGGTCTTCGGGGCCGGCAGGAAGTCGGTGATGTCGGAGCGCACCTCGACGAGGCGCATGGCCAGCGCGAAGGCGCCGGCCAGCGCGCCGAGAGCCAGCAGCAGCGCGGCGAGGCGCCTCATGGCGCGGGGGTCGCGACCAGGCGGGTGAGGCCCTCGTTGCCCTGGGTCTCGACCACGGCGATGAAGCCCCCTTCGCCTTCCAGCGTGACGCGCTGCACGGCCGCGCGCACCCGGGCGGAGCGGGGGACGAGGAGGATGCGCCAGCGCGCCGGCGTGCCGCTGAAGGTGACCTCGTGATAGCGTCGCAGCGTCGCGAGGTCGCCGGCGAGCGCGGCGCGCAGCGCCTCGACGAGGGGACGGATCTCCGGCGCGGCATCGAGCGCGATGGTTTCGCGGATGCCGCGCCCGGGTCGGTCGAGCGTGAGGGTGTCGCCCTCGACCAGGAAGAGCTCGGGGGCCGGCTCGATCGTGCGCTTCTCAAGCCGGTCCGGGGCGCGCCAGGAGAGCACCCCGCGCGAGACGAGCGGCCGTTCGAGCTCCGGAACCTCCTTCTCCTCGACGAAGGTGGCGCGGCTTTCGCGGACCGCGGCGAGTTCCGCCATGACGGCGGCGAGCGGATCGGGCCCCAGGGCCGCCAGGGGCAGCAGCAGCGCCGCGCGGCGCGGGACGGACGGGGAGGGGCGACCCTCGCGCCGCGACAGGCTCAATGGCCGTGCGGACATGCGCCATGCGGCGCATGCCCATGTGCGGCACCGGCCCGTGCCCTCACCCTGCCGCCCATTCGGGACACTGTCGGTGGGTGGTGTGATGGGGGCGCGGGCAGGTGCCGGCGTTTCCAAAGGACTCTCAGGCTGCCGAACGGATCGCCGCGGCCTTCACGTCATCGCCCACGGCGCCGGCGAAGGTCGCGAAGTTCTTCTCGAACAGGCCGACGAGCTGCGCCGCCGTGCGGTCGTAGGCCGCCTTGTCGGTCCAGGCCTCGCGCGGGTTCAGGAGCTCGGTCGGGATGCCCGGCACCGCCTTCGGCATCATCAGGCCGAAGAAGGGATCCTGCGCGAACTCGACCTTGGCGAGCGAGCCGTCCAGCGCCGCGCGCAGCAGGCCCCGCGTCACCTTGATCGGCATGCGGGAGCCGGTGCCGTAGGCGCCGCCGGACCAGCCGGTGTTGACCAGCCAGCAATCCGCGCCGTGCTTCGCGATGAGGTCGGCCAGCATCCGGCCGTAGACTTCGGGATGGCGTGGCAGGAAGGGTGCGCCGAAGCAGGTCGAGAAGGTCGCCTGCGGCTCCTTGCCCAACCCCTTCTCGGTGCCCGCGACGCGCGCCGTGTAGCCCGAGAGGAAGTGGTACATCGCCTGCGCCGAGGACAGCTTGCTGATCGGCGGCAGGACGCCGAAGGCATCCGCCGTCAGCATCACGACGTTCCGCGGCAGGCCCGCCGTACCCTTTTCGATCACATTCGGGATGTAATGGATCGGGTAGCAGGAGCGCGTGTTCTCGGTGAGCGAGCCGTCGTCGAGATCGAGCACGCCGTCCCCGTCCGCCACGACGTTCTCCAGCACCGTGCCGAAGCGGTGGGAGGCGGCCCAGATCTGCGGCTCGGCCTCCTGCGACAGCCGGATCACCTTGGCGTAGCAGCCGCCCTCGAAATTGAAGACGCCGCTGTCGGACCAGCCATGTTCGTCGTCGCCGATCAGCGCGCGGTCCGGGTCGGAGGACAGCGTCGTCTTGCCGGTGCCGGACAGGCCGAAGAACAGCGCCACGTCGCCCCCGGCGCCCACATTGGCGCTGCAATGCATCGGCAGCACGCCGCGCGCCGGCAGTAGCCAGTTCATGACCGTGAAGATGCTCTTCTTGATCTCGCCGGCATAGGAGGTGCCGGCGATCAGGATGGTCCGCGTCTCGAGCGAGAGCGCGATCACCGTCGTCGAGCGGCAGCCGTCCTTCGCGGGGTCGGCCTCGAAGTCCGGGGCGTGCAGGATCGTCCAGTCCGGCGCGAAGCCGGCGAGCGCGTCCTTCGCCGGGCGGATGAACATGTTGCGCGCGAAGAGCGCGTGCCAGGCATGGGTGGTCACGAGCCGCACGCGGATCTGCTGTGCCGGGTCGGCGCCGGCGTGCAGGTCCTGGGTGAAGAGTTCGGCCTTCTGGCTGAGATAGGCGCGCACCTTGGCCTGCAGCCCGGTGAACTTCTCCGCCGGGAGCGGCTGGTTGACCTTGCCCCACCAGACCGCTTCGCGGGTCGAGGGCTCCTCCACCACGAACTTGTCCTGCACCGAGCGGCCGGTGTGATGGCCGGTCACCGCGATGAAGGCCCCGTCGGCCGAAAGCCGGCCTTCCCCGCGGCGCAGCGCGCTGGCCACCAGGGCGGGGGCGGTCTGGTTGGCGTGGATTTCGCCGCTGGCGGATACGCCGGTGCCGGCAAGCGCGGGATGGGGAGACGACATGCGGAACGGGACTCCTGGGCGTCACGTAGCGGAGGCATGACGGCGCCGTTTCAGCGACGCGGGCGGCAGAATTGCGGCAATGCGAGCCGCGGATGGTTCAGCCGGATGGCGCCTGTCGCGCCCTTCCCTCCCGCGCCGCACGGACGAGCGCCGCGCGAACGCTCTCCGCATCGCTTACCTGCGTTAAGAACGCAAGACGAACCGTCTGGTTACCTTCGGAGATATCGCAGCCGTCCACGTCCACCGCAACCAGCCGCCAGGCGCCCGGTCCGGCGCCCAGCAGCCCGGTGGCGATGGCCTCCACCGCGTCCGGGTGGTCGGCGTTGACGTGCTCGATGATCGAGGGCTCGGCGGCGAGCACGGCGGCCACCGCCGCGGGGTCGGGGGCGAGCTCGGCTGCCCGGATCCGTTCCGCCCGCGCAAATCCCCCGACCTGCAGGGCACCGCCGATCCGGACCCGCCACAGCGCGAAATCGGCGAAGCCGGCATAGAGCGCGGCATAGGGATGGCGTGCCAGCCAGCGCGCCTTGAGGGGAGGCGCCTCGTCGTCCGGTACGCGCTCGGCGAGGCCGGTCACGGTCGCCCGCGGCGCGGTCTGCGGGTTCGCATCGGCCGCGACCCCCGCGAAGAGCAGGGCGCAGCGCGGATCGGCGAGCAGATGGCGCGTATGTTCCGACAGGGTCGAGAGCCACATCAGGGGCGAGAGGTCGGGCGCCGGGGCCGGGGTGACCAGGCTCGCGAAGGGCTGCCCGCCGGCCGAGGTCGCCAGCGTCGCCGCTATCGCGCCCCGGATGAGCCCCCGAGCCTCGCCAATTCCCTGCTTCGACGCCATTTAGGTCTCCGGCCCGCCTCGTGCCACAATCGGCGCCGAAGGTGCGATGATACCCGCCGCGGCGCAACCGCGGCGCCGAGGACCCCGGAACTTCGGACGACACATGCCCCAGACCATCGCCCTCGTGGACGACGACCGCAACATCCTGACAAGCGTGCAGATGACGCTCGAGCAGGAAGGCTTCACCGTGCGCACCTATACCGACGGCGAAAGCGCGCTGCAGGGCCTGATGGCCAAGCCCGCGGACCTCGCCGTGCTGGACATCAAGATGCCGCGCATGGACGGCATGGAGCTGCTCCAGCGGCTGCGCCAACGGTCCAACATGCCGGTCGTCTTCCTCACCTCGAAGGACGAGGAGGTGGACGAGCTGATGGGCCTGCGCCTCGGCGCCGACGACTACATCACCAAGCCGTTCAGCCAGCGCCTGCTGCTCGAGCGCATCCGCGCGCTGCTGCGGCGGAACGAGACGAGCCGCGCCGAGGGATCCGGCGCGCCCCCGGGCGGCGTCATCGCCCGCGGCGACCTCGTCCTCGACGAGACCAAGCACACCTGCGTCTGGCAGGGGAAGCAGGTGCAGCTCACGGTCACCGAGTTCCTGCTGGTCAAGGCGCTCGCCGTGCGGCCCGGCATGGTGAAGAACCGCGACCAGCTGATCGACGCCGCCTATGGCGAGAACATCTATGTCGACGACCGCACCATCGACAGCCACGTCAAGCGCATCCGCAAGAAGTTCCGCCAGGTCGACGCCGAGTTCGACCAGATCGAGACGCTCTACGGGATCGGATACCGCTACAAGGAAGCCTGATCCCCAGGCGCAGGAGGCCCGATGACGGCGGCAGACCAGGTGCGCGCCGATGCCTGACGGTTCGGCCCGCCGGCCCGCGCCCCTGCGCGGGGAGGCGCCGCCCGCGCCACGGCCGCGGCGCTTCTCGCCGCTGCTGCGCCGCATCCTGCTGGTGAACGCGGTGCCGCCGGCCTTGCTCGCGGCCGCGCTGCTCTACCTCGACCAGTATCAGAACGGGCTGCTCGCCGCGGAAGTGGAAGCGCTGCGCACCCAGGCGCGCATCTATGCCGGCGCCATCGCCGAGGCCGCCGTGCGCGTCGACGGCGACCGCGCCATCCTGGTGCCCGAGGCCGCCCGCCCGCTGCTGCGCCGCCTGGTCGAGCCCTCGCCTAATACCCAGGCGCGCCTGTTCGACAACACCGGCCTGATGGTCGCCGATTCGCGCGTGCGGGAGGGGCCGGGCGGCGCTGTCGTCACCGAGCCCCTGCCGCCGCCCGAACCCCGCGGCGCCCTGACCACCACCGTCGGCGAGGTCTATGACCGCCTGGTCGGCGTGCTGCCCTCCGGCCTGCGCGGCACCGGGGGCGAGGGGTCCGTTTCGGTCGATGTCAGCCCCAACGCGGCGGACTTCGATTGGCAGCCCGACCTCGGGCCCGACCGGCGGGAGGAACTGCGGCTCGCCCTCGAGGGCGGGGTCCGCCCCTATATCCGCCGCACCGGGGGCGGACGGCTCCTGGTCAGCGTCGCCGAGCCGGCGCGGCGCGGCGGGCAGAGCGTGGGCATCGTACTGCTGACGCGCGACGCGCGGGAGGTGGATGCGCGCCTCTTCGAGATCCGCGCCTCGGTGCTGATGCTCTTCGCCACGGCGCTGGTGCTGACGGTGATGCTGTCCTTCTACCTCGCGCGCACCATCGCGACGCCGATGCTCGATCTCGCGCGCGCCACGCAGCGCATGCGCGAGGGCGAGGGCCGCGAGCAGACCGTGCCCGACCCGCTGCTCGCGCGCGACGACGAGATCGGCGTACTGGCGCGCGACCTGCAGAATTCCGCCCGCGCCCTCTGGGCCCGCATCGACGCCAACGAGCGCTTCGCCGCCGACGTCGCGCACGAGCTGCGCAACCCGCTGACCAGCGTGCGCAGCGCGCTCGAGACGCTGCGCCGCGTCGAGAACCTGGAGAACCGCAACCGCCTGCTCGACATCATCGCCGAGGACGCGGTGCGCATGGACCGGCTGATCGGCGACATCTCCGATTCCTCCCGCGTCGACGCGGAGCTCTCGCGCACCGTCTCCGCGCCCGTGGACATCGCGCCGATCCTTTCGGCGCTGGCCGAGCTGCACCAGGCGACGCGAAAGGAGGACGGTGCCATCGTCGTGCTCGAAGCGCCGCGCGGCCCCATCGTCGTCCGGGGGGTCGAGGGACGCATCGTGCAGGTCTTCCGCAACCTGCTCGGCAACGCGATCTCGTTCAGCCCGGCGCGCGGGCATGTCCGGGTGCGGGCACGCTTCGCCGGCGCGATGGTCGAGGTGGTGATCGAGGACGAGGGCCCCGGCATCCCCGAACAGAAGCTCGAGAGCATCTTCGAGCGCTTCTATTCCGAACGGCCGCGCGGGGAGCGCTTCGGCCAGCATTCCGGCCTCGGCCTGTCGATCAGCAAGCAGATCGTGGAAGGGCTGCGCGGGACCATCGCCGCGGAGAACCGGCGCGGTGCGGATGGAACGGTCGCCGGGGCGCGCTTCACGGTGCGGTTGCCGACGGGCTGACCGAGAGGGGCAAGGCCCCCTCGTGACGCTACAGCGGCACCAGCGCCGCCCTGAACTGCGCGGCGCAGGCGTCCCACGACCACGCCTCCGCATGCGTGCGGCAGACGGCGCGATCGCAGGCCAGAGCATCGAGGCAGGCCGCGCGCAGGTCCTCGTTCATCGTGCCCACGAGCGGGTTGGTCAGCACGTCGAGCGGCCCCGTCACCGGGAAGGCCGCGACGGGCGTGCCGGACGCGAGCGCTTCGAGCAGCACCAGCCCGAAGGTGTCGGTGCGCGACGGAAAGACGAAGACGTCCGCGCCCGCATAGGACCGCGCGAGGTTTCCGTTGTCCCGGTATCCGGTGAAGTGCGCCGAGGGAAAGCGCTTCTGCAGCCCCTCCCGCGCGGGCCCATCGCCGACCACCACCTTGGTGCCGGGCAGGTCGAGCGCGAGGAAGGCCTCGATGTTCTTCTCCACCGCGACGCGCCCCGCATAGAGGAAGACCGGCCGGCGCAGGCCGTCCCAGGGTTCGCGGGGCTCGGGGCGGAATCGCGCGAGGTCGACGCCGCGCGTCCAGGCGCGGACCTTCGTGAACCCGCGCGAGGCAAGGTCCTCACGCAGCGAACGCGTGGCGGCGAAGGTGCCCGCGCCGGCCTCGTGGAAGCGGCGCATCACCGCCCAGGACCAGGCAAGCGGCGCGCGGGTGCGCGCGTGCAGGTATTCCGGAAAGCGCGTGTGGAAGGCGGTGGTGAAGGGCCAGCCGTGCTTCAGGCAGATGCCGCGCATGGCCCAGCCGAGCGGGCCTTCCGTCGCGATGTGCACGACCTCGGGGCGGAATGCGTCGACGAGGCGCGCGAGCCGGCGCCGGGGCGCGAGTGCGAGGCGGATCTCCGGATATCCGGGCATCGGCACGCTGACGAAGCGGTCGGGGCCGATCACTTCAACGATATCGCCGCCGGCGCGCAGGTGCTCGGCGACGATCGAGAGCGTGCGCACCACGCCGTTCACCTGCGGGAACCAGGCGTCGGAGACGATGAGGATGCGGAGCGGCGCGCCGTGCACGCCGATGCAATCGGCGGCCGGTGCCGCGGCAGCGTCGTCCATCGCCGTCAGGCGGCGACGACTGCGCGGCGCGGCGGGCGCGCGTGGGACAGCCGGTTCTCCTGCACCCAGTCCACCAGTTCGAAGCGGCCGTCCGCGTGCTCGACGAGGGCGGTGCAGGATTCCACCCAGTCGCCGTCGTTCATGTAGAGCACGCCCTGCACCTCGCGCATCTCGGCGTGGTGGATGTGGCCGCAGATCACGCCGTCCATGCCGCGGCGCTTTGCCTCGGTGGCAAGCGCGCTCTCGAAGCGGTCGATCGCCTTCACCGCTTCCTTGACCTGGCGCTTCAGCCATTGGGAGAGCGACCAGTAGGGATAGCCGAGCCGCCGCCGCGCCGCGTTGAACCAACGGTTCAGCGTCAGCGCCCAGTCGTAGGCCCAGTCGCCCAGATGGGCGAGAACCTTGGCGTAGCGGATCACGCCGTCGAACTCGTCGCCGTGGATCACCAGGAAGCGGCGGCCGTCGGCGGTGGTGTGCTCGGCTTCGCGCACCAGCCGCACGCCGGCGACCTCGAGGCCGAGCCAGTCGCGGAAGAGTTCGTCATGGTTGCCGGGGATGTAGATGACCTCGGTCCCGTGGCGGGCCATGCGCAGGACCAGGCGGATGACCTCGTCGTGGTCCGCGTCCCAGTACCAGGACTTCCGCAGGCGCCAGCCGTCCACGATGTCGCCGACGAGGTAGAGGCGTTCGCATTCCGCCCGCCGCAGGAAATCGACGAGGAAATCGCTGCGGCAGCCGCGGGTGCCGAGGTGCACGTCCGAGATGAAGATGCTGCGGTATCGGCGCCGTGGATTCGATTCGTGCATCCGGCTCACACTCCGTGTGGCGCCGGCGGTGCTTGCGCGACTCGGCGCTGTGCTGCGATTTCGCGGGCCGGATAGCCCGCGCTTCGCGCGCCGCGCGTGAATCTTGGATGAAGCATGCGTCCGCGTCCTGCCCTGCGGTGGCATGTCATGCTGACATCGCGGAAACGACGCCGAACCGTCACGCGCGCACGCCAGAAGCCGAGACCCATGCCGACACGGATGCTGATCGTCTTCAATCCCGCCGCGGGCGGGCGCCGCCGGCGCCGCCTGCATGCCGCGCTCGACCTGCTGCGCGGCCTCGGCATGCGGCCGGAGGTGGCGGAGACCGCGCGGCGCGGGCA
>JAFADX010000356.1 GCA_023424475.1 Pseudomonadota bacterium
CATCCGCTCCCACGCCGCGTCGCTCAACACCAGACGATCCAATACACCCAAGGCCGCCTCCCCAAAGGCAGCCTTGAATCACGATCCCACCGCTCAGGGAACCCCTAGAGTCCACACAACCTAGCCGATCCGCGCCAGCCAGGACCGCCGCCGGAACAGCCGGGCGAGGGCGCGGCCGGTCCGGTACCAGTGGACCATGAAGCCCTCCCCGAAGAGGCGCGGCAGGTCGGGGCGCAGCACGTCCTCCGCCGCGACCGGCATGGGTGCGAGGCCAAGCCCGCGCGCCATCAGCAGCGCGCGGTGCAGATGGAGGCGGCTGGTCACGAGCGCCTCGGCGCCCGCGCCGGCGGCGGCGTCGCGGTAGCAGCGGAGGTTCTCGAGCGTGTGGCGGGAGTGGGTCTCCATGCCGATCCGCGCCGGGTCGAGGCCCCGTGCGACGAGCCAGTCGCGCCCGGCCTCCGCTTCCGCCGGTGCGCCGGGACTGGTTGCCCCGCCCAGCACCCAGACGCGCGCGGCCGGATACCGGCGCGCCAGGTCCAGGGCGCGGCTCAGGCGCGCCACGAATTCCCGCGAGGCACGCCCGCCCTCGAGACGATGCCCGAGGACCAGGATGCGCGCCGGTTCCTTCTCGGGAAGCGGAGGGGCGCGCCGTGCGGCACGGCGGACCGCCAGCATGGCAAGTCCCGGCGCGACGCCCAACGTCATGACGGCCGCCAGCAGTGCGGCGCCCAGCGTGATCGCGCCGTCATGGCCTAGGAAGGGCGGCGGCCGGCCGCTCACGCGGTGAGCCAGATGCGCGCCGCCTCCTCCGCGCCGGAGGGCAGCGGCACCCGCGGATCCGCCACCCAGGAGGCGATGTCCTTGACGACCTTCCGGCCCTGGGTGTCGCGCAGCAGCATGTGCCAGCCATCCGGATAGAAGCCGATCTGCTGCGGCGCGCGGCGCGGCAGCGAGGCGAGGAGGTCGCGCGTGGCGCGCGGCGGCACCAGGCGGTCCTGCCCTCCGTAGAGGAACAGGGCAGGGGCGCGAAACCAGGGTGCGGCCCGCACCGCAGCATCCATCAGGTCCACGAGCCCCGCCAGCGCATCGATGCGCGTCTCGCGGATCAGCAGGGGGTCGCGCGACCAGCGCTGCCAGGCGGCCAGGTTGTCGGTGGGCTGGAAGCCGGGCGCCGAGTTCCGGACCCCCATCATCGGCACCACCGACAGCAGGGCATCCAGCATCCCGCGCGCGAACCAGCCGAGCGAGGCGCGGCTCACCACCGCCGGCGCCAGCAGAACGTAGCCATCGGCCGGCGGCGGGCGCGCGGAGGCGCCGGCGACGATCAGGACCGCGCCGCCCATGCTCTCACCCATCATGAACAGCGGCCTGCCGGGATGGCGGGCACGGATGAGGCGCGCGGCCTCCGCCGCATCGGCGGCCATGGTTTCGTGGCCGGCCCAGATGCCGCGGTTGGGCGCGCCGCCGAAGCCGCGCTGGTCGTATGCGTAGAGCCCGATGCCTTCCGACGTGAACCAGCCGGCGGCGTCCTCGGCGAAGGCGCGGGCATGCTCGTTCATGCCGTGCAGGCCGACCACCACGGCCCTGGGCGGGCTCGAAGGCAGCCAGCCATAGCAGGGCAGGCGCACGCCGTCGGGCATGATGAGGGCGTCGTCGGCGAGGGTCGGGGCGACGACGGGGGGGCCCATCGGGGCCCGTGCCGGGGCGCAGGCGGAAAGGGCCAGCGCCGCCAGAAAGGCGCGCCGCGGGGGAGGAGAACCTCCCCCGATCCCCCTCTGGCGCCGGCCATCGCGGTCCGTCTCCAACCGGCAGGAAAGGGAGGGGGCGCGAGGGAGGTTCATCCTCCGCCGCCCTTCTTCCGCCCGGTCCCGCTCCAAGCCGTCCATTCCACGCGAGATGGTATCCCCCCCAAGGCTGGTCCACCACGCTCACGGCGACTATGGTGCGCCGCCAGGAAACGAGGTTTGTCATGCGCGACCCCCAGATGACCGGCTATGCCCCGAAGCCCGTGGCCGGCCTGACGCCGGAGCAGCGGATCGAGGTGCATGCCCGCAAGGTGGCCTGCGACGGCGAGGCCGCCGGCGCGCTCGGCCATCCGCGCATCTGGATGACGATCCGGGACCGCGAGGTCACCTGCCCCTATTGCTCCATCACCTACGTCCTCGCCGAGGGCGCAGGGGAGGATCATGGCCACTGAGGACGCGAAGGCCCCGGCGGCCGGCCGGCCGAGGGGCACCGTCATGGCGGATGCCGCTGCCGCATCCGACGCCCTGCCGACGGTGAAGCCCGGCGAGCGCCACCTGATCCTGGTGGACGGCTCGGGCTACATCTTCCGCGCCTACCACGCCCTGCCGCCGATGACGAACCCGGAAGGCGTGCCGGTGAATGCGGTCTACGGCTTCACCACCATGCTCTCGCAGTTCCTCACCCGCCACGCGGCGAGCCACATCGCCGTCGTCTTCGATGCGGCGCGGCTGAATTTCCGCAACGAGATCTATCCCGACTACAAGGCGCACCGGCCCGACCCGCCGGAGGACCTGATCCCGCAATTCGCCCTGATCCGCGATGCGACGGACGCGCTCGGCATCGCGAAGGTGCAGCAGGAAGGCTTCGAGGCGGACGACCTGATCGCGGCCTACGCCAGGGCGTTCCTCGAGGAAGGCCCGGGCCAGGTCACCATCGTCTCCTCCGACAAGGACCTGATGCAGCTGGTCCGGCCGGGCGTGCAGCTGCTGGACCCGATCAGGCAGAAGCCGATCCGCGAGCCGGAGGTGCTGGAGAAGTTCGGCGTCGCCCCGGACAAGGTCGTCGAGGTGCAGGCGCTGGCCGGCGATTCCACCGACAACGTGCCGGGCGTGCCGGGCATCGGCATCAAGACCGCGGCACAGCTCATCGGCGAATACGGCGACCTCGAGACGCTTCTCGCCAATGCGGCGAAGATCAAGCAGCCCAAGCGGCGCGAGGCGCTGATCGAGAACGCGGAGAAGGCGCGGATCTCGAAGCGGCTGGTGACGCTCGACGCCGATGCGCCCCTGCCTGCCCCGGTCGACGACTTCGCGGCGAAGCCGCCCGGCGATCACAAGCTGGAACATTTCCTGCGGACCATGGGCTTCCGCTCGATCCTGGCGCGGATGGGCAAGCTCGGCGAGGGGAACGAGGCGCCCCGCCGCGGCGCACCGCCTGCGGCGCTGCGGCATGCGCCGACGCCTGGCCCGGTCGCCCCGGATCTCGCCGCGCCCTTCGGCGCATATGAGACGGTCACCACCGAGGAGGCGCTGGCGCGCTGGATCGCCGCCGCGACCGAGGCCGGGGTGATCGGGATCGACACCGAGACGGACAGCCTCGATGCCCGCCGGGCGAGCATGGTCGGCTTCTCCCTGGCCACCGCGCCGGGCAGGGCCTGCTACGTCCCGATCCGCCACGGCGGCGGCAATGACATGCTGTCGGGCCCGGCGCCCGAGCAGATCGCGCCCGAGCGTGCCTTCGACCTGCTGCGGCCGCTGCTCGAGGATCCGACCGTGCTGAAGGTGTTCCAGCACGCGAAATACGACCTCGAGGTCTTCGCCCGTGCCGAGAACGGCGGCTTCGGGACCATCGCGCCGATCGACGACACGATGATGATCTCCTACGCCATGACGGCGGGGAAGAACGGGCAGGGGATGGACGAGCTCTCGGTGCTCCATCTCAACCACGCGCCGATCAAGTTCGATGCGGTGACCGGCACGGGCAAGGCGCGCATCCCCTTCGGCCAGGTGGCGCTCGACAAGGCCACCGAATACGCCGCCGAGGATGCCGACGTGACGCTGCGCCTCTGGCTGCTGCTGAAGCCGCGGCTGCGGGAGGAAGGCGCGCTCGCGCTCTACGAGCAGGTGGAGCGGCGCATGGTCGGCGTGCTGCGCGGCATGGAAGCCGCCGGCATCAAGGTCGACGGTGCGGAGCTCGCCCGCATCGGGGAGGATTTCGCCGCCCGCCTGGTGGTGCTCGAGAAGGAGATCCACAGGCTTGCCGGCCGCGAGTTCAACGTCGGGTCGCCCAAGCAGCTCGGCGAGATCCTGTTCGATGAGATGAAGCTGCCGGGCGGGCGCAAGGGGAAGACCGGCGCCTATTCGACGGATGCCTCCGTGCTCGAGGACCTCTCCGCGCAGGGCGTCGAGCTCGCCGCACGGGTGCTCGACTGGCGGCAGCTCGCGAAGCTGAAATCCACCTATGTCGAGGCGCTGGCCGCGCAGATCGATCCCGCCGACCGGCGCGTGCACACCTCCTACGGCATGGCGGGGACCAGCACGGGGCGGCTGTCCTCGAACGACCCGAACCTGCAGAACATCCCGGTGCGGTCGGAGGAAGGGCTGCGCATCCGCCGCGCCTTCGTGGCCGAGCCCGGCAACCTGCTCCTCTCGGCCGATTATTCGCAGATCGAGCTCCGCCTGCTCGCCCACCTCGCCGAGGTGCCGACGCTGCGCGAGGCCTTCGAGCACGGCGAGGACATCCATGCCCGCACCGCGGCGGAGATCTTCCGCCTGACGCCCGGCAAGGTGGACAAGGAAGCCCGTCGGCGCGCCAAGACGATCAACTTCGGCATCATCTACGGCATGTCGGCCTTCGGCCTCGCGGCCCGCCTCGGCATCCCGCCGGCCGAGGGCCGCGCCATCATCGACGCCTACTTCGCCCAGTACCCCGGCATCCGGCAGGAGATGGAACGGCTGAAGGAGGAAGCGCGGACCAACGGCTTCGTCCGCACGCCCTTCGGCCGCAAGCTCTGGATTCCCGAGATCTCGGCCAAGGACCCGGTGCGCCGCGCCGGGGCCGAGCGCGCCGCCATCAACGCCCCCTTCCAGGGAGGCGCCGCCGAGATCATCAAGCGCGCCATGGTCCGCCTGCCCCGCGCGCTGGCCGAGGCCGGCCTCAAGGCCCGGATGCTGCTGCAGGTGCATGACGAGCTGGTCTTCGAGGTGCCGGAGGCCGAGGTCGAGGCCACCTCCGCCGTGGTGAAGGACATCATGGAAAACGTCGCGACGCTGCGGGTGCCCCTCTCGGTCGAGGTCGGCACCGGTCATTCCTGGGCCGAGGCGCACTGACATGGCCGCCGGCTGGACCCCCCAGGAGAAGCGGACGCTGGCGCAGATCTGCGCGGCGCATTTCGTCAGCCATGTCCACTACCTGGTGCTGCCGCCGCTGTTTCCGCTGCTGAAGGACAGCCTCGGCGTCTCCTACGTGGAACTCGGCCTGGCGCTGACCGTGTTCAACGTCGTCTCCTTCTTCACCCAGGCGCCGATGGGCTTCGTGGTGGACCGGCTGGGGCCGCGGCGGATGCTGGCGGCGGCGCTGATGCTCGGGGGCAGCGCCTTCATCCTGCTCGGGCTGACCGGCGGATACGCCTGGCTGATCGCGGCGGGCGCGCTCGCGGGCCTGGCCAACAGCGTCTACCACCCGGCCGACTACGCCATCCTCGGCGCCTCGATCGGGGAGGCGCGGGTCGGCCGGGCCTTCTCGATCCACACCTTCGCGGGCTTCCTCGGCGGCGCGATCGCGCCGGCGCTCGTGCTCGGCATCGCGGCGGGCTTCGGCATGCCGGCGGCGCTGATGGTCGCGGGGGCGATGGGCCCGCTCGCCGCCCTGCCGCTGATCTTCGGGCGCATGCCGGAGGCCGCGCCAAAGCCGGCACCGGCCAAGGCCGCGGCGGGCGGGGTGCCGACGCGGGTGCTCTCGCCGGCGGTGCTGGCGATGACCGTCTTCTTCGTCACCCTCGCCCTGTCCAATGGCGGCCTGCAGAATTTCTCGGTCGCCGCCTGGGTGGACGGGCAGGGGCTCTCCCTCACGCTGGCGAACGCGGCGTTGACCGCCTTCCTCTTCGCCAGCGCGGGCGGCGTGCTGTTCGGCGGCACCGTGGCCGACCGGACCCGGCATCACGGCTTCGTCGCCGCCGTCGGCTTCGGGGCCTCCGCCACGCTGGTGCTGCTGGTCGGGACCGGCATCGTCGGCGGCATCGCCCTGGTGCCGGTCATGGCGGTCGCCGGCTTCCTTTCGGGCATGATCATGCCCTCGCGGGACATGCTGGTGCGGGCGGCCGCGCCGCCCGGCCAGGCGGGCGCGGTGTTCGGCATCGTCTCCACCGGCTTCAACCTGGGGGGGATGGTCGGGCCGCCGCTGTTCGGCTGGCTGCTCGATTCCGGCACGCCGCTGCTGATCTTCGTCGCCTCGGCCTCCTTCATGCTGCTGACCTCGGTGATGGCGCTGGCGCAGGAGTGGCGCCTCAGCCGCCGCCGCCGGCTTGCCGAGGCCCCCGCGGCCGAATGAGGCCTCTTGCCGGATCTTGATCGCGCGGCCGCGATTGAGGCAATGCTGTCTGCCTCGTGGAACGGGCACCATGGCCGGCGCTGCCTGGCCATGACGGCCCGCCGGCGGCGCGGCACGACGATGGCAAAACGCCGTTCAGACACCGGCTGGGGACGATAGGCGTGTACGATCGGTCCAGGACGATCCGGCTGGCGACCAGACCGCCTCTCGTCACGGCGCTGATCTTCGTCACGGCGCTGGTGCTGCCGGCCCTCGTCTTCCTTGTCCTGACGCTCCACGACCAGTCCCACCGACAGGGTTCGACCCAGCAGAGCGCGATCCTCGCGAGCGTCCGCGCCTCCGAGCAGACGGTCATCGCCCTGCAGGCCGGCCTCCTCGCGGTCGATCGCCTGGACGACCTCACCGCCTCCCTGAACTGGGGGCAGATCCAGGCGCGCCGCACTGCGCTTCTGGGGGAGATGCGCCGCTTCGAGCAGAGCCTGCCGCACCTCGCCGGCTTTGTCATGGTGCGGCCGGACGGGCGCCTGGGCGCGTCGATCGGCCTGGAACCGGGCACCAATGCGGACCTCTCGGGCCTCGAGCCGCCGCGCCGCCAGCGCGACGTCCCCCGCGACCCGATCATAGAGGTGCCCCCGCGCGACGCCTTCACGACGCCGCAGTTGCTGCTGGCGGGCCGCGCCCGAGGCCCGGAGGGTCGCCCGCCCGATGGCGCGCTCTACGCCGCGCTGCAGGCGCAAAGCCTCTTCGCATCACTGGGGCCCTTCGGCAGCCAGGGCAGCCGCTTCGCGCTGATGCGCGGCGACGGCACGATCCTGATGCGCAGCGACGCGCCGGAGGCGCCCCCGCGGGCGCTGCCGGCCGACGATCCGCTCCGCGCCGCCGTCGCCGCCGGCGAAACCACGCCCATCCTGGCCGACCCCTTCGGCGAGGGAACGCTGCAGGTGGTCGCCTGGCAGCGGGTCGGGCCCTATCCGCTGATCGTCGTCCACGTCGTGCCCCGCCCCTCGATGGAAAGCTGGCTGCACAGCAACATCCTCAATCTCGGCGTCAGCCTGGCGCTGGCCCTGGCCTTCATCCTCTTCGCCCTTCGCGTCCGCAGCACGGATCATTCGGACGCCGCCACGCTCGAGCGGCTGGAAGCCAATGCCGCCGAGTTGCGCGCCGAGATCGCGCGGCGCGAGGCCGCCGAGGAGGGCCTGCGCAATGCGCAGCGGCTCGAAGGGCTCGGGCGCCTGACCGGTGGCGTGGCCCATGACTTCAACAACCTGCTCACCGCCATCCTGGGCACCGCCCGTTCGCTCGAACGCCACCTCGGCCCCAGCGCGGATGAGCGCACGAAGCGCCTGATCGCCGCGACGGTCGCCGCCGTGGACCGTGGCGCACGGCTCAATGCAAGCCTGCTCGCCTTCGCCAGGCGCCAGCCGCTGACGCTGGCGACCGTGGACGCCAATGCGCTCGTGCGGAACTTCCTGCCCCTGCTGCGGCGGGCCTTGGACGAGACCACCTCGGTCGAGCTCACGCTCGACCCGAACCTGCCGGCCTGCAACGCCGACGCCGCGCAGCTCGAGGCAGCGCTGCTCAACCTCGCGATCAACGCCCGGGACGCCATGCCCAAGGGCGGCACGCTGCGCATCACCACGCGGCGCGCCTGGTTGCAGGAACAGGCGCTCGCCGGCAATTCCGAAGCCCAGCCAGGTCCCTATGTCGCGATCGAAGTGCGTGACACCGGCCAGGGCATGTCGCCCGATGTCCGTGAGCGCGCCTTCGAGCCCTTCTTCACCACCAAGGCGCCCGGACAGGGCACGGGCCTCGGCCTGTCGCAGGTGTTCGGCTTCGTGCGGCAGATCGGCGGCCACGTCTCGATCCAGTCCGCCCCGCGGCGGGGCACCGCGGTGACGCTCTACCTGCCGCTCGGCTCGGCGATCGATCCGCCGACCAGCGGGACGATCGCGGCCGCCCGCCCGCAGGCGCATTCCGGCACCGGCTCGACCGTGATGGTGGTGGAGGACGAGCCCGCGGTCCGGGCGGTCGCCGTCGACATGCTGCAGGACGCCGGCTACGCCGTTCTCGCCGCGCCGGACGGGCCCACCGCCCTCGCCCTGCTGCGGGAGGGCGCGCATGTCGACATCCTGTTCAGCGACGTGGTGATGCCGGGCGGCATGACGGGCGTGGACCTGGCGCGGGAGGCGCGGCGGCTGCGCCCGAAGATCGGCGTCCTCCTCGCCTCGGGCTATGCGGCCGAGGCGCTCGCCCAGCATGGCGGCGCCGGGGATTTCGAACTGATCGGCAAGCCCTACGATGCCGAGACGGTGCTGTCGCGCCTCGCCGCCCAGCGCCAGCGGCAGTCGGAGCGGGCGTAGGGCGTCACGGTCCGTCGATCGCGTGCGCGAGGAGGTGCTCCCGCGCCGCGACCTGCAACGCCGATTCGTGCGTCGCCTCGAGCAGCACCGGCGGCGCGACTCCGGCACGCCGCGCCTCCTCCCACCGGGCCGCGCAGAGGCACCAGCGGTCGCCCGGCTTCAGCCCGGCGAAGCCGAATTCCGGAATGGGCGTCGAAAGATCGTTGCCGGCCCCGCGGCTGAAGGCGAGGAAGGCCTCGGTCATCTCGGCGCAGACGACGTGCAGGCCGATGTCGCCCGGCCCGGTGTTGCAGCAGCCGTCGCGATAGAAGCCGGTGAGCGGCGCGATGGAGCAGGGCAGCAAGGCGCCGCCCAGAACGTTGCGGGCGCGAGGGCGGCCCTCGCGCCGGTCGAACACGTCGTCCATGGCCGCTACCGCTCCTCCTCCCGCCAGAAATCGTAGAAGTTGAACCAGTTGTAGGGATGGGCGCGACACATCTCGCCGAGGCGCTCGGCATATCGGGCGATCCAGCCGCGCAGCGCCGCCTCCCGGCGGTCCCGCGGCAGGTCGACGGCGGACACGAACTCCTCGAAGCGCAGCGCATAGCGCCGCGGGCCGAGCCAGAGGCCGAAGCCCAGCACGACCGGCGCGCGCAGCACCGCCGCGACCGTCATCGGTCCCCCCGGGAAGGGCGCCGGGCTGCCGAGGAAATCGACTTCCAGCATCCGCTCCCCGCGCGGCGCCCGGTCGGCGAGCATCCCGACGACGCCGCCGCGCTCGATCACCTCGCGCGCCTCGAGCATCGCCTCCGCCCGGCCGAGCTCGATCACGGCCGACCGCCGCGTGGGGTCGAGGCTGTCGAACAGCGCATCCGCCGGGCCGGCATTGCCGGTGTGCATGAGCATCCGGACCTCGACCGGCGCGTCGGCGCCGCCCACGGCGCGCAGCGCGTCGAAGGAGCCCATATGCGCGCCGAGCAGGACCAGGCCCTGCCCCCGCCCCGCCGCGCCGCGCAAGGTCTCGAGCCCGGTGATCTCCACCTGGTAGCCCGCCGCGCGGCCCGTCAGCAGGAAGACGCGGTCGAGCATGGTGGAGGCGAAGCAGAAATAGAGCCGCCAGAGGTCACGCCAACGCGCCTCCCGCCCCAGTGCCCGGCCGAGGTAGCGCCGCGCCGCGCGCTTCTGGGCCGCCGGGGAGGTCGCGAGATAGAACAGCGTCACCGGGCGGAGCAGGGCCTGCGCCACAGGCCAGCCGAGCCCGAGCGCGATGCGGGCCATCAGCCGGAGCGCCCCGCCGTTCCCGCGCTCGGGCGTGGC
Source organism: Pseudomonadota bacterium (assembly GCA_023424475.1). Classification (GTDB taxonomy): domain Bacteria; phylum Pseudomonadota; class Alphaproteobacteria; order Acetobacterales; family Acetobacteraceae; genus Neoroseomonas. Next base: position 9,951 of record JAFADX010000356.1, read on the forward strand.
GGCCCAGTCGCCGCTCATGGCGCGAAGGCCATGTCCCCGCGCGCGACGGCCCGTTCCCCGACGCTCAGCGTAAAGGCGACCCGCGCCGTGCCGCGGCGCTCGAAGGCGATGCGGACCTCCTCGCCCGGCAGCACGGGGGCGGCGAATTTTGCGCGGGGCAGCCCGCTGGGCTCACCGAGGGCAAAGACGGTCCGGGCCGCCACGCCGACGCTGTCGAGCAGCACCACGCCCGGCACGATCGGGCGGCCGGGGAAATGGCCGGCCAGGGCGGGATGGTCGGGCGGGATGACGAAGGCGGCGGATCTGAGGGATGCAGGGTCGGGCATGGGATGTCCTCTCCTAGCCCAGCTTCGCCCCGCGCGACGACATCGCCGTGACAGGGCGGGCTTCACATTCCGCCCCCTGGGGAAACGGCGCGTGCGTGCTGGAGCCGTTCCCGTTCGCCCTGGCTCACGGCATCGTCTCCAGCCCGTTGTTTCCGCGAGCATCTTCACCCGATCGGGTGATTCCGCCTGATCGGGATCTGCTCTAGCGTCAGCCGGCATGACCGACACATCCGCGCCCTTCGCCCCCGGCTTCGCCGAGCGCCCCTACTGGTGGGAGGAAGCGCCCCCGATGCCGGCCGAAGCCCCCCTTCCGGACAGCGCCGAGGCCGTCATCGTCGGCGGCGGCATCGCCGGGCTCGCGACCGCGCTGGAACTGGGCCGCAACGGCGTGAAGGCGCTGGTCATCGACCGGGAGCCGATCGGCTGGGGCGCGTCCTCGCGCAATGGCGGCGCGCTCAGCGGGGCAGGCAGCCTGGGCAAGGTGCGCTCCGACCTGGTGGAGACCTTCGGCGCCGATTTCGTCGCGGAACTCGCCGCCGAGGGCGAGCAGGCCTTCGAGGATTTCGAGGCCCTGGTGGCGCGGGAGAAGCTCGACGCCGAATATGTCCGCTGCGGGCGCTTCGTCGGCGCCCATGCGGCCAAGGCCATGGACGCGCTGAAGCGCCGCGCCGACATGATCAACGCGACCGGCAGCGAGGAAGCCTTCCTCTACCCACGCGATCGCGTGCGGGAGGAGATCGCGACCGACCGCTACTTCGGCGGCATGCTGCTGTTGCGCGCCGCCTCGATCCACCCGGGCAAGTATGTGCGATCCCTGGCGCAGGCTGCTGCGCGAACCGGGGCGACGCTGATCGGCGGCGTGGAGTTCCGCGGCCAGGCGCGGCAGGCCGTCGGGACCTTCCTGCTGCGGACGAGCCGCGGCCCGCTGCGCGCGAAGCACCTGATGCTCGCGACCAACGGCTATACCGGGCCGGCCTCGCCCTGGCACCGGCGGCGGCTGATCCCGGTCGCGAGCTACATGATCGCGACGGAGCAGATCGGCGAGGAGCGTGTGCGCGCCGCCCTGCCGAAGCTGCGAGTCTACGGGGATACCAAGAAGATCCTGTATTATTTCCGGCCCTCGCCGGACCATACGCGCGTCCTCTTCGGCGGCCGCGCGAGCTTCGTGGACAACGACGCGCGCCGCGCGGCGGTGCGCCTGCATCGCTTCATGGTGGACCTGATGCCCGGCCTCGCCGGGGTGCGCATCACCCATGCCTGGTTCGGCAATGTCGCCTTCGCCTTCGACATGATGCCGCATGTCGGCGTGCATGAGGGCATCCACTACGCCCTTGGCTGCAACGGGAGCGGCGTGGTGGCGATGACGCATTTCGGGCGCGTTGCGGCACAGCAGATCCTGGGCGGCGGGAACAGCGTCTCGGCCTTCACGCGGCTGGCGTTCCCGGCCCGGCCTTTCTACACGGGCAAGCCCTGGTTCATGCCGCTGGTCGGCACCGCCTATCAGCTGCGCGACCGGCTCGATGGCTGGCATGTGAAGGGCGCCTCCTGAGGCTGCTTCCCGTCCGGACCGTGAAGCCGGACGTTCCATGAGGCCATGCGGGCACCGCGACGCTGCAGGGACGGCCGGCCGCGCAGGCCCCCTCTCCGCGGCAGCCCGGACGGGGCGGGCGCCGCCGCCAATCCGCGCCCGCGATGCCGGTTCCATTAACTTTGGTAAATGCTATTCATTCGCATTTGCAGAGTACGTCTTTGGGGCTAAAGGGAACGGCATGAAGCGGCCCAAGGGCCCTCCGTCCTGCGACCTTGGTCCCGCCCGATGCAGAACCTTGCCGTCGGAACCCTGACCTGAGCCATCCATGTTTGTCCCATTCCTCATCATGTTCCGGGAGGGCCTCGAAGCCGCACTGATCGCCGGCCTCATTGCCGGCTACCTTGCCCGCACCGGCCGGCAGGCCTGGCTGCCTCTCGTCTGGCTCGGGATCGGCGCGGGCGTGCTGGCAAGCCTCGCCGCGGGCCTGGCCATCGAACTCCTGAGCACCGAGTTCCCGCAGCGCGGTCAGGAGATCTTCGAGGCCGCGGTGGCCCTGGTCGCGGTGGCGATCCTCACCGGCATGGTGTTCTGGATGCGGCGCGCCGGCGCCTCGGTGAAGGCCGAACTGCACGGACGGATCGAAGCCAGCCTGGCAGGCGAAGGCCGCGGCATCGCGCTGGTCGGCATGGTATTCCTGGCGGTGGTGCGCGAGGGGCTGGAGGCGACGGTCTTCCTGCTCGCCGTGACGAAGCAGAGCCAGGGCTGGGCGGCACCGATCGGCGCGGCCGCCGGGTTGCTCGCCGCCGTCCTTTCGGGGCTCGGCATCTTCTGGGGCGGCCTGCGGCTCAACCTGAAGCACTTCTTCCGCTGGAGCGGCGTGCTGATCCTCTTCGTCGCCGCCGGCCTGCTCGCCGGCGCCCTGCGGGCCCTGCACGAGGCCGGGCTGTGGAACGGCCTCCAGCGCGTGGTCTTCGACTTCGGCTCCGTGCTGCCGGCCGACAGCCTGCTGGGATCGGCGCTGGGCGGCCTGTTTGGCTATCTGGAGCGGCCGGTACTGGGGGAAGCCCTGGCCTACCTCCTGTACCTGTTGGTGGCACTGCCGCTGTTCCTGCGGCCGGTGTCGCCGGTCGCGGCGGCAGCGGCGGAGCAACCGACCGCCACCACCCTGCCCCCGCGCCTGCTGCGCCCGGCGATGGTCGCCTTCAGCCTGCTCGCCATCGCGGTGGTCGGCCTCGGCGCGGCGGTGGCCTGGCAGGAACCCGCGCGCCGGGCGGACGCGGACGCATCCGTCGTGACGGTCACCGTCACGCCCACGGGCTGCAGCCCGTCCGAGGTGAGCGTGACCGCCGGCCGGACCGCCTTCCGCATCGTCAACCACAGCGACCGTGCCCTGGAATGGGAGATCCTCGACGGAGTGATGGTGCTGGAGGAACGCGAGAACATCGCGCCAGGACTGGGCCAGGGGCTGACCGCGCGCCTCGATCCGGGAACCTACGCCATGACCTGCGGGCGGATCGGCACCCGCCGCGGGCGGCTCATCGTGCTGCCTGCCAGCGAGACCGGCCCCTGGCGGCCGACCGCGCGGGACCTTCTCGGCCCGATGGCCGAATACCGGGTCTATGTGACGCTGCAGGCGATGGCGCTGCGGGAGGCCGCGGAGGATCTCGCCGATGCGCTCGCCGCGCGCGACCTGCCGCGCGTCCGCAACCTGGTCGCCGAGGCTCAGGCGGCGGCGGGTCGCCTGCGCCCCGCGCTGCTCCAGCTTCCCGATGCGGCGGGCGCGATCCAGCCCGTCGACGACGCATTGTCCCGCATCGCCGCGCAGGCCGGGACCAATACGGCGATGGATGCCGCGGCCGCCACGCTGGCGGCGGGCGCCGAGACGCTGGCTGCGCGCGTCACGACCCTGCGCGCCACGCCCGCCGCGATGGCCGAGGCGGCGGCGCAGACCCTGCGCGGCCCCATGCCGCCGGAAGATGCTGCGCTGGAGGGAGTCGCGCGCATCGTCACCCTCCTGCGCCCCCTGGCGGCCCATGCCGATCCTGCCCTGGCCGGCCGGCTCGACAACCAGCTCGCCGCCACACGGCGGGGCGATGCGGCGGCGCGCGACGCGCTGGCCGCCGATCTCGACAACCTGGCCCCGCGCCTGCGGGTGGGCTGAACCATGAAGGTGGCGCCGGCATGACCCGGAGAAGCTGTCCCTTTGGCGCCGGCCGGCGCGGCCTCCTGATCGGCCTCGCCGGCGGCGCCGGCGCGTTGGCCTCCGCCACGGCGGCCGCGACGGCCACCGATGCCGCCCACGCCGCGATTCCATTCCTCGGCCCGCATCAGGCCGGCATCCTGAACGCGCCGCCGCCGGCGGCGATCATCGCCGCCTTCGACGTGCTGGCGGCGGATCGCGCCGACCTCGAACGGCTGTTCCGCACGCTGAGCGAGCGCATCGCCTTCCTCATGGCCGGCGGCACGCCGCCCGCACAGGACCCGCGCTTCCCGCCCGCGGATTCCGGCGTGCTGGGGCCGGTGATCACGCCGCAGCGCCTGACAGTGACGGTGGCGCTCGGCGCTTCGCTGTTCGACGATCGCTACGGGCTCTCGCCGCTGAAGCCGCGGCACCTGCAGGCCATGCGCCGCTTCCCGAACGACGCGCTCGATCGCGACTGGTGCCATGGTGACCTGCTGCTGCAGATCTGCGCGGAATCGCCGCTTGCGACCATCCATGCGCTGCGCGCGCTGGTCCGGGCGACGCCCGACCTTTTGCGCCTGCGGTGGAAGATCGACGGCACGCTGCCCGCGGACCGCAGCGGGACGCCGCGCAACCTGCTCGGGTTCAAGGACGGCACGGCCAACCTCGACACCTCCGATCGGGCCCTGATGCAGCGCCATGTCTGGGTCGGGGAGAGCGACGGCGAACCGGCCTGGGCCAAAGGCGGCAGCTACCAGGCGGTGCGGATCATCCGCAATTTCGTCGAGCGCTGGGACCGCACGCCTCTGCGCGAGCAGGAACGCATCTTCGGCCGCGACAAGAACGAGGGCGCGCCGCTCGGCCAGGCGCACGAGAAGGACCTGCCCGACTACGCGAGCGATCCCGAGGGCCTGCGCATCCCCCTCGACGCCCATATCCGCCTCGCCAATCCGCGGACGCCCGAAACGGCCGACAGCCTGATGCTGCGCCGTCCCTACAACTACTCGCGCGGCGTGACGCGGTCCGGGCAGCTCGACATGGGCCTGATCTTCATCTGCTTCCAGCGCAACCTGGAGAAGGCCTTCATCGCCGCGCAGCAGCGCCTGAACGGTGAGCCGCTCGAGGAATACATCCGTCCCACCGGCGGCGGGTACTTCTTCGTCCTGCCCGGTGCCGCGGAGCCCGCCGCCTATCTCGGCCAGGCACTGATCGAGGCCGCCTGAACGCCGCATCGTCCCTTGAAGGAGAGCCCCACCGTGCTGCCATTCCGTTTCTCCACGCGTCGCGGGCTCCTCGCCGCCGCGGCTCTTCTCGCCGCCGCGACGCCGCGCGCCGGCCGCGCCGCTCCGGCCACCACGCTCGACCTCGCCGAGCCGATCGCCCAGTACAAGCTCTATGTCCTCGGCGAGGTGCAGGCCCTGGTGCGGGCGACGCGCAGCTTTGTCGAGGCGATCAAGGCGGGCGACCTGGCCCGCGCGCGCAGCCTCTACGCGCCGACGCGCACGCATTACGAACGCATCGAGCCTATCGCCGAGCTGTTCAGCGATCTCGACAAGAGCATCGACGCGCGCGCCGACGACTATGACGGCGCCGAGCAGGATCCCGCCTTCACCGGCTTCCATCGCCTGGAATACGGGCTCTTCGCGAAGGGTTCGACCGATGGCCTGGTGCCGATCGCCGAGCGGCTGCTTTCGGACGTGCAGGATCTGGAGTTGCGCATCCGCGACCTTGTCCTACCGCCCGACAAGGTGGTGGGCGGCGCGGCGGTGCTGATCGAGGAGGTGGCGGCCACCAAGATCTCCGGTGAGGAGGACCGCTACAGCCACACCGACCTGTGGGACTTCAACGCGAATGTGGAGGGTGCGCGCAAGATCGTCGAGCTCTTCACGCCGGCGCTGCGGGCGCGGGACGCGGCCCTGCTCGCGCGCATCGAGGCGAATTTCGCGCAGGTGGCCGCGATCCTCGCGCGCTACCGCACGGCGGATGGCGGCTTCGAGAGCTACGAGAAGCTGAGCGCGGCCGACCGCAACGGCCTGCAAGGGCCGATCACCGCCCTCGCGGAGGACCTGTCCCGGCTTCGCGGGACCCTGGGGCTGGATTGACCGGACCCTGACCGCCGCAGGGGGCGCGCCCGGCGCGCGCCCTGCGGCACCGGAGACGGCAGGCCGAAGGCGGTCATGGCCATCGCGGTCGTGGAGCGCCGACAGCGCCGGTGCGCAGATGGCCTGCTTCTATCGGCCTGCCCGCCCAGGCGCCGGCGGGCACCGAAGCCAGGCCGCGCCTGCACCCCGGCAGGCGTGACGACGGGGCAGGCCGGCATGGCGCGTCACGGGGTCCGGGACGGTGCCGGCTGCGGCGTGCCGCGGCCACGCTCCGGCCGGCGGCGATGAGCCACCGGCACTCCGCGGCATAAACCAGCGACAGGACCGGCAAGCGGCCACGATGGCCGGCCTCGCGGCCGGCGGTTGGCCCGTCCATGCGCGTATGTGCCTATTGTGGTATTGACGATACCAATTTAGCGCGCGAGGATGCCGCCGGCCGCGAGGTGATTGCTCGCGCCCGCGCACGGTTGGTGACCGGACGGCAAATTCCGGACGCGAAGGCCGCGTGCATCGAGAACGAGGTTGCCTTGATGATCGCTTCGCTCAGCCTTCCCGAGCGCCGCCGCAGTCTTGTCCTCGCCATCGGCCTCGCGGTCCTCGGCCTCATCATGCTGGGGGCGGCCAAGGAGGGACCCATGGCGGTGCATGGCGCGATGGCGCTGGCGCTCGGCATCCTGCTCGCCTTCGCCCTCGCCGGCTCGCTGTTCGAGCCCGATGCACCCGCCGGACGCGCGGGGATGTACTACGACGCGCCGACGCGCTTCGGCATCGCCATGACGCTCGTCTGGGCGATGATCGGCATGGCGGTCGGCGTCTGGGTCGCGGCGCTGCTCTACTGGCCGGAGGCGACCCCGCTCTGGCCCGCCACCAGCTTCGGCCGGCTGCGCCCGGTGCACACCACCGGCGTCATCTTCGGCTTCGGCGGCAATGCGCTGATCGCGACGTCGCTGCACGTCCTGCAGCGGACCTCGCGGGCGCGGCTCGCGGATTCCGTCACGCCCTGGTTCGTGCTGATCGGCTACAACCTGTTCTGCGCCTGGGCGGTCACCGGCTACCTGATGGGCAGCACGCAATCCAAGGAATACGCCGAGGCCGAGTGGTACGCCGACCTCTGGCTGGTGGTGGTCTGGATCGCCTATTTCGCCCTCTACCTGCGTACGCTGGCGCGCCGCAACGAGCCGCACATCTATGTCGCCAACTGGTACTATCTCGCCTTCATCCTGGTGGTGGCGATGCTGCACATCGTCAACAACATCGCCCTGCCGGTCAGTTTCGCGGGGTCGAGGAGCTTCACGATCTGGGCGGGCGTGCAGGACGCCATGGTGCAGTGGTGGTACGGGCACAATGCGGTGGCCTTCTTCCTGACCTCGGGCTTCCTCGGGATGCTCTACTACTTCCTGCCGGTGCGCTCGGAACGGCCGATCTGGTCCTACCGGCTCTCCATCGTCAGCTTCTGGGGCATCGTCTTCTTCTACATCTGGGTCGGTTCGCACCACCTGCACTACACCGCCCTGCCCTATTGGGTGCAGACGCTGGGCATGACCTTCTCCGTCATGCTGCTCGTGCCCTCCTGGGCCTCGGCCGGCAATGCGATCGCCACGCTCAACGGCGCCTGGCACAAGGTGCGCGACGACGCGACGCTGCGCTTCATGTTCGTCGCGGCGGTGTTCTACGGCCTCTCGACCTTCGAGGGTTCCTTCCTCGCCATCCGTCCGGTCAACTCGCTCTCGCACTACACGGACTGGACCGTGGGCCACGTGCATTCCGGCACGCTGGGCTGGGTGGCGATGATCATCTTCGGCGCGCTCTACACGCTGGTGCCGCAGTTGTCCGGGCGGGAGGCGATGGCCTGGCCGCGCGCGATCGAATGGCACTTCTGGCTCTCCGTCGCGGGCACGCTGGTCTATGTCGTCGCGATGTGGAACGCCGGCATCACCCAGGGGCTGATGTGGCGGACCTACGGCGCCGATGGCGGGCTCGCCTACAGCTTCCTGGAATCGGTGATCGCGATGGCCCCCTACTACCTGATGCGCACGGCCGGCGGCGCGCTGTTCCTTGCCGGCGCGGTCATCTGCGCGCTGAACGTCCGCGCGACGATGCTGGCGGCGCCCGCGGGCGCCGGCGCGATGGACCGGCCGCTTTTCGCCCAGCCCGCGGAGTAGGCCCATGCTGCGTCTGCACTACAACCTCGAACGCGTCTCGATGGGGCTGGTTGCGGCCATCATCGTCGCGGCCTCCATCGGCGGGCTGGTGGAGATCGCGCCCCTCTTCACCATCGACGAGACCGTGGAGTTGCCCGCGGATCTCCGCCCGCACACGCCGCTCGAACTCGCCGGGCGCGAGATCTACATCCGCGAAGGCTGCTACGCCTGCCACAGCCAGATGATCCGCACCCTGGCCGACGAGATCGACCGGTTCGGCCCCTATTCCCTCGCCGCGGAATCCGCCTACGACCACCCGATGCTCTGGGGCTCGAAGCGCACCGGCCCCGATCTCGCGCGCGTGGGCGAGAAGTATTCCGACGCCTGGCATGTGGCGCATCTCGTGAACCCGCGCGCGGTCGTCCCGGCCTCGATCATGCCGGCCTATCCCTGGCTTGCGTCCACGCCGCTCGATACCACGCCGCTCTCCGCGCAGATGGCGACGCTGGCGAGGCTCGGCGTGCCCTATACGCCCGCAGGGATCGCCAATGCCGCCGCCGACGCGCTGGCGCAGGCGCGCCCCGACGGCGCAGGCGCGGCCGGTTTCGCGGAACGCTATGGCGAGCGCCCGGCGGTCCGCCCCTTCGGCGGCGACCCCGCGCGCCTGACGGAGATGGATGCCGTGGTGGCCTATCTGCAATCCCTCGGCCGCCTGACGACGGCGGCCCACACGGCGCCTTAGGCAGGGGAGGCGCGCATGACGCACGACATCCTCGTCTTCCTCGCCAAGACCTTCGGCCTGCTGTGGATGATGGGCTTCTTCGCCGTCGTCGTGGTGCTGGCCTACCGGCCGAGCCGCAAGGCCGCATATGAGCGCGCGGCACGTTCGATCATCGGCGGCGGCGACGTGCCGGGGCGCAACCCATGAGCGCGGAGCAGCAGCACCACGAGGCGGAGATCGATCCGGTGACCGGCTACGAGACGACGGGCCATGTCTGGAACGGCATCCGGGAACTCAACACGCCCTTCCCGCGCATCGTCATCTGGGCGCTGGCGCTGACCTTCCTCTATTCGGTCATCGCCTGGGTGCTGCTGCCGGCCTGGCCGATCGGGCGCGATTTCACGCGCGGGCTCCTCGGCCTCGACGACCGGCAGGAGGCGATGCAGGGCTACGCGGCACTCGAGAGGGCCCGCGACGACTGGATGGCGCGCTTCGCCTCCGGCGACCTCGATGCGCTCGCCGGTGATGCGGCGCTGATGGCGCGGGCGATGCCGGCGGCGCGGCGGCTCTTCGCCGACAATTGCGGCGCCTGCCACGGCATGCGCGCCACGGGCGGCCCGGGCTTCCCCGACCTGACCGATGCCGACTGGCTCTGGGGGGGCACGCTCGCGGACATCGCGGAGACGCTGCGCGTCGGCATCAACAGCGGGCATCCCGATACCCGCGTCTCCCAGATGCCCGCCTTCGGGCGCGGCGGCCTCCTGCCGCCCGATGCGGTGCAGGCCGTCGCCGACTACGTGCTCGCCCTGCCGCATGGAAACGCGGATCAGGACAGCGCGGGAGCACGGATCTTCGCGGAGAACTGCGTCGCCTGCCACGGAGAGAACGGCAGCGGAGGCGTCGGGACCGGCGCACCGTCGCTCGCCGGCGGCCGCTGGATCTACGGCGGCGACCGGACAACGGTCCTCGCCACCATCCATGGCGGGCGGCAGGGGGTGATGCCGTCCTGGGCCGATCGGCTGGACGCGGCGGAGATCAATCTCCTCGCCGTCTATGTCTCCCGGCTCGGCACCGGCCACCGGCAGGCGGCCGCGCCATGATCGGTGCACGCGCCCAGAAGCGGGCTGCCATCCTGGCCGCGGTGATCATTGCCGGCCTGTTCCTCGCGGCGAATGCCCACCTCGTGGCGGTCGCCTTCACCTCGATGCCCGATTGCGTGCAGCCGGCGCCCGGCAAGGCGCCGGCGCGCCCGGCCTGCTGAAAGGGGCCCCGATGCTGCGACCGCTGCCCGCACTCAACCCGCCCCGCCGCCCGCCCGCGGTCTTCGCGCGGCACCTGCCGGCGCGCGCGGCTCTCGACTGGCTGGCGGCAGGCTGGGCGGATTTCCGGGCGGCGCCGGGACCAAGCCTCGCCTACGGGCTGTTCCTGCTGTCGCTGTCGGTTGCCGTGCTGGCCGCGCTCCATGCGGCAGGGCTGCTCTATCTGGCGCTGCCCGCCATCGCCGGCTTCCTGATCGTGGGGCCCTTCCTCGCGCTCGGCCTCTACGCGAAGAGCCGCGCCCGCATGGAAGGGCGTGCGCTCAGCCTGCGCGGGATGGTCCTGGTGCGGCCGGAAGCCGGCGGTCAGGTCGCCTATGCGGGGCTGATGCTCGGTCTTCTGGTGCTGTTCTGGCTGCGCGCGGCGGACCTGCTCTACGCGCTGTTCTTCGGGCTGTCGCCATTTCCGGGCGCTGGAGAAGCGCTCACCAACGTCCTGGCGACACCGCGCGGCTGGGCGCTGATCGGTGTCGGCGGCGCGGTCGGCGGGCTCTTCGCCGCCTTCGCCTTCGCCATCAGCCTGTTCTCGATCCCGATGCTGATGGCGGAACGGCAGGATGCGCTGACAGCCATGGGCATGAGCTTCGCGATGACGGTGCAGAACCTGGGGCCGGTGCTGGCCTGGGGGGCCATCATCGCCCTGGGGCTGGCGCTGTCGGCCGCGACGGGGCTGCTCGGCCTCGTCATCGTGTTCCCGGTGCTCGGCTACGGCACCTGGCACGCCTGGCGTGCGATCGGCGCCGAGGACGCGCGACCGTGATCCCGTTCATCATCATCCCGCTGTCGATCGGCATGGGCCTCATCGGGCTCGGTGCGTTCTTCTGGGCACTGGAACGCGGCCAGTTCGACGACCCCGACGGCGCCGCATCACGGATCCTGTTCACGGATGCGCGCTTCGACCCTCAGCCAAGCCGAAAAGGATCTCACCGTGGAGAACTGGCTGCCGACCCTCATCACGACGACGCCGGCCGAAGGGTTTGAACTCGCGATCAGGCTGTCCCGGATGGCCATCAAGTACTCCCAGCCCGACGCCCAGGTGCGCGATCGGCTGAGGCCGGACTATGCCGAGGATGCGGAGGCCCTGATTGCCGTCTCGCAGGTCGTGGCAACGAACTTCGCGACCATCGCGGCGGCCAACGACCATTGGCGGGGGTCGAGATGAGCGGGGTGCGCATCGACGGCCAAGACTTCGTCATCGACGCCGAGGACCTCGCCCGAGCCTTCGGCCTGGACGCCGCCGAGGTCATCCGCGACCTGCGCGAGGGCACCCTGACGAGCCGCTGCGAGAAGGGCATCGACGAGCACCAGGGGCGCCACCGCCTGATCTTCTCCCATGACGGGCGCGTGTTCCGGCTCACCGTGGACGGCAGCGGCAAGGTCCTGTCTCGCGCCATGTTCGCGCGGCCGCCTGCCCGCGCACGGAGATCGGGCGAACCGCGCCGCTGAAGGGCGGCTGCGTGGGCCGCAACCGGCGCCCCGACGCGGCGCGGAAGGCCGGCACCTACTCCGGTCGATGGCTCCGCCTCGTCGCCGGAGGCTCTCGGCCGAGCAGGATGCGGTGCCAGCATGCCGAGAGGAGGTCGGCGACGGCGTCATCCGTCAGGGATGCCAGGGGATCGAGGCCGGGCCGCACATGGAGGTCGCGGAGGACGCCCTCGACCATGGCGATGCAGGCGAGCGCGCGTGCCGTCTTCTCGGCCGCCGGCAACGTCGCGGTCGCGTCAGGCTCCGCGCGCTCCCAGGCACGCACGACCCTCGCGGCGAGACCGAGGTTCGCCGCCTGGCCGATGCGGGCGAATCCGGCGTCCTGGTTGCCAAGTTGCATCAGGCAGCGCATCAGGCCCGCATTCATGCGGTAGACCCGCACGTAGTAGCGGTTGGACGCAACGAGGCGCTCATAGAATCCGCTGTTCGGCAGCGCGGCCCGCCGATGGGCACGGATGGCGGCCATGAAGTCCGTCAGAACCTCCTGCGCCGCGGCATCGCGGTCCGGCCAGTAACGATAGAAGGTTCCATGGGCGAGGTCCGCGCGCGCCGCGATGTCGGCGACCCGCACCGCATGGAACCCGACCTCCTCGAGCAACCCGGCCATCGCTGCCATGAGGCGCAGTCGCGTCCGCGCCGGCTTCGGCGAGGTGCCGGAACGCCGGAGCCGATCGTCCAGGTAGGCCGGGTAGGAGAAGGCGCCGTAGTCCGGTTCCGTCGCATCGACTGCCGGGCCAGCACGCCTCGCGTTTTGTGATATTGACATCATTATCAGTTTAGTCGGACCTTCGGCTCTGCGCCAGGGTTTCGGCTGGAGGCTCCGAATGCTCGCCTGCTTCGTGCCAGTCCCTTGATGGACGCGACGCTGACGGCCCATGCCGCGATGCGGTCGCGGGTCGAGGCCGCGCCCTTCGCGGCGAATCTGGGCACCTTCCTGGATGATGCCGCCACGCGGCATGGCGCGGCGCCGCTCTGGCGCTTCATCGAGGCGCCGGACAGCCTCCCGTTCCGTGAAATCGACTACGCCGGCCTTGCCGCCGTCACGCGCGCCGTCGCGATCGGGCTCGCGCGGCGCGGCGTCCGGCCGGGCGACCGCGTGGGGGTCATGCTCCCCAACATCCCCGCCTTCCCGATCACCTGGCTCGCCCTGGCACGGCTGGGCGCGGTGATGATCCCGGTCAACACCGGATACACGCCGCGCGAGCTCGACTACATGCTGAGCGACGGTGGCGCGGCCCACCTCGTCATTCACGAGGACTGCCTGCCGGCCCTGCTCGATCTTCTGGCGGGCCGCCCCTTGCTCGAGCGCGGCAACATCCATGTGGTCGGGCGGCCGCCCCAAGGCATGCGGGCCTGGTCGGCACTGCTCGACAACAGGTCCGCCACGCTTCCGGCAGAGTGGCCTGAACTCGATGACCTGGTCAACCTGCAATACACATCCGGCACCACGGGGTTCCCGAAGGGCTGCATGCTGACGCACCGCTACTGGCTGACCCTCGGCCGCGTGGCGGCCGGGCGCGGGGGGGACGCGGTGCGCGTCGTCCTGGCTGCGCAGCCCTTCTACTACATGGATCCCCAGTGGCTGCTGCTGATGGCGATGCATCTCGGCGGCCGGCTCGTGGTCGCGCCGAAGCCTTCCGCCACCCGGTTCATGGACTGGGTCCGCGGCGAGGGGGTCGAGTACTGCATCTTCCCCCAGGTCGTGCTGAAGCAGCCGGAATCGCCCGACGACGCGTGCACGGCGCTCAAGCGCGTCTCGATCTTCGGCCTGCGCGCGGACATGCACGCCGCGCTGGAACGCCGGTTCAACTGCGTCGCCCGCGAAAGCTTCGGCATGACCGAGATCGGATCAGGCCTCACCACGCCACCGGAAGCCGTCGAGATGGTGGGAAGCGGCACCTGCGGCCTGCCATCCCCCTTCCGCGAGGCCAGCATCCGCGATCCCGAGGGGCGTGAGCTCGGCCCCGGCGAGGCCGGCGAGCTCTGGATCCGCGGCCCCGGCATCCTCAAGGGATACTGGAACAGGCCGGACGCCAATGCCGATGCATTCCGCGAGGGCGGATGGTTCCGCACCGGCGACCTGTTCCGCCGCGACGAGCGCGGCTTCCACACCATCGTCGGCCGGGTGAAGGACATGATCCGGCGCTCGGGCGAGAACATCGCCGCGCGTGAAGTCGAAGCCGTGCTGCTGCAGCTCGATGCCGTGCAGGAAGCCGCCGTGATTCCGGTTCCCGACCCCGATCGCGGCCAGGAGGTGAAGGCCTGCCTGGTGCTGCAGCCGGGACTGACGCCAGCCGACCTGCCCGCCGAGCGCGTCTTCGCGCACTGCGCGGCGCAGCTCGCGCGCTTCAAGGTGCCGCGCTTCCTCGAATACCGCGGGGCGCTGCCCAAGACGCCATCGCAGAAGATCGCCAAGCACCTCCTGGTCGGCGAACGGGGCGACCTGCGTGCCGGCGCGATCGACCGCTTGGGAGGCTGAGGGAAGCGCGATGCCGATCCGCTACGAGACGCAGGATGCGATAGCCGTCCTCACCATCGAGAATGGCCCCGTCAACCCCACCACGCCCGCGATGCACAAGGAGCTGCATGAGGCGCTGACGCGCTTCCTCCGCGACAACAGCATCCGTTGCGGCATCCTGACGGGCGCCGGGGACCGCGCCTTCTGCGCCGGAGACGATATCAGGTCCCCGCGCCGCGACATGACGCCCGCCGAGCAGCTGGCCGACCACCTCTGGCCGCACGGTTCGGAAGGCGAAATGCCGCACGACTTCGCCTGGTCGCGCGATGTTCTCGGGATCGAGCGCCACAAGCCCATCATCGGCGCGGTAAACGGCTGGTGCCTCGGGATGGGGCTGATCTACCTCCTCGCATTGACCGACATCCGCATTGCCGCCACCGGCGCGCGCTTCGGCTTCCCCGAAGTTGCGTACGGCATGGGCGGCGCCGGCGGCACCACGCGGCTGCTGCGCCAGATGCCGCCGACCGCCGCGATGTGGATGCTGCTGACCGGCGAAGCCTTGAGCGCCGAGGAAGCCGAGCGCAGCTTCCTGATCAACCGCGTGGTGCCGCCGGAGCGGTTGATGGCCGACGCCCGCGCCATCGCGGAGCGCATCGCCCGCCATCCGCCCGTCGCCGTGCGCGTCGAGATGGAAGCCGCCTATCGCGCCCAGGACCTCGGCCGCGCCGAGGCGATCGCCTTCACCAAGCATCTCTACCGCCTGCAGCGGCTCGGTCTCGCCGGCGGCGGCGACATGCTCGAGGGCGGCTTCCTCTATCGCCGGGACGAAAAGGGATGACCGCGATGGCCGATGCGATCACGATGAGTTCCGGAGAGGCTGACAACACGAACATCGCGGCACCGGGCACAACCGGGCCGCAGCACCGCGAAGCAAAGCAGGGAGACGAGTGATGACCATCCGCACCACGCGCCGCGGCCTGATCGGCAGCGGCATCGCAACCGCGCTGCCGCTGCCTGCCTTCGCCCAGGGCGCGCCGGCGAAGCCCGACCACATCGTGGTCAATGCCTCCGGCGGTTCCATGCAGGAGCTGTTCCGCCGGACCTACGAGGCCGAGTTCACGCGCCGCCACGGCATCCGCGTGACCAACACCTCGCCCGTCGACTTCGGCAAGCTGCGCGCGATGGTCGAAAGCGGCAATGTCGAATGGACGGTGACCGAACTCGGCGGCCAGGACTTCCTGCGGGCCAAGCGGATGAACCTGCTCGAGCCGCTGGACCTCGGCATCATCGACCTCTCGCGCTATCCGCAGGCGGTCCGCGACACGCATGTCTTTCCCTCCTCGGTGTACTCGACCGTGCTGGCCTACCGGACCGATGTGTTCAGCCAGGGGCACCCGGTGGGCTGGGCCGAATTCTGGGACGTGCGGCGGTTCCCCGGGCCGCGCTCGCTGCGGAACCACCCGGTCGACAACCTGGAATTCGCGCTGCTCGCCGATGGCGTCGCGATGGACAAGATCTATCCGATCGACATGGACCGCGCCTTCCGCAAGCTCGACCAGATCAAGCCGCATATCACGGTGTGGTGGACCACCGGCGCGCAGCCCGCGCAGCTGCTGGTGGACCGCGAGGTGGTCCTCGCCTCGGGCTGGAACGGCCGCTTCTACGACGTCGCCAAGCGCGGCGCGCCGATCGCCGTCGAATGGCAGGGCGGCAGCGCCAAGCAGAACGCCTTCGGCATCCCGCGTGGCGCCCGCAACGCCCATTGGGGCAACCAGTTCCTCCAGGTGATGACCGATCCGCGCCAGCAGGCGGTCTACGCGACCGAGCTCGCCTATCCGGGCCTCAACCCCGAGACGGTGAATTTCGTCGACCCCGCGGTGCGGCCGCATCTGCCGACCACGCCGGCGAACCTCGCCAGGCAGTTCTGGATCGGCGTCGACTGGTGGACCGAGAACGGCCAGAAGGCGCAGGAGACCTGGAACCGCTGGATGCTGCGGCGCTGATGGCCGAGGGGCTGCGGGCGGCGGGGACCCCGGCATGGACCTGACGGTGCATGGCGCGGTCCGCCGCTTCGGCAGCGTGACGGCGCTGGCGGGGGTCGATCTCGCGGTGGCGGAGGGTGAACTGCTGACCATCCTCGGCCCCTCCGGATCGGGAAAGACCACGCTGCTGAAAGTCGTCGCGGGCTTCGAGGTTCCCGATGAAGGGTCGGTCCTGCTCGGCGGCACCGATGTCACCTTCTCGCCGCCGCGCAACCGCGACGTGGGGATGGTCTTCCAGAACTACGCGCTGTTCCCGCATCTGACGGTGGCGCAGAACGTTGCCTTCCCGCTGGAGATGCGCCGGATACCAAGGGCCGAGCGCGAGCAACGGGTTGCCGAGGCGCTCGCCCTGGTGGAGCTCGGCGACTACGGCGCGCGCCTGCCGCGCCAGCTCTCAGGCGGGCAGCAGCAGCGTGTGGCCCTGGCCCGCGCCATCGTGTTCAAGCCACGGCTGCTCCTGCTCGACGAGCCCTTCGGCGCGCTCGACCGTAAGCTCCGCGAGTCCATGCAGTTGGAAGTCCGCCGGCTGCAGCGGCGCCTCCGGCTGACCGCGCTCTTCATCACGCACGATCAGGAGGAGGCGCTGATCCTCTCGGACCGGATCGCGGTCATGAATGCCGGACGCATCGAACAGATCGGCACGCCGGCGGAAGTCTACGCGCGGCCGACGACCCGCTTCGCGGCGGACTTCGTCGGCGAGTCGAATATCCTGGAGGCTGTCTCCAACGGGAATGGCGGCGGCGACGTGCCGGGCCTCGGCCACATTGCGCTCGGCGACGGGAACGTGCCGGCCGGCGCGCCCTTCACCCTGCTGCTGCGTCCGGAAGCCGTGCGGATCGGCACGGCGGCCGGCGGGTTGCCCTGCCGGGCCGAGGCGACCGTGCTCGAGACGGTCTTCCTCGGCCTCTCGGTCAAGCTGCGGGTCAGCATTCCGGGCGGGCCGGAATTGCTCGTCAGGCTGCCGCTGCGGCCGTCTGAGCCACAGCCGGCGGCAGAAGGCGAACGCGTGACGGTCGGCTTCGCGCCCGAGGATGTCCATGTCGTCCGGCACGGCTAGCGCGCCGGCGGCACGGCGCAGTCCCGCACGCGCGCGGGAGCGCACGCTGCTGATGCTCGCCGCGCCCGCGCTGCTGGTGCTCGGCATCGTCTTCGTCTGGCCCCTGCTGCGGTTGCTCGCCATGGCGTTCGAGGGCGGCACGCTGGCCCAGTTCGAGAAGGCCGCGCTGGACGAGCTCTATGTCGCCGTGCTGTTCGACAGCATCAAGATCGCCGGGCTGGTCACGGTGATCTGCCTAGTGCTCGCCTATCCGGTGGCCGCCTGGCTCGCTGCGGCGGGGCGCACCGGCTTCATGCTCGGCATGTTCTTCCTGCTGCTGCCCTTCTGGACCTCGGTGCTGGTGCGCACCTACGCGTGGATGGTCCTGCTCGGGCGCAGCGGCATCGTGAACCGCATGCTGCGCGACTGGGGCGTCATCGAGTATCCGCTGCCGCTGCTGCACAACCTTACGGGCGTGTTGATCGGCATGGTGCATGTGCTGCTGCCGTACATGGTGCTGCCGATCTATGCCGCACTGATGCGTATCGACCCTGACCTGCGGCGGGCGGCGGAAGGGCTCGGCGCGCCGGCATGGCGGGCCTTCCTGCGCATCACCCTGCCGCTTTCGCTGCCCGGCGTCTTTGCCGGATGCGCGCTGGTCTTCGTGATCTCGCTTGGGTTCTTCATCACGCCGGCGCTGCTTGGCGGCGGGCGCGTGATCATGATCGCCACCTTGATCGAGCAGCAGGTGCGCGAATTCCTCGACTGGCCCTTCGCGGCGGCGCTGGCGACCGTTCTTCTGTCTGTGACGCTGGTGATCTACGCGGCGCTGAGCCGGCTGACCGGGGGGAACGCCGATGGCGCGCGCCAGGCATAGGGGACGAACCGGGCGCATCGCCCTCGGCGCCTTCGCCACGATCGTCTTCGCCTTCCTGATGCTGCCCTTGCTGGTGGTCTTCCCGATCTCGGTCTCCTCGGCTTCCTATCTGCAGTTCCCGCCGCCCGGCTTTTCCTGGCAGTGGTACGGGCGCTACCTGAACGATCCGGTCTGGATCGGCGCGACGATCCGCAGCTTCAAGGTCGCCGCGCTCTGCACCGTATTGGCCATGCTGCTCGGCGTGCCGCTCTCCTTCGCCCTGGTCCGCTCACGCCTGCGCGTCATGAAGGTGGCGGACCGGCTGGTGGCGGCGCCGATCATCGTGCCGACGATCATCATCTCCATCGCGATCTACAGCCTCTTCGCGCGGCTGCAGCTGATCGGGGAATGGTATGGCATCGCGATCGCCCACGCCGTGCTCGCGCTGCCCTTCGTGGTCATCCTCGTCTCGGCGGGCCTGCGCACCTTCGACGAGGCGCAGGAGCAGGCCGCCATGGGGCTCGGCGCCTCCTGGCCCGTGGCGGTATGGCGCATCACGCTGCCGCAGCTGCGCCCGAGCCTGATCTCGGCGGGCTTCCTCGCCTTCGTCAGCTCCTTCGATGAGCTTGTGGTGGCGATGTTCCTCTCCGGGGCGCAGATGACGCTGCCCAAGAAGATGTTCGACAACATCATGCTCGAGATCGACCCAACCATCGCGGCGGTCTCGGTCTTGCAGATCCTGCTCGCCTGCCTGTGCCTCGGCCTGGCGGCGACCTTCGGGCGCGGCATCATCCCGCACCGGCCGAGGAACTGAGGAGAGCGGCCATGGCAGACACCGTCTTTCATCCCGACTTCAAGGCGCGCCCCTATTGGTGGGACGCGATACCGATGGGCGACAACCCGCCGGACGAGATGCCCCCCAAGGCCGATGTCGTGATCGTCGGCGGCGGCCTCACGGGTCTCAACTGCGCGATGGAACTTGGCCGGGGCGGCGCCTCGGTCGTGGTGCTTGAGGGCGAGGATTTCGGCTTCGGTGCCTCGACGCGCAACGGCGGCGGCGTCTCGGGCGGGATCAACCTCGGAAAGGGGATGTCGGGTGCCAAGGGGCGCATCCCCGAAAGCGTCGCGCGGGCCCTTGTCGGCGATGCGGCCGAAAGCTTTTCCCATATCGAGACCGTCATCGCCCGCGAGGGCATCGAGTGCCACTACGAGAGATCGGGCCGCTTCGTCGGCGCCTATACGCCGAAGCATTTCGAGGCGTTGAGCCGTCGCGTCGATTCACTCAACGAGCAGGCGCAGAGCGAGGCCGGGATGGTGCCTCGCGAGCGGCAGCACGAGGAGATAGCCTCGGACTACTACTTCGGCGGGATGCGCGTCGGGCGCAGCGGCAAGCTGCATCCGGCACTCTACCATCGCGGGCTCATGGCCGCGGCGCGACGCCACGGCGCCGCCCTGGTCGGCAAGACCCGCGCCGGGCGGCTGACCCGGACGAGCGAAGGATGGTCGGTCGAGACTTCACGCGGCCCGATCGCGGCACGCGAGGTGGTGATCGCCACCAACGGCTATACCGGCGGCCTCACGCCCGACCTGCAGCGGCGCGTCATTCCTCTCGCCTCCCACATCATCGCGACGGAAGTCCTTGATCCCGCGCTCGCGCGCAGCCTGATCCCGCGCGGCCGGACGCTCTCCGACACCAGGCGCGTGCTCTGCTACTACCGGATGTCGCCCGACGGCACGCGCGTGCTCTTCGGAGGGCGGGCGCGGTTCACCCAGGTCTCGCCACAGGTCTCGGCGCCGCTGCTGCACGCCATGATGCTCGACCGCTGGCCACAGTTGAAGGGCGTCCGCGTCACCCACGCCTGGACGGGCAATACCGCCTTCACCTTCGACGGCCTCCCGCATCTCGGCCAGACGGACAAGGGCCTGCACTACGCCATGGGCTGCAACGGATCGGGGGTCGCGATGCTGTCGCATCTCGGTGCCCAGGTCGGGCGGAAGATCCTGGGTGGAGGCAACCGCACGACCGCCTTCGACGGACGGGATTTCCCGACCATGCCGCTCTACACCGGCTATCCGTGGTTCCTGCCGGCGGTCGGATCCTGGTATCGCTTCCGCGATTGGCTCGATCGCCGCGTGGCCTGACTGGCGTGCGGCGCTGGTTCCCCGGGGACGGGCCGGAGAGCCCGGTTCGGCGCCACAAGGACGATCCGAGGAAACGGCGATGACAATGGGCATGCTGGAGGCGCAGGGGCTCTCAGAAACGCATGAGGCGATGCGCGATGCCGCCCGGCGCTTCGCCGTCGCCGAGCTGGTGCCGCTCGCCGCCGAGCTGGATGAGACCGAGGCCTATCCGGCCGACCTGTATCGCCGCCTCGCCGGCGCCGGGCTCTTCGGCATCACCGTCCCTGAAGCCCTGGGCGGCGCCGGAGCCGATACGCTGGCCTATGCGCTGGTGATGGAGGAACTGTCGCGCGGATACGCCTCGGTGGCCGACCAGGTCGGCCTCGTCGAGCTGCTGGGCACGTTGCTCACGCAGCACGGGATCGCAGCCCAGCAGGCGCAGTACCTCGCACCTCTGCTGAAGGCCGAAAGGCGCTGCGCCTATGCCTTGACGGAGGCCGGCGCAGGCTCGGACCTCGGCTCGCTGAAAACCACGGCCCACCGTGACGGCGCCGGGTGGATCCTGAACGGCGCGAAGCTCTGGATCCACAATGCCCCGGTGGCCGACTTCGCAGCCGTGCTGGCGCGGACCGATCCCGCCGCCGGGCATCGGGGCATGTCGGTCTTCCTTGTGGATCTCGACAAGCCCGGCGTGTCCCGCGGCCGGAAGGAACACAAGATGGGGCAGCGCGCCTCCCCCGTCGGCGGGCTGACCTTCGAGGATGTGCGGCTTCCCGAAGCGGCACTCCTGGGTATGGAGGGCCGCGGCTTCCACATGATGATGTCCGTGCTGGACAAGGGCCGTGTCGGCATCGCGGCGCTCGCCCTCGGGATCCTGATGGCGGCGCTGGAGGACAGCATCGCCTACGCCAAGCAGCGCGTTCAGTTCGCGAAGCCCATTGCCGAGTTCCAGGCCGTGCGGTGGATGATCGCGGACATGGCGAAGGACATCCAGGCTGCGCGGCTGATGATCATGGAGGCGGCGCGGCTGCTCGATGGCGGCGGGCGGGCGACGCTCGCGGCCAGCATGGCGAAGTGCTTCGCGGCGGATGCGGCGGTGGCGCGCACCGCGGACGCGGTCCAGATCCACGGCGGGTCGGGCTATATCCGCGGCGTGCGCGTCGAACGGCTGTATCGGGACGCGAAGATCACGCAGATCTACGAGGGCACCAACCAGATCCAGCGGATGATCATGGCGCGGACGCTGCTGGGATAGCACGATGCACCATCAGGTCGTTCTCGCCGACCTGGACGATCTCTCCCTTCTGGTTGAACAGCGTCAGCTCCAGCGTGACGATGCCCCGATCGGGATGCCGCGTGGTCCGCTTCGCGACGACCGCGATGCGCGCATGGACCCGGTCGTTGACCAGGATCGCGCCGGTGAAGCGCCAGCGCCAGCCGAGCGAGACGATGGCGGCCAGCCTGACGGCGGCCCGGTTCTTCAACCCGTCCGCCAGCGCGAGGCCGAGCAGGCCATGCGCGACGCGGCCCGGATAGCCGAGCCTGCGCGCATAGTCGTCGTCGACATGGATCTCGTAGAAGTCGCCGGAAAGGCCGGCGAAGGCAAAGATGTGGCTCTCCGTAACGGTGATGCCCGGCGTGTCCCAGGCGAGGTCCTCCGCGATCTCGTCGTAGAGCAGGCGCCCATCGGTCATCGCCAGCCCTCGATGCCGAGATAGGCGGCTGCGAGCCGAGCCTGGCCTTCATGCATGTCGCGCCCCGTCGTCGTCGTGCATCCGGCGGCACGCGCGGCAGCGATCAGGGGCGTAACCTCCGGATTCGGGATGACGTCGGCAACGACCTGGGAAGGCGTCAGCAATGACGCATCGATCGCCATGCCGTCCCCCTCCCGCAGGCCGAGCGGCGTGGCGTTCACCACGATGTCGAACCCGCGCGGGTCAGGCGAGGCGGCGACGACAGGGGTGGCGGCGAAATTCGCGCGAAGAAGCGCGCTCAATGCCTCGAGGCGCGCGGGCACGGCATCGTGCAACGCGAGCTCGGCCGCGCCGGCACGGGCCAGGGCGCAGGCGATCGCGGTTCCCGCGGCACCGCAGCCCACCTGCAGGATGCGCTTCCCGCGCGGCGCATGGCCGGCGCGCTCCAGCCCGTCGCGGAAGCCTTCGCCATCGAACATGTCGCCTTCGAGGGCACCGTCGGCGCGGCGGCGGACGGTGTTGACCGAATGCGTCAGCCGCGCGGTCGGGCCGAACCCCGCGAGCAAGGGGAGCACCGCTTCCTTGTGCGGCATGGTGATGACGATGCCGTCGAGGTTCCTCATCGCCTCCAGGGCTGGCCAGGATCGTTCCAGCGCGCCGGCGGGGATCTGGAACGCCACGAAGGCCGCATCCCGTCCCATCCGCGCGAATGCCGCGTTGAAGAAGGCCGGGGAGCGGAGCGGCGCGACCGGATCCCCGATGATGGCGAAGAGGCGCGTCGCGCCGGTGATGGTCATGAACCGCCTCCCAGCCAGGCTTCGATCAGCCGCTGCACGCGCAACCCGCTCCGCACATCGTTCGACGGCGCGCGGCCCTGCTCTATGGCGTCGAGCATCTCGGTGATCAGCGCGCGGTGCGGCCCATGGTCGAAGGCCATGGGATCGGCCCCGCCGCCGGTGCCGGAGCGGGGGTCGAGGATCTCGGGCGGCTCGTCTCCCGCATACCATTCCAGGCGATTGCCGATGAGCAGCGCGCTCGCCTTCGTTCCTGCGATCTCGATCCGCTCCGGAAAGCCGGGCCGTGCGACGCTGGTCGCATCAATGACGCCGAGCGCGCCGTTCTCGAAGCGGATGGCAGCGGCGGCCACATCCTCGGTATCGTTCGCCCGAAGCCCTGCATTCCGTGCGAAGCCGGTGACGTCGCGCACCGGCCCCATCAGGTGCAGCAACAGGTCCATCGTATGGATCGCCTGCGTCAGCAGCACGCCGCCGCCGTCGCGCGCCATGGTGCCGCGGCCGGGCTGTGCGAAATAGCTGGCGTCGCGCCACCAGCGGATGGAGGCCGATGCGCTGAGCGGCGTGCCGAGATCGCCGGCCCGCACGCGCCGGGCGAGTTCCAGCGCACCTGGCCGGAAGCGATGCTGGAAGCAGACGGAGGCGCGGACGCCGGCACGTTCCGCCGCGGCGACCAGGGCTTCGGCCCGCGCAAGGGTCCGTTCCAGCGGCTTCTCGACGATCATGTGCCGGCCGGCGGCCGCGGCCGCTTCCGCGATGGGCAGGTGCTCGCCCGGCGGCGCGAGGATCAGCACGAGGTCCAGCCCCGGTGCCGCCATCAGCTCCTGCAGGCTGCCGAAGACGGGCGACGACCAGCGCGCCGCGAAAGCGTCCCGGCGCGTGGCGGATGGCGCATGGCCGCCGACGACCTGCACGCGCCCCAGATCCTGCAGCTCGCGCAGAGCGAGCATGTGCGGCGTCACGGCCATGCCCAGGCCGATGATGCCGACGCCGACCGCCATGGCGCCTCTCTCCCCCGTCGTTTTCCGGCTTCCATGCCGTTGTTCGCCGAGGTTAGGCTGCGCCGTCGAATGGCCCGACACAAGGGCCCGCAGGAGGAGTCCCGTCCATGTCAGGCACCGTCATCGATCGGCGCACCCTTGCGCGCCTGTTGGGCCTTTCCGCCGCCGCGCTGCCGATGCTGCCCGACAAGGTCCAGGCCCAGTCGCGCGGCTCCACCCTGGTGATCGGCATCGACATCAGCGACACCGTGACGCTCGATCCGGTGCGCCAGGCGCAATACACCCCGCCGATGACGCTGGCCGCAACCTATGACGCGCTGGTCACGCTGACGCCGGACGATCTTGTGAATGTTAAGCCGGCACTGGCGGCTTCGTGGCGGCGCACGCCGGATGGCAAAGGCTGGCGCTTCACGTTGCGGGACGACGTGAAGTTCGTATCCGGCAAGCCGGTGACGGCGGAGGACGTGCGCTGGACCTTCATGCGGCTGCTTAACATGAAGGAGCAGACGCAGCAGTATCTCAAGTCGGTCGATCGCGTCGTCGCCGTGGACGGCAAGACCGTCGACTTCATCATGAACGCTCCGAACGCGCCGGTGCTCCCGATCCTCGCTGCGCCGGGCAACGGCATCCTCGAGAAGGCGGCGGTCATGGCGCAAGGCGGCACCGATGCCGAGAATGCGCGGGAAGCCGACAAGGCGACCGAATGGCTGAACAACAACTCGGCGGGCACGGGCCCCTTCCGCCTGGTGCGGTGGGAACGCAACAGCCAGATCCAGCTCGTGCGCAACCCGCACTACTGGGGCGGGGCCTCGCCCTTCGAACGCGTCGTCATCCGGCATCTCTCGGACAGTGCGGCGCAGCTCCTCGCCGTGCGGCGCGGCGATGTGCATGCGGCCTTCAACCTGATCCCCGAGCAGATCGCGACCCTGCGCGGCGAGACCGCGGTCCGCATCGACCGCATGCCGAGCCTCGACTTCGTCTACATGGCCGTCACCGAGAACCCGCAGGCCAACCCGGTGCTTGCGAAGAAGGAGGCACGGCATGCCATCGGCCACGCCATCGACTATGACGGCATCCTGGGCAGCCTGCTCGGCGGCGCGGCCGTGCGGCCCGCGCATTTCCTGCCCATCGGCGTGAACGGGAGCACCGAGCGCATCGCGCGGGAGGTCGGCTTCAACACCGACCTCGATCGCGCGCGGCAGCTGCTGCAGCAGGCCGGCGTGCCAGACGGCTTCGAAATGGAGATCGCCTACGGCAATGCCGCCGTCGCCGGCATTTCCTACCAGGTGCTCGGGCAGAAGCTTCAGGCCGATCTCGGCCGCGTGGGCATCCGCGTGACGCTGAACCCGATGGATCAGGTCAACCTGCGCACCATGTACACCACCGGACGGATGACGGGCGGCGTGCTGACCTTCTGGAATCCGCCGGCCGTCTCCAATGATCTGTGGGCCTCGGCTGTCGTGGAGCGCGTCGCGCGCCGCGTGCACTGGACCGTGCCGCAGGCCATGACGGACCTCGTGAAGCGCGCGTCGGAGGAGCAGGATCTCGAGAAGGCCGCGGGGCTCTGGGTCGAATGGCAGCGCGGCGTGGTGGATGTCGCCCACCACTTCATCCTGTTCCAGCCGACCTATCAGATCGCGGTGCGCAACACGATCGGCGCCTTTCCGCTGACCGCGGCGGGGTGGCAGCTCGAGATGGGCAAGGTCCGGCCGGCCTAGAGACGTTGTTTCTGCGGGCATCTTCACCCGATCAGGTGATTCCATCTGATCGGGATCTGCTCTAGCGGGCGAAATCCGCGCTTCGCTTCTCGGCGAAGGCGCGGATGCCCTCGAGGTGATCGCCGGCCGAAAAGCACAGCACGTTCATCTCGTTTTCGTAGAGGAGGCCCGCACTCAGCGGCGCCTCCATCGCCATGCGGAGGGAGGCCTTCACCGACTGCACCGCCACGGGGCTGAAGCCGGCAATCTTCGCCGCCATGGCCCGGGCAACGGCGAGCAGCCCGGCCTGCGGCACAACCTGGTCGAACAGCCCGAGCGCCTGCGCCTCCGGCGCCTCGACCGGATCGCCGGTCAGCAGCATGCGCGTGGCGCGCGCCATGCCGATCATGCGTGGCAGCATCTGGGAGGCGCCGCCGCCCCCGACCCAGCCGCGCGTCACCTCGGGAAAGCCGAAGCGCGTGCCCTCTGCCGCGATGCGGATATCGGCCCCAAGCGCCATCTCGGCGCCTCCGCCCAGCGTCCAGCCCTGCAGGGCCGCGATCACCGGCTTGCGGATGCCGCGGATGGCGGCGGCGTACTCCACGCGGTTACGAAAATGCCAGGTGCTGGGATAGGCGGCGAGGGAATTGAGGTCGCTGCCCGCGCAGAAGGCACGCTCACCCGCGCCGCGGAGCAGCACCACCCGCACCGCGTCATCGGCATCGAGCGCGCGGGCGGCCTCGGCGATCGCCGCCGCCATGGCTGGCGTAACGGCGTTGTGCTTCGCGGGTCGATCCAGCAGCAATTCCGCCACCGCGCCATGCAGGGTCGTCGTCACCGCGCCGTCCATCGCCACCCTCCGACATCTTGATTGTCACGCCGGGACAAGTGCAGCATGTCCGACAGGGGAAGGATATGCCTGGGTGTTGCGATACGTCGCCATAAGACTCGTATCGGCTGTCGCGATGGCGCTGCTCGCAAGCGCCGTCATCTTCCTCATCTCCAATTTCGTGCCCGGCGATCCGGTGCTCGCGCAACTGGGCGACATCCTCGCCTCGGATCCCGCGGTGGTGGCGCAGTGGCGGGCCAAATGGGGTCTCGATCTGCCGCTCTGGGACCGCTACTGGATCTTCCTGAGCGGGCTGCTGCACGGAGACCTCGGCATCTCCATCGCCACGCGGCGGCCGGTGCTCGAGGACATCGCGCAATACGCGCCGGCGACGATCGAGCTTGCGACGGTCTCCTTCCTCCTCGCGCTGATCCTCGGCATTCCGCTCGGCGTCGCGGCCGCCGTCCGGAGGGACAGCGTGGTCGACGCCGTGGCGCGCGCAGTGTCGCTGCTGGGCGTCTCGGCTCCGACCTTCTGGCTGGCCTTCATCGTGCTGGCCGTCTTCTATGGCTGGCTCGGCTGGGCGCCCGGCCCCGGGCGCCTCGATCCCATCGCCTTCCCACCCGAGGGCGGTACCGGGTTCTTCCTCTGGGATACGGCGGTATCGGGGGATTGGGAGACCTTCCATGACACCGTTGCGCACCTCGTGCTGCCGGCTATCGTCCTGGCCGCCGCCACGCTCGGGCTGATCACCCGCACCACGCGCGCAGCCATGCTGGAATGCCTGCATCAGGACTATGTGCGCGTGGCGCGGGCGAAAGGCATGAAGGAGCGCGTGGTGATCATGCGCCACGCCTTGCGCAACGCGCTCGTGCCGGTGGTCACGCTGGGGGGTCTCGCCTACGCGAACCTGCTGACCGGGGCGGTGATGACGGAGACGATCTTCGCCTGGCCGGGCCTCGGGCGGTACACCTTCCGTTCCGCCGCGGCGCTCGACTTCCCCGCGATCATGGGCATCACGCTCGTGGTCTCCGCGACCTATCTGCTGGTGAACCTGGTCGTCGATCTCTCCTATGCGATGCTCGACCCGCGGGTGCGGCGTTGAGCGTGACGGCGGCCATGCCGGCGCAGCGGCGGCGGCGGCGCATCCGGCGGTATGGCCTCGCCTGGCTGGGCGGGGCGATCGTGCTGAGCTGGATCCTGGTCGCGCTGCTCGCGCCCTGGCTCGCGCCCCATCCACCCGACGCGCAGGACATCGCGCACCGCCTCGCACCGCCTTCGGCGGAACATTGGCTCGGGACCGACATCCTTGGCCGTGACGTATTCTCACGCCTGATCCACGGGTCGCGCGTCTCGCTCTTCGCCGGTTTCTCGGTCGTGCTGATCGGGGCTGCCTCCGGCACGGCGGTCGGCATCCTCGCCGCCTGGTTGCGTGGCTGGGGGGAGGAGGCGCTGATGCGCTTCACCGACCTCGTGCTCTGCTTCCCGCCGATCATCCTCGCCCTCGCACTCGCCGCGGCACTCGGCATAGGCACGACGAACACGATCATCGCCATGCTCGTCGTCTGGTGGCCGAAATTCGCACGGCTTGCGCGCAGCCTCGCCCTCGTCCAGCGCAGCCAGGAGTACGTGGAAGCCGCCACGGTCGTCGGACTGCCGCAGAAGCGCATCCTGATGCGGCACATCCTGCCCAACACCATCGGGCCGATCGCGGTGCTCTGCACCCTCGACCTCGGCATCGCCATTCTCACCTTCGCGGGGCTGTCCTTCCTCGGCCTCGGCGTGGTGCCGCCGACGCCGGAATGGGGATCGATGATCTCGGAAGGACGCGAACTCGTCGAGCAATGGTGGGTCGCGACCTTCCCGGGCATCGCCATCCTCAGCGTCGTCGTCGGCTTCAACTTCCTCGGCGACGGGCTGCGGGACTGGCTCGACCCGAAGGCCCGGAGCCGATGAGCGCGCCGCTCCTCGACGTCCGCGACCTGGTCACGGTCTTCCACACCGATGCCGGGCCGGTACGCGCGGTGGACGGCGTCTCGTTCACCGTTGCAAAGGGCGAGACGCTCGGCATCGTGGGCGAGAGCGGATCCGGCAAGTCCGTCACCGCGCAATCACTCATGCGCCTGCTCGATCCGCCGGCGCGCATCGAGGGCGGCCAGGTGCTCTTCGAGGGGCGCGACGTCCTCGCCATGTCGCGCCGCGACCTCACGGCCTGGCGCGGCGCCAGCGCCGCCATGGTCTTCCAGGATTCCCTGACCGGGCTGAATCCCGTGCTGCACATCCTGCGGCAGGTGACGGAGCATGTCGTCGCCCATGGCCGGATGGACCGGCGTGCCGCCCGCCACCACGGCATCGATCTGCTGCGACAGATGGGCGTCGCTTCGCCGGAACGGGCTGCGGCCTCCTTTCCGCATCAATTCTCGGGCGGCATGCGGCAGCGGGTGATGATCGCCATGGGGATGGCGAACGATCCCGCCCTGCTGCTGGCCGACGAGCCGACCACGGCGCTCGACGTCACCATCCAGGCGCAGATCCTCGATCTGCTGGCGAAGCTGAACGCCGAGTTCGGTACGGCGATCGTGCTGATCAGCCACGACCTTAGCGTGATCGGCACAATCTGCCGGCGCATCGTGGTGATGTATGCCGGCGAGGTCGTGGAGGAGGGCCCGACCGAGGAGGTTCTCTCGGATCCGCGTCATCCCTATGCGTGGGCCCTGGCCAATGCGGTGCCCCGGCTCGACTCGCCGATCGCCGACCGGTTGCCCGGGATCGAGGGCGCGCCGCCCGATCCGCTTGCAATGCCGCAGGGCTGCCGCTTCACGCCGCGCTGCCCATGGCGCATCGAACGGTGTTCCGGCGAACGTCCGCCGTTGACGGCGGTGGCGCCGGGGCGGCGCGCCCGCTGCTGGGTCACTGCCGATGGGCGGAGTCTTCCGCCACGCACCGAACCTGCGCATGCCGGGCCGACCCAGGCGGCCGCCGTGGAGCCGCTCCTTCTCGCGCAGGACCTGGTGAAGCATTTTCCGCTGCCGAAGAAGTCCCTCTTCGGGCCGCGCGAGGTGGTGCATGCGGTCAATGGCGTCTCGCTGCACGTCATGCCGGGCGAAAGGCTTGGCATCGTTGGCGAGAGCGGCTGCGGCAAGTCGACGCTGGCGCGGCTGGTGACACGGCTGCACAGCCCCGATGCCGGACATATCAGCTTCGAAGGGCGGGAAATCGGCACGCTGGGCGGCGAGGAGCTTCGCCAGCTCCGCCCGCGCCTTCAGATGGTGTTCCAGGACCCCTACGCTTCGCTCAATCCCCGCATGCGGGTCGGCGACATCCTCGCCGAACCGCTGCTGGTCCACGGCCGCGCCAAGGATGCCGCGGCGGCCGGCACGCGCGTCGGATCACTGCTCGAAATGGTCGGCCTCAACCCCGGCTGGGCGGCACGCTTCCCCCATGAATTCTCCGGCGGGCAGCGCCAGCGCATTTCGATTGCGCGCGCCCTTGCCCTGGATCCGGCGCTGATCGTGGCCGACGAGCCGGTCTCGGCGCTCGACGTGAATGTGCAGGCACAGGTGCTGAACCTGATGCTCGACCTGCGGGAGAGGATGGGCCTCGCCTATCTGTTCATCGCGCATGACCTCGCCGTCGTGCGCGCCTTCTGCGACCGCGTGGCGGTGATGTATCTCGGCCGCATCGTGGAGGAAGCGCCCGTGCGCGCTCTCTTCGCGCAGCCGGCGCATCCCTACACCGTCTCGCTGCTCTCGGCGGTGCCCGAGCTGGGGCGGCAGCGCATCGTGCTTGGCGGCGAACCCCCTTCGACCCTGCGCCTGCCCCAGGGTTGCGCCTTCCGCGCACGCTGCCCGGTGGCACGGCCGATCTGCGCGGAGCCGCCACCGCTGACGGAGATCGCATCCGGTCACCGTGTGCTGTGCCATGCGCCGGGTTCGCTGAGAGGAGCCACATGAGACGGATCACCGCGGACCAGGCTGCGGCGGCGCTGCGTGATGGCGATACGCTGCTGATCGGCGGATCGGGCGGCGGCCACGCCGTGCCGGATGCGCTTCTCGAGGCCGTGGGCCGGCGCTTCCGTGACACCGGCGCGCCGCGCGGCATCACCGCCCTGCATCCGGTGGGTCTGGGCGACGGCAAGACGCGCGGCGCCGGGCATCTGGCGCAGGATGGGCTGCTGAAGCGCGTTGTCTCCGGCACCTTCGTCAACAGTCCGGGCATCGCGCGCCTGGCGCTCGACGAGAAGATCGAGGCCTATACCCTGCCGCAGGGCGCGCTGTCCCAGCTGATGCGGGAGATGGCGGCGGGCCGCGCCGGCCTGCTCACCAAGGTCGGGCTGCGGACCTTCGTCGACCCGCGCATCGGCGGCGGGCGGCAAAGCAGGCGCGCCACCGAGGATCTGGTCGAGGTCGTGACGCTCCGCGGCGAGGAGTATCTCTTCTACAAGCCCTACAAGGTCGATGTGGCCTTCATCCGCGGTTCGGCGATCGACGAGGCGGGCAACCTCTCGATGGAGCACGAGGCCGTGACGCTCGAGATGCTGTCCATTGCCCAGGCGGCCCGGCGTCAGGGCGGCATCGTCATCGCGCAGGCCAGGCGGCTCGTGCCGCGCGGCACACTGCACCCGAAGATGGTGAAGGTGCCGGGCATCCTGATCGATGCCTTCGTCATCGAGCCCGACCAGTGGCAGACCTATGAAACGCAGGACAGCGCCGCCTATTCCGGGCATCACCGCGTCGCGCTGGACGAAGTGCCGCGCCTGCCGCCAGGCCCGCGGCGCGTGGTCGCACGGCGCGGTGCGATGGAGCTGTTCGAGGGGGCGATCTGCAACCTCGGCTCGGGCATCTCGACCGGCATCGCCAATGTCGCGGCGGAGGAAGCGGTGCTCCACCGCATCTGCCTGACCAACGAACAGGGCAATATCGGCGGCGCGCCGGCCAGCGGCAACGAGGCGGGCGCCGCCAGCAGCCCCGACGCGCAGGTGGACCAGCCCTATCAGTTCGACTTCTACGACGGCGGCGGGCTCGACCTCGCCTTTCTCTCCTTCGCCGAGTTCGATGCGGAAGGGAACGTGAACGTCTCGCGCTTCGGCGGGCGGATCGTGGGGCCCGGCGGGTTCGTCAACATCAGCCAGGGCGCAGGGCGCGTCGTGTTCGGGGGCACGCTCACCGCGGGAGAATCGAGGAAGGCCGTGAGAGCAGTCGAACAGATCAGCTTCTCCGGTCCTTATGCACGGGAAAGGGGGCAGGAGGTGCTCTACGTCACCGAACGCGCCGTGTTCCGACTCGGCGAAGGCGGACCTGAGCTGATCGAGGTCGCGCCGGGGATCGACATGGAGCGCGAGGTGATCGGCGCCATGGCATTTCGCCCCGCCGTGTCGCCGGACCTGAGGACCATGGATGCGCTGCTGTTCGCGGACGGGCCGATGGGCCTCGCCGGACGACTGCCTCCGCGCCCGGCGCGGGCGGCAACGGGGCGGCTGCCATGAGGACCTTTCTCGAGATTGGCGAGGCCGCCGAGTACACCCGCACCATCGCGGCCGAGGACATCGTCGCCTTCGCCCGCATCAGCGGTGATGACGACCCCGTGCACACCGACCCCGACTATGCCGCGCAATCGGCTTTCGGTCGCTGCATCGCGCATGGGGCCCATGTCATGGGCCTGCTTTCGACGACGGCCAGCATGATGTCGCGCCGGTCCGTGGCTCGTGGAGCGGCCGGGACGCCGGTTTCGGCCGGCTACGACCGGATCCGCTTCACGCGGCCGGTCTTCGCCGGTGACACGCTCACCGCGCGTTACGTCATAGAAGA
This sequence comes from Pseudomonadota bacterium, assembly GCA_023424475.1. Taxonomy (GTDB): domain Bacteria; phylum Pseudomonadota; class Alphaproteobacteria; order Acetobacterales; family Acetobacteraceae; genus Neoroseomonas. Next base: position 42,090 of record JAFADX010000356.1, read on the forward strand.
GGTGGACGATACCCGTGGTCGCAGCCGCGCGAGGGTCGCCGTGGTGAACCAGGACGGCGAGCCCTGCTTGGTCGGCTCGCATGTCCTCGCCTGGGTTGCGCCGAGCCAGGCGGACCGGACCCGCGAAACCTGAATGCCGGCATGTCGTTTGATCATCCGTCCTCGAGCCGCTTCGACGGGGTTGCCGCTTCGGCAGCAACCTCCGTGCAGATGGCGGCATGCCCGATACGACGCAACTGCTCGCTCACGCCCAGCACGACCGACCCGTGCGACATGCGGCCGCGTCGCATCACCGGGGCGGTGACGATGGTGACGCCGGCGATGCAGCGGTCTTCGTCCACCGCGTGGCCCGCCAGCCGCGTCCCTTCGACGTCCGTGCGCCATTCGGCGAGCGTCGGCGGATGATCCCAGCGCACGGAACGGAAGCGCCTCTCGATCTCACCCCAGGCGTGGCCGCCAAACGCCGCAATGCACCTGCCGCTCGCACTGGCCAGTGCGGGATAGCGGCTGCCCACATCGGCCTGAAGCAGCAGGGCGTGGCCCGGCCGCGAGATCGCGACGACGACGATGTGCTCGAGGCTCGCCGCCTCGATGCCGATGGCAGTGACGCCATACCGGCTGGACGACGTTGATGAAGGGGTACTGGCGCGCGAGCTCGGCCTCACCGAGGAGCAGGTCGAGGCGCTGCGGAGCCTCGGCGTCGTCCATGGTCCCGTCGCCTGACAGGAACGCCTCCATGCCGGTGATCGAATCCGCGATGGACCGGCGACCCACCAGGAGCCGCGCCAATTTCGACGCGATGCGCACTCGTGCGCGACCTGCGCGAGACGGCGGCGAGGCGCGGGAGTTGATGCCTGGATTGGCCCAGGCCGTGTGGACAGTTACCTCAACCACAGGATGGTGGCGGCGAGAGTGACGATGCTGAGGTAGTTCCTGGCGGTCTTCTCGTATCGCGTCGCGACGCGGCGGAACTGTTTGAGCTTGCTGAAGCAGCACTCGATCAGATGCCGCTGTGCGTAGA
>JAFADX010000383.1 GCA_023424475.1 Pseudomonadota bacterium
ATCCAGGATACTGTCCTTGGGTGGCCGGGTTGGGGGTGCGGGCCGGTGCCGGTTCCGACAGATCGGAACATGCTCCAGAGCAGATCCCGATCAGGTGGCATCACCTGATCGGGTGAAGATGCTCGCAGAAGCAATGGGCTGAAGACGTTGCCGTGAGCCAGGGCGAACGGGAACGGCTCTAGGCGTCCGGCGCCTCGGGCGTCCTTCCCATGGGGTGATCGGCGCGGTGGCGGCACCCCAGGGGGGCGGCCGCCCGATTCCGCCCGAATTCCTTCTCATTTTCGATTTCGCCGGATAGCATGCGGCGATGGACGGCATAGACCGGAACATACTCGTCGCGCTGCAGCATGACGGGGCCGCCGGGCTGGCGGAGCTCGCCAAGGTGGCGGGCCTGTCGGTCTCGGCCACGGCGGAGCGGATCAAGCGGCTCGAGGAACGCGGCACCATCCGCAGCTACCGGGCGGACCTCGATCCGGCCGCGGTCGGCTGCCCCTTGCTGGCCTGGGTTTTCGTCGCGCTCCGGCCGGGCGTCAACGACGCCAAGTTCCGCGACAGTCTCGCGCCGCATGAACATGTCCTGGAATGCCACGCGGTCACCGGCCCCTGGTCCTACATGCTGAAGCTCCGCGTGGCCGGCCTCGCGGATCTCGAAGCCTTCGTCGCCGGCGACCTCCGCCGCCGGGTGGGGGTGGAGCGGACCGAGACGGTTCTCGCCCTGTCCACCGTCAAGGAAACGGCCATGCTGCCCGTCGCCCCGCCAAGCGACGAGGAGGCGTGACGCGACGCCACCCGCTGGTGCAGGCTGCGCCGTCATGAGCCGCCGCACCTTGGAGGTGACGCCCGACCTTCTCCTCCGCGCCTATGCGGCGGGTGTCTTTCCCATGGCCGAGAGCCGGGGTTCGGACCGCCTCTATTGGCTCGACCCGGCCCTGCGCGGGGTGCTGCCCATCGATTCGGGCTTCCATCTGTCGCGGCGGCTGAGGCGGACGGCCCTGTCGGACCGCTTCGCCGTCACCGTGGACCGCGACTTCGCCGGCGTCATCCGTGGTTGCGCCGAACCCGCGCCGGGGCGCGCCGACACCTGGATCAACGCGGAGATCGAGCGCCTCTTCCTCGAGCTCTTCCGGCGGGGGGCGGCGCATTCGGTCGAGACCTGGGACGGGGAGCGCCTGGTCGGCGGCCTTTACGGCGTGGCCATCGGCGGCGCCTTCTTCGGGGAGAGCATGTTCTCCCGCGTCACCGACGCCTCGAAGGTCGCGCTGGTGCATCTGGTGGCGCGGCTGCGACTCGGCGGATTCGACCTGCTGGACACGCAGTTCCTGACCTCCCACCTGGCACGCTTCGGCGCCGTCGAGATCCCCAAGACGGACTACAAGCTGCGGCTGGCCGCGGCGCTGTCGGTGCCGGCCGAATGGCGCCGCGACATACCGCCCGGGAGGGTCGCCGACGAAATCCGCGCCCTTCGCCCCGCTGCGCACGAATAATCCGGGGCATGTCACAGCCGGCCGGGCTGCCTCGTCCTGAGGGAAAGGTCAGGATGAAGGAGCCGACCATGACCACCCGACTGAACCCCCACAGCGTCGCGCCCAAGGTGATGCAGGCCATGCTGGCCCTGGAGCGGGCCTCCCGCAGCAACGGCCTCGAGCCCAGCCTGCTGGAACTCGTGAAGACGCGCGCCTCGCAGCTCAACCGCTGCGCCTTCTGCCTCGACATGCACACGCGGGATGCCCGCGCGGCCGGAGAGACCGAGGAACGCCTCTACATGCTCTCCGCCTGGGAGGAGGCGACCTGCTACACGCCGCGGGAACGCGCGGCGCTCGGCTGGGTGGATGCGCTGACCCTGCTCGCCGAGACCGGCGCGCCGGATGCCGCCCACGCGGCCCTTGCGACCGAGTTCTCACCGGAGGAACAGGTGGCGCTGACGCTCGCCATCGTCACGATCAACGGCTGGAACCGCTTCGCGGTCGGCTTCCGGGCCGAGCCGGCGCGCGGCGCCAGGGTCGCGGCCTGATGTCGGGCGCCCAGGCCGGGGCGGAGGCCTTCCTCGCCGCCCGCCCGCGGCTGCGGGCGCTCGCCTATCGCTTCCTCGGCTCGATGGCCGATGCCGAGGACGTGGTCCAGGCCGCCTGGTTGCGCTGGGCGGCCGCCGACCAGGCCGGGGTGGCCGACCCCGGGGCCTTCCTGCGCCGGATCGTCGCGCGCCTCTGCCTCGATGAGTTGAAGGCGGCCCGGCGCCGGCGGGAAACCTATGTCGGCCCCTGGCTCCCCGAGCCGGTGGTCGAGACGGACCCCCTGGCCGGCCAGGCCGCTGCGGAGGAGGTCTCCGTCGCGCTGATGCTGGCGCTGGAGCGGTTGAGCCCGCTCGAGCGCGCCGCCTTCCTGCTGCACGACGTCTTCGGCAGCGGCTTCGAGGAGGTGGCGGTGACCCTGGGCCGCACGCCGGCGGCGGTGCGCCAGTTGGCGGCGCGGGCCCGGGCGCATGTCCGGGACGCCCGGCCGCGCTTCCCGGTCACGCCGGAGGAAGGGCGCCGCATCGCCGGCGCCTTCCGCATGGCGGCCGAAAGCGGGGACGCGGCGGCCCTGGCCCGGCTGCTGACCGAGGATTCCGTGCTGCGCACCGATGGCGGCGGGGTGGTGTCGGCGGCGCTCAACCCGGTCTTCGGCGCCGACCGGATCGCGCGCTTCTTCGCCGGCCTGGCACGGAAGGCGCGGCTGGGCGGGGCGCATGAACCGGCTTGGATCAACGGCCTGCCGGGCTACGTCACGCGGTTCGAGGACGGGAGCGTGCAGACCACGGCGCTGGAGATCGAGGCGGGGCTGATCCGCGCGATCTACGTGGTGCGGAATCCGGAGAAGCTGCGCGGGGTGATGGCGTAGCCGGTGGAGCGCCGCCCCTCCGGACCTCCCCGGCAAAGGCCGAAAGGCCTTTGCGAACCGATACCTGGTTCCGGGGTCGCTCGGAATCCTACCGGATGAGTCCCGACATCGGGCTCGACGCATCAGCCTGGTAGTTCCAGGGCATCCGCCCGGCCAGGAAGGCATTCCGCCCGGCCTCGACGGCGGATTTCATCGCGACCGCCATCCGCACCGGATCCTTGGCGTGGGCGATGGCCGAGTTCAGCAGCACCGCGTCGCAGCCGAGTTCCATGGCTTTCGCTGCGTCCGAGGCCGTGCCGATCCCGGCATCCACCAGCACCGGCACCTTCGCCTGCTGCTTGATGGAACGGATCATGAAGGGGTTGGTCAGGCCGAGGCCGGAACCGATCGGAGCGCCGAGCGGCATGATCGCGACACAGCCGAGGTCCTCGAGCTTCTTCGCCGCCACAGGGTCGTCGGCGCAGTAGACCATCACCTCGAAGCCGTCGGCGATGAGCGCCCTGGCGGCCTCCAGCGTGCCTTCCATGTCCGGGTAGAGGTACGGCGGCGGGCCCAGCACCTCGAGCTTCACGAGGTTCCAGCCGCCGGCCTCGCGCGCCAGGCGCAGCGTGCGCACGGCGTCGTTCGCGGTGTGGCAGCCGGCGGTGTTGGGCAGGTAGGTGTACCGCTTGGGCGAGACGAAATCCTGCAGCATCGGGGCGTTCGGGTCCGAGAGGTTCACCCGCCGCACGGCGACGGTGACGATCTCGGCGCCCGAGGCCTCGATGGCCGCGGCGGTCTCCTCGAGCGACTTGTAGCGGCCCGTGCCGACGATGAGCCGGGAGCGGAAGCGGCGCCCCGCCACCTCCCAAGTGTCGTCGCCGGTCGTGGCGGGGGTTCCGTCCATGGTCTCAGCCTCCGCCGATGAAATGCACGATCTCGAGCCGGTCGCCCCGGGCCAGGGCGACGGTCGCATAGGTGGAGCGCGGGACGATCTCCTCGTTCCGCTCGACCGCGACCTTGCGGGTATCGAGGCCGATGGCCGCGAGCAGGGCGGCCACGGTGTCCCCGGGGGCGATCTCGCGATCCTCCCCGTTCACCTTGATGGCGATCCGATCTGACATCCTGCGCGGAACATGGCGAAGGGCGGGGGGCACCGCAAGCCGGGGGCCGCGCATGGCGGGGCCGCGCCGCCGCTTGCCCCGCCGAAAGGGGGCGTGCTAGCCCGTTCCGCCCTCCCCTTTGACGGGAAACGCCCGTGACCCCGCCCCTGATCGTCGTCCTGAACGGACCGAACCTCAACATGCTCGGCGTGCGAGAGCCGGAGAAGTACGGCACCGCCACGCTCGACGACGTCGAGGCGCTCTGCGCCGAGACGGCCGAGGAATATGGCCTCGCCATCGATTTCCGGCAGACCAATGCCGAGGGCGAACTCGTCACCTGGATCCAGGAATGCCGCGGGCGCGCGGCGGGGATCGTGATCAACCCCGCCGGCTACACCACCACCTCGATCGCGGTCATGGACGCGTTGCTCGCCGCCGACCTGCCGGTGATCGAGGTGCACGTCACGAACATCCATCGCCGGGAGGAATTCCGGCACAACAGCTACGTCTCCAAGGCGGCGACGGGCGTGATCTGCGGCCTTGGGGTCGGGGGCTATGCGCTCGCCATCCGTGCCATGGCGGATCTGGTCGAGCAGGACGAGGAATGATGCCCAACTTCATCGAATTCGACGCCGGCGCGATCCGCGAACTGGCGCAGATCCTGCGCGATACCGACCTGACCGAGATCGAACTGGTTGACGGCGAGGCCCGGGTCCGGGT
>JAFADX010000389.1 GCA_023424475.1 Pseudomonadota bacterium
GCCCGCTGCGCTGCCCGCCGCGTCGGGGGTCGCGGGCGCCGCGGGTGCCTCGGCGCCAATATCGGGAACCGCCTGCGGTGCCGACGCGGACGGCATCGCATTGTCCGGCGCACCTGCCGTCACCCCCTCGGGAGCGGGTGCGGCCGGCGGCGCGGGGGAGGCGCCGACGTCACCCGGCGACGGCGCCGCCACGGAGGCGGCGGCATCGGCAGGCGGCGGCGTTGCGGGAGTTTCGGAGCTCATGCCACTTCCGCCCATTGGCGCAGCAGGTTGTGGTAGACGCCGGTCAGCGCGACCGGCGCGTCATGCCCCTCGGGCAGGTCCGGCGTCGCGGCGTTGATCGCCATGTCGAGGTCGAACAGCAGCCGCCGCCGCGTGTCGTCGCGGACCATGCTCTGGATCCAGAAGAAGGACGAGACGCGGCTGCCGCGCGTCACCGGCTCGACGCGGTGCAGGCTGGTCGCCGGGTAGACCACGGCATGGCCCGCCGGCAGCTTCACCCGCTGCTCGCCATAGGTGTCCTGCACCACCAGCTCGCCGCCGTCGTAGTCCTCCGGCGGGGTGAGGAAGAGCGTGCAGGAGACATCGGTGCGGATGCGGTGCGCCGTGCCGCGGACCTGCCGGATGGCGTTGTCCACATGCGCGCCGAAGGTCATGCCCGGGTCGTAGCGGTTGAACAGCGGCGGGAAGACGCGCAGCGGCAGCACCGCCGAGATGAACAGGCTCGACCGCCCGAGCCCCGACAGCACCGCCTCGCCCAGCCGCTGGTGCAGCGCCGAGCCCTCGGCGATCTGCAGGTTGTGCTTCACCTGCGCCGACTGGTGCCCGGCGGTGATGCGGCCGTCCGTCCACTCGGCAGCCCGCAGTGCCGCCAGCGCCTCGGCGGCCTCCTGCGCCGTGAGGATGTCGGGGACCTGGACCAGCATCAGAAGCGTGCCGCCACCGAGGCGACGAAGGTGCGGCCCACGCCGGGCACGACATGGCCGGTATAGACCGTGTCGTAGGTGCGCGCGTCCCCGAGGTTCAGCGCATTGACCTGGAAGCGCAGGCCACGCATCGGCCCGTCCTCCGGCTGCCAGGCGATCGCCGCGTCGAAGCGCGTATAGGCGGGCGCCTGCACCGTGTTGGTGGTGTTGCCGTAGCGCCGGTCGACATAGGAGATGCCGCCGCCGAGCTGGATCCCCATCGGGAAGGTGTAGGTCGTCCAGAGCGAGGCCGTGTTCGGCGCGACGTTGGCGAATTCCTTGCCGACCTCCGCCGGCCTGTTCGACTCCACGATCTCCGAGTTCAGCCGCGTGTAGCCGGCCATGACGTTCCATTCCGGCGTGATCTGGCCGGTCGCCGAGATCTCGAACCCGTCCACCCGCACGATGCCGTCGAGTACCTGGAGCGTGTCGTTGGCCGGGTCGGAGGTGCGGGCGTTGCGCTTCTCGATACGGAAGACGGAACCCTGCAGGCGCAGCCCGTCCATCACGTTCCACGACCCGCCGAGCTCGTAGGAGGTCGCGGTCTCCGGCGGCAGCTGCGCGTTGTTCTCCGCGAGGGTCAGGGATTCGGCCGAGGGATTGAAGGAGGTGCCGGCCGAGATGTAGGTCCGCACGGTCGGCGTCGGCTTGAAGATGAAGGCGGCGCGCCAGGTGCCCTCCCGGTCGGTGCGGCCGAAGCTCTCCTCGGTCACGCGGTTGTCCTGGTTCGCCTCGAAGCTGTCCCAGCGGCCGCCGAGCATCACCTCGAACATCTCGCCGATGCGGATGCGGTCCACGGCGTAGATCGCGAAAGTGTCCGCGACCGTTTTGACGTCGGTTCTGGGCAGCGTGACGATGTTCCCCGCGTCGTAGAAATCCGGGAAGAGCACGCTCGCCTGCGGCCGGCCGGTCTGCGAGAAGCGCGACACCTCGGAGGATTCGCGCCCGATCTCGATGCCCGCGATCATGTCGTGGCGCAGGCCCCAGGTCTCGAAGGCGAACACCCCCTCGGTCTGGTTGACGATGATGGAATCGAAGCCGTTGCGGACCTGCGCCTGGCGGTTCATCCGCGACGCCGCGGTGATGCCGCCCGCCACCGTGCCGGCCACCAGCCGCGGCGCCGTGGCGGAGATCTCGCGGCTGTAGTTGCCCCAGCGGAAGGTGTTGCGGAACAGGATGCCGTCGTTGAAGCGGTGCTCGAAGCGCGCGGTGAAGACGTCGGTCAGCGTCCGCTCGCGATCGGTCTGATTCAGGCCGTAGAAGGTGTTGGTCGAAACGCGCAGCGGCCTCCCCTGGTAATAGGGCACGCCGAAATCCGGCATGTTGTCCTCTTCCTGGTGCAGCCAGGAGAGGGTGAGGGTGGTCGGCGTGCCCATGCCGAAGGTGATCGAGGGAAAGACGCCGAAGCGCCGGTTGTAGACGTGGTCGCGCTCCGAGGCCTGGATGTAGGTCCCCATCGCCGCCATGCGGGCCGCGACCGTGCCGGCGCGGACGTTGACGTCGGCCGTGCCGCGCACGCCGCCGGGCGTGTAGCCCGACAGCCAGACCTCGCCCTGCGTCGTCTCGAGCGGCAGGCGGGAGATCTGGTTGATCACGCCGCCGGTCGAACCGCGGCCGAACATGATGGAGGACGGCCCCTTCAGCACCTCGACGGATTCGAGGAAGAAGCTGTCGCGCGTGTACTGGCCGAAGTCGCGGATGCCGTCGATGAAGAAGTCGCTGCGCGCGGAGAAGCCGCGCAGCGTCAGGTTGTCGCCCGAGAAGCCACCCTCGCCGGCCGCGAGGCTGATGCCGGTGACGTTGCGCAGCGCCTCGCGCACGGTCGTGGCGTTGCGTTCCTCCATCACCACGCGCGGAACGATGTTGACCGTCTGCGGCGCATCCGCGGCGGTGAAGGGGGAGCGCGGGAGCGGCGTGGAATCGGCCCGATAGGGGTTCGCCGCCGCGCCCTGCACGCTGATGTCCGGCAGTTGCGCGGACCCGGCGGAGGCGGCGGGATCCTCCTGGGCCATGGCCGCGCTGGTGCCGCCCACCAGGCCGATGCCGACAAGACCGATCGTGGGCGCGCGCAAGGTGGGCGCCTGAAGACGCAACGACATGAGTGATCCCCGGACTGACGAAGTCGGGGGTAACTTTATGTGATTGAGAGTGATTCGCAATAGCAAATTTCGCAATGCAGCGTGACCGCCCCGCAACCGGGACGCGCGGCGGCCGCAACGCCGTGTCAGCCGGTCACAGGCCCAGGACCGCCACGGCCTCCGCCACCGCGCCCTCGAGCGCACCCGGCGCGAAGGGCGATGTCAGCCCCGCCGACGCCACCAGCCCCTGGAAGGGCATCGACCCGCCCCGCCCGCACAGCGCGACATAGGCATCGAGCGCCCCCTTCGGATCGCGCCGCGACCACACCCAGAACTGCAGCGCGACGCAGAGCGCGAGCGTGTAGTCGATGTAGTAGAAGGGCGAATTGTAGATGTGCCCCTTCGCCTGCCACCGCCCGCCCATCGCCGGGTAGGCAAGGTCGCCGTAGTCGCTCCAGGGCATGTAGCGCCGCTCGAGCCGCTGCCAGATCGCGTGCCGCTCGGCCGGCGTCGCGTCCGGCTTGGCATGGACCTCGTGCTGGAAGTGATCGACGCAGACGCCATAGGGCAGGAAGGCCAGCGCCCCGATCAGGTGCATGCGCCGATACCGCTCCGCCGCCGCATCGCCCACCAGCAGGCCCATATGCGGATGAGTGAGGTATTCGAGGCCCATGGAGTGGATCTCGGCCGCCTCCATGGTCGGCCACAGGTAATCCACGCCCGGCTGGTGGCGGCTTTCCCAGCATTGGAAGGCATGGCCCATCTCGTGCGTGAAGACGCCGATGTCGTTGTGCGTGCCGTTGAAGTTCGCGAAGATGAAGGGCGCGCCGATCGTGGGGAAGGCGGTGCAGAAGCCGCCGCCCGCCTTCCCCGGCCGGTTCTTCAGGTCGAGAAAGCCGCCCTGGCGCATCATCGCGTAGAAGCCGGCCATGCGCGGATCCATGCGGTCGAACATCGCCTGCGCCGCACCCACCAGCATGTCATGGTCGCCGGCCGGCTTCGGGTTGCCCTCCGGATCGATCAGCGCCTCGTCCCAGAACATCAGCCGGTCCCAGCCGAAGCGCGCGCGCCGCTGCTCCAGGATGCGCGCGACAAGCGGCGTGACGTGCCGGGCCACCGCCTCCCGGTACCGCGCGACATCCGCCGGCCCGTAGTCCAGCCGCCGCATCCGGCGATAGGCGAGCGGCGTGAAGTCCGGAAAGCCGAGCTTGCGCGCCATCCCGGTGCGCAGCCGCACGAGCGCGTCGTAGATCGCATCCAGTTCCGCGCCATGCGCGGCGAAGAAGCCCCAGCGCGCCTGTTCCGCCGCGTGGCGCGTTGCGCGATCCTCGTCCTCGGCGAAGGGCGCGAGGCCGGAGAGGTTGACCTCCTTCCCCGACACCGTCACCCGCGCGCTCGCCGTCAGCGCGGTGTAGCGCGCGGTCAGCCGGCTCTCCTCCTCCGTCTCCGCGGCGATCTCGGGATCGAAGGCGGTGATGTCGGTCTCCCACAGCGCGACCGCGTGGGCACCCGCCAGCGCCTCCAGCCCCGCACGGTCGGCATCGGCCAGCAGCCGCCGCTTGAGCGCCGTCTCGTGCGTCGCCGCCTCGGGCGCCAGCGCATCGGCGTATTCGCGCGCCGCGACCGCCTCCCTGTCCGTGGTGTCCTGCGCGAAACGCAGATGCACGAGCGCCGACCAGGTCTCGTAGCCCCGCCGCGCCGCATCCCACTCCGCGAGCGCCCCGGCGCGATCCCCCGCATCGAGCCGCGCCTCCACGGCCGCGCGTTGCGCGGCGAGCGTGTCCCTGTCGGGCCGCGGGGCGGAGATCTCGTCGAAGCGCAGGGTCATCGTCGGGCCTGTCGGATGGCGTCGCATCCACCTCGCGCGGCGCCCGCGCGGCCGTCAAGCGCCGGATGGACGCGTCCGCCGTATCGCGCCACGCTGCGCGGCGGGAGAACGCCATGCCACGCCTCATGTCCACCCTCGCCCTGGCCGGCCTGCTGCGCGAAGCGGCGCCCGCCCTCGCCGCCGCGCTCGGCGCCCCGGTGCAGGTGGACCTCGCGCCGACGAGGACGCTCGAAGGGCGCATCCGCGCCGGCGAGCGTGCCGACGCCGCGATCCTGACGGCGGAGGCGGTCGCCGCCCTCGCCGCCGAGAACCTGCTCGACGGCCTGACCGCCCGCCCGCTCGCCCATTCGCGCGTCGGCCTCGCTGTGAAGGCCGGCGCGCCGCACCCCGACATCTCGGATGTCGAGGCGCTCCGCCGGCTGCTCCTCGCGACGCCTTCGCTCTGCTATTCCCGCGCGGGCGCGAGCGGCATCTTCTTCGCCGGCCTGATCGAACGCCTCGGCGTCGCCGCCGAAGTGAACGCGAAGGCCGTCGTCATCCCGCAGGGCTTCACCGCGGAGCGGCTCGTCACCGGCGAGGCCGCCATCGCCTTCCAGCAGGTCAGCGAACTGATGGAAGTCCCGGGCATCGAGGTGGTGGGCCCGTTGCCCGAGGGCGCGCAGACCGTCGCGGCCTTCTCCGGCGCCGCCTTCGTCGGCGCCCCCGGCGGTGCGGCGCTGCTCGACGCCGTCACGCGCCTCTGCACGCCCGCGGCGCTGCGCGCCAAGGGCCTCGAGCCGCCGGCCTGATGCCTGGAGCACGTTCTGTCGAAACCGGCACCGGCCCACGCCCCCACCCGGCCACCCCATCCGGGCTATTGTCGTTGGATGGCCGGGTGGGGGCGTGGGCCGGTGCCGCCGGATCCGAAACATGCTCTACGCGGCGGCGAATCCCATCCGCCGCCGGGTGATGCTCCGCCGCAGCAGCCACAGCGCGATCGTGAAGTTGAAGATGTTCCACGCGATGCCGTTCCACATCGCCGCCCGGTAGGACCCCGTCGCATCGAAGATCGCGCCCGCCATCCACCCGCCCAGCGCCATGCCGACGAGCGTGGCCGACAGGGCGATGCCGACGCGCGTGCCCGCTTCCTGCGGCGGGAAGTGTTCCCGCACGATCATCGCATAGGACGGCACGATGCCGCCCTGGAACAACCCGAACACCGCGCTCACGACGAAATACGCGACCATCCCGTCCGCCGGCAGGAAAAGCAGCAGCGCGATCCCCTGCAGCGCCGAGCCGAGCACGAGCGTCCCGAGCCCCCCGATCCGGTCCATCACCATCCCGAAGACCAGGCGCGAGACGATCCCGCAGCCGAGCATGAGCGAGAGCATCTCCGCCCCCCGCCGCGCGCCGTAGCCGAGGTCCACGCAAAGCGCGACGATGTGCACCTGCGGCATCGCCATCGCGACGCAGCAGCCGATGCCGGCGAGGCCGAGGATCACCTGCAGCGTGTTCGGCGCGAGACCCAGCGGCCGCGCCGCAGCGCCGCCGCCCGCGGCCGCGCTGCGCACCGGCGGCAGCGGCGCCCGCTGCCGCAGCGCGAGCGCCAGCGGCACCATGCTGACGATCCAGACCGCGGCCATGGCGAGATGCGCCTGCCGCCATCCCACCGCCTGCACGCCCCATTGCAGCAGCGGCGGCCAGATGGCGCCCGAAAGGTAGTTGCCCGACGCGACGAGCGCGAGCGCGATCCCCCGCCGCCGCTGGAACCACAGCGAGGTGTCGGCGATCAGCGGCCCGAACACCGCCGCCGCGCCGAAGCAGCCGAGCAGCACGCCATAGGCCAAGCCGAAGACGATCAGGCTCGGCGCCATCGCCGCCGCCACGCCGCCCGCCGCGAGCGAGACCGCGCCGATCAGCACCGGCACCATCACCCCGAAGCGGTCCGCAAGGCGGCCCATCATCACGCCGCCGAAGACGAAGCCCACCATCGTCATGGTATAGGGCAGCGACGCCGCGCCCCGCGCGGTGCCGAACTCGGCCTGCACCTCCGGCAGCACGACGACCACCGACCACATCGGCGCGCTGCCGAGGGTGGAAAGCAGCACCGCGACGACCATCCGGACCCAGGCGGCGCGCGAATCGATCAGGCTTTCCGCCGCGCCGCCAACAGTGCCATGCATGGGGTCCCCTCCCGGTTGACCCCACCATGGCAGGGCGGCCGCCCACCGGCCACCGCCCGCTCGTCATGGCGCCATGCGCGCCGGTCCGGACGACCGGCCGGAGGGATCAGGCGGCCCGGCGGTTCCAGGGCATGGCGGCGAGCATGTTCGCCATCGGGCAATGGCCGCTGACGCCCGCGAGCACGAGCCCGGCGCCCACGACACCCGGAAGCAGATAGAAGACCGGCGCGACGACGGCGCCGAGCAGCACGCCGAGCACGACCATCGCACCCGCCGCGATCTGCACCTGGCGCATCAGCGGCAGCGGCGCGCGGCGGTTCTCCGTCACCGGCAGGCCGGCACTCCTCCAGGCGGCGATCCCGCCCTCGACGACATAGGCTTCGCAGCCGCCGGCGCGCTCGCCCAGGCGCGAGGCGTTCTGTGCCGTACGCGCGCCGGAGGCGCAGTGGAAGATCACCGTCCTGCCGGCCTGCACGGCGAGTTCCGCCTCAGCCAGGCGCGACAGCGGCAGATGGACGGATCCGGGGATCCGGGCGCGGGCGCGCTCGTCGGCTTCGCGGATGTCGACCAGCATCGCCCCGCCGGCACGAAGCATCTCGGCCGCGCGGGCCGCGGAAATGGTCGGGAGGCTCATGGCGGTCGGGACTCCTGTCGGGGCGGGGAGAACGAGGCCCGCCCGCGGATGGGCCCGATATATGCGTAAGAATACCCTGATGAAAGGAGAATGGCCCGATGAAAGGCTCAACCGACCGTCGGGCAGAAGATGTCCTGCAGCGTGGCCATGATGCGCGCGACCCGCGGATCCGCGATCCGGTAATGGATGGTCGTGCCGGCGCGGCGCGTCGCGACCAGCCCGTCCTCACGGAGCTTCGCGAGGTGCTGCGACATCGCGGGCTGCGACAGCCCCGCTCGTTCCGCGAGCCGCCCGACCGGGGCCTCGCCTTCGACGATCAGGGTGCAGAGCACGATCAGGCGGCGCTCGCTCGCGAGCAGGCGGAGCATCGACGCCGCGGCGCCGGCATGGGCCTCCATGTCGCCGACGGCAGGGGCAGGCATCCTCGCCTGCAAGGTAGCGATAGCTTCGGCCAAGCCGGCCTCCTGGGCACGGGGACGCCGCCGTTGCGACGGGGAAAATAGATGTATTGCAGCGGCCGCGGTTTGCAACCCGGCGTGACCACGCGGGACGGCATGGTACATGCCGGTTGCCGGTGGCCATACCGTCCCAGGACCGACGAAAGCACCATGCCGCTCCGCCCTCCGCCGAGGTCCGCCCGACCCGTGCCGGCACCCGGGGCCGCGAACCTCGCGGCCTCCATCACCTCCAGTGCCCTGCCGCCGGGCATGCCGCTTGAGGAGAAGCGGCTCGCCGCCGCCCACGGGGGTGCCGCGCACCCCGGTGCGGGAGGCGCCGCGGCTCCTCGCCGCCACGGGCCTCGTCGAGCAGCGGCCGCGCCGTGGCGCGGTCGTTTCGCGGCCCGATCCGCTCCGCCTGGCCGAGATGTTCCAGGCCATGGCGGAGCTCGAGGCCGCCTGCGCCGCCCTGTGTGCCCGCGGCATGGACGGCCGGGCGCGGAAGCGCCTCGCCGCCCGCCTGCACAGCCACCACGCCCGCAAGGCCGCATGACCGGCCCCGTCGGGCGCCTCCCCCACACCGCTCCCGCCGGCCGCCTCAGCCCGTGACCACCTCGAACGCCGGCACCTCCACGAACTCGTCATCCTCGCCCGTGCCGTCCTTCCACATGAAGATGGCGAAGCGCGCGGCGCGGTCGAAGACCGTGGAAGGGTGATGCCAGACATCCGCGCCGTAGGTCACGCCCTGGTCCGGGCGCGCGAGGAAGGCCCGCGCCCGCGCCATGTCCGGCCCGCCATCCGCCCCGTGCGGCGCCACCAGCACCAGCCACCGCCCCGCCTCCATCGGCACGAAGGACTGGGAGGAATGGCGATGCCGTTCCATCGTGGCGGACCGCAGCGGCAGCGGCACCGGCTCGCGCGTGCTGAAGGACAGGCTCGGCCGCGCATGCGGCCTGAGGTTGGCGAGCGCGCGCTCGACGTAGGTCCGGCCCGGCGCAGCGGGGGCTTCCAGCACCTCCCCGAAGGGTGCAAAGGCCTCGGCTGTCAGGGGTTCGGCGACCAGGCGCATTGCGGGCTCCTCGGATGACGCGCCGATGATCGGGCCGGAGGCCGCCAGGCGTCCAGGGGCCGGGAGGGCTTGATGAGGCTGCAGGACAAGGTCGCCGTGATCACCGGCGGATCCTCGGGGATCGGCCGCGCCATCGCGACGCTCTTCGCGCGCGAAGGCGCGCGCGTCGTCACGGGCGACGTGACCGAGCACCCGCTCGAGGGCGGCGCGCCCACCGCGCAGGTCATCGCCGCGGCCGGCGGCACCGCCCGCCACCGCCGCTGCGACGTCGCGTGCTGGGACGACATCGACGCATTGGTCGCCGACGCCGTCGCGGCGTTCGGCCGGCTCGACATCATGGTGAACAACGCCGCGATCCGCGGCGCCGGCACCCCGCTGCTCGACACCACTGAGGAGGACTGGGACCGCGTCATGGCGGTGAACGCCAAGGGCTGCTTCCTCGGCTGCAAGCGCGCCGTGCAGCAATTCCTCGCGCAGGACCTGGTGGGCGAGGTGCGCGGGCGGATCGTCAACATCTCCTCCCAGCACGGCATGGTCGCCGCCCCGGGGAAGCTCGCCTACGGCACCGGCAAGGCCGCCGTCGCCTACATGACGAAGCAGATCGCGGTCGACTATGCGAAGCAGGGCATCGTCTGCAACGCGGTCGCACCGGGGCGCATCCTGACCGGCCGCCCCGCCGGGCCGGGCACCGACGCGCTGGACTATTCCGTCATGCGCACGCCGATGCCGCGCCTCGGCCGCCCGGCGGATGTCGCGGGCGCGGCGCTGTTCCTCGCTTCGGACGAGGCCACCTACCTCACCGGCCACAACCTCCTCGTCGATGGCGGCTGGATGGCCTTCTGACTACCGCAGCACGAAGTCGGTCATCACCTCCGGCCTGAAGGCGAGGCCATGGCCTGGCGCCTCAGGCGCCGTGATCATGCCGTTCGCGATCTTCGGCAGGCTGACGAAGACGTCGTCCAGCAGCCCCATCTGCTCCGCCCAGATCCCGTTCGGGATGCTGGCGAGCAGATGGACGTTGAGTTCCGGGAACAGGTGCGGCGCGATGGCCATGCCCCAGGTGTCGGCGACCGCGGCGATCTTGCGCAATTCCGTCATGCCGCCGCGCATCGGGTCCGGCTGCAGGATCGGCAGGCGCGGATTCTCGAGGAAGGGCTTGAGGTCGGCCCGCCCGAAATGCGTCTCTCCGCCGACCACGCGCATGTCCAGCGCCTCGGCGCAGCGGAGGTAGCCCGCGTAGTCGTCCGCCAGCACCGGCTCCTCGAGCCAGTAGATGTCGAATTCCTCGAACTTCCGGCCCATGGCGATCGCGACATCGGCCGACCAGCCCATGTTCACGTCGATCATGATGTCGATGCCCGGCCCGACCGCGTCCCGCATGCGGCGGACGTTGTCGAGGTCCGTGCGCAGGCTGCCGACATGCGCGACCTGCATCTTGATCGCCTTGTAGCCCTGGGCGACGTAGTGCTTCGCCTTGGCGATCATCCCGTCGCCGAAGGACCCGCGGAAGCAGCCGCTGCCGTAGATCGGGATCTCGGACCGGCAGTGGCCCCAGAGCCGGTGCAAGGGCAGCCCCGCCGCCTTGCCCACCACGTCCCACAGCGCGATGTCGATCGCCGACTGCGCCATCATCGCCACGCCGCCGCGCCCGCCAGTCAGCGTGGTCCGCCATAGGTCGCGCCAGATCGCCTCCACCGCGGTCGCGTCGCGGCCGATGATGCGCGGCGCCAGCGCCTCCTCGATGCAGGCGCCGATGGTGCGCTGCAGCGGCAGGTTCAGCAGGTGCAGGTAGCCCATGCCGGTCAGGCCCGACCGCGTCACCACCTCCACCACCACGAGGTCCCGCGTCGGCCCCAGCGCATGGCCCGCGAGCCAGGGATCCTCGGCCCAGGGCATGCGCAACAGGGTGGTCCGCACCTCGCGGATGGTCAGGTCGGTCATGGCGTTCCTCCGTGCGCCGCAGCCTGCGCGCGGCCCGGCCGCCCGGCAAGGCCGGGGCCCGTTGCCCCGCGGCCGCGGCACCGGTAACGATGCGCCAGCCATGCAGGACATCTCCCGCCAGGCGGCGATCGGGCGTCTCCGCCGGGATCCGGCACCCGAGGTGCTCGTGATCGGCGCCGGCATCAACGGTGCGGCCGTCTTCCGGGAACTCGCGCTGAACGGCGTGCGCGTCGTGCTCATCGACCGCGGCGACATCGCCGAGGGCGCCTCCTCCGCCCTGTCGCGCATGGTCCATGGCGGGCTGCGCTACCTCGAAACCGCGGAACTCTCGCTGGTGCGCGAGGGTGCGACCGAGCGCAACCGCCTGCTGCGCAACGCGCCGCACCTGGTCGGCCCGCTGCGCACCATCGTGCCGCTCTACGACCTCTGGGGCGGCACCTTCGCCGCCATCGGCAAGCTCTTCCGCCGCCCGTCGAAATCCGGCCGCCGCGGCGCGATGCTCATCCGCCTGGGCCTCGTCCTCTACGACTGGCTCGGCAGCCGCGAGCGGACCATGCCGCGCCACCGGATGCTGTCGCGGCAGGCCGCCCTCGCCGCCATGCCCGGCCTCACGCCCGGCATCACCGCGGCGGCGGAATACTGGGATGGCTGGGTCTCGCACCCCGAGCGCGTCAACCTCGAACTCGTGCTCGACGCGCTCCGGGCATCGCCGCAGGCCACGGCCCTGACCTATGCCGCGGCCGAGGGCCTCGGCGCCGACGGCGTCCGCATCCGCGACGCCCTGGCGGATGAAACCCTTACGCTGAAGCCGCGCATCGTGGTCAATGCCGCCGGCGCCTGGATCGACCGCGTCAACGCGCCGCTCGGCATCGATCGCCGCATGATCGGCGGCACGAAGGGATCGCACCTCGTCATCGACCATGACGGGCTGCGCGCGGCGCTCGGCGACGCGATGCTGTACTTCGAGGCCCCGGACAGCCGCACCTGCATCGTCTTCCCCTTCCTCGGCAATACCCTGCTCGGCACCACCGACATCCGCGTCGAGGACCCCGACGGCATCCATTGCGAGGAAGCCGAGGTCGACTACCTCCTCGCCGTGCTGCAGGAGGTGCTGCCTGGGGTCGCCATCGGCCGCGAACACATCCGCTTCCGCTATTCCGGCGTGCGGCCGCTGCCCTATGTCGATGCCGCCGCGCCGGGCCTCATCCCGCGCACCCACAGCCTGGTCGCCAGCGAGCCGGCGCCCGGGCGTCCCTTTCCCGTCCTGTCCATGGTCAGCGGCAAGTGGACGACCTTCCGCGCTTTCGGGGAACAGGCAGCGGACGAGGCGCTGCGCCGGCTCGGCCGCGCCCGCACCCAGGGGACCTCGGCCCTGCCGATCGGGGGCGGCGCCGGCTTTCCCGCCGACCGCGCCGCCTGGATCGCCGGCCTCGCCTGCGAAACCGGCCTGCCCGGCCCGCGCATCGCCGTCCTGCTGGCCCGCTACGGCACCCGCGCGCGGGAGGCCGCGCGCGCCATCGCCGCCGGCCCCGACGCGCCGCTCGACGGCCTGCCCGCATACTCCTCCGCCGAGATCGCCTGGATCGCGCGGGAGGAACTCGTCACCCACCTCGCCGACGTGATCCTGCGCCGCACGCTCGTCGCGCTGCACGGGGATGCGAGCGAGGAGGCGGTGCGCGCCATCGCCGCCGTGCTGGCCGGCACGCTCGGCTGGACGGGCGCGCAGCGCGCCGAGGAGGAAGCCGCGACCCTCGCCCTGCTGCGCGAGCGCCACGGCACGGGCTATCCGCTGAAGGCGACGCGCCCCGTTTCGGTCACGTCGTAGCCACCCATCCGCGCCGCCCGTGCGGCAAAGGCAGCCCCGCGCGCGAAGGCCAGCAGCGCCTGCATCGGCGGCTCGAAATAGGCGCGGCGCGGCATCACCAGGTCGAAGCGTTCCCGCACCAGCGGCACGAAGCCAAGGCCGCGCGCCTCCGCCTCCGCCCGGATGCCGAAGCCGGCCCCGGCCCGCCCCTCGGCCACCGCGGCGGCCACCTCGTCCTCGGCCATCGCCGGCTCGGCGAGGAAGCTCACGGCCTCCAGCCGCAGCCCCGCCTCGTTGAGCAGATGCACCAGCAGCAGGTGGCTGCCCGCGCGGTTCTGCCGGCCCGCGACCCGGATTCCCGGCCGCGCCAGGTCCGCCACCGCCGCGAGGCCCAGGGGATTGCCCGGCGCCACCAGGAGCCCCTGATCCCGCCAGGCCCAGGTGATGCCGACATGCCCGCCGGGCCCCAGCACCTGCCGCGCGGCGGGCGCATTCCATTCCCCGCTGTCGGGATCGATCACATGCACCGCCGCCGCCAGCGCCTGGCCCGCGGCCAGCACGTCCAGCCCCTCCAGGCTGCCGCCCGTGCGCAGCGCCAGCCCGCAGCCCGACTGCCGTACCGCCCAGTCCAGCAACGGGTCGTGGCTGCCGGCCAGCACCAGCGGCGGCGCCACGCGGTGCGGCGCATCCCCGCCATCGGCCTTCGCCGCCAGCCAGCGTTCCAGAAGCCCGCGCGGGAAGACCCACTTCCCCCCGAGCAGCGCCCCCGGCACCTGCCGGCTGCGCGCGAGGTCATAGAGCGCGCGCTCCGACAGTCGCAGCCAGGCCGCAGCTTCCTTCAGGGTCAACACATCCGGCAGCATCCGGCAATTGCCGGCAAATGGCGGGCGCCGGTCAAGTCCCTGCGGCGTTGACGGCATCGCCTGCCATGCGCAACTGACTTGGCAGGGAGCGAAAAGCGGCATGATCGGCTCACGCGACAGGGTGACGACGGACGAGGGCCGGCGCTGATGCGCGCCCCCACCGCGATCCTGCCGCTCGAAGCCCGTGGCCTTGGCTTCTCCGCCGGTGCCGTGCACATCCTCTCGGGCATCGACCTCACCGTCACGGCCGGCGCGCCCACCGTGATCCTCGGCCCCAACGGCGCCGGGAAGTCGGTCCTGCTGCGCCTGCTGCACGGCCTGCTGGCACCGACGGAAGGCGAGATCCGCTGGGCCTGCGGCGATGCCCTCGGCCGTCAGGCCATGGTCTTCCAGCGCCCGGTGCTGCTGCGCCGCTCGGCGCTCGCCAACGTGCTCTACCCGCTCCGCCTCGCCGGCCTTCCGGCCGCCGAGCGCGCCCGGCGCGCGGCCCGGGCATTGGACCTGGTCGGTCTGAGCCCCCTGGCCGACCGCCCCGCCCGCCGCCTCTCGGGCGGGGAGCAGCAGCGCCTTGCGCTCGCGCGCGCCGCCGCGACGCTGCCCGAGATCCTGTTCCTCGACGAACCCTGCGCCAGCCTCGACCCCGGCGCCTGCGCGGCGGTCGAGGCGATCATCGCCACCCTCGCCGAGCGCGGCACCAAGATCGTCATGACGACGCATCACCTCGGCCAGGCCCGTCGCCTCGCCGGGGACGTCGCCTTCCTGCATGCCGGCCGCCTGGTCGAGCGCGCCTCCGCAGCCGACTTCTTCGCCGGCCCGACGAGCCCCGAGGCCGCGGCCTTCCTGCGCGGCGACCTGCTGCCGCACTGAATCACCCTCCGGGAGAGACGCATGCTCCGCAGAACCATCCTCGGCCTCGGCCTCGCTGTCGCCCTTGCCCTGCCGGCGGCGGCGCAGGAGCGCAGCATCACCATCGCCTCCACCACCAGCACCGAGCAGTCCGGCCTGTTCGGCCACATCCTGCCGATCTTCATGCGGGAGACGGGCATCCAGGTGCGCGTCGTGGCGCTCGGCACCGGCCAGGCGCTCGACGTCGCGCGCCGCGGCGATGCCGATGTCGTCTTCGTCCACGACCGCGCGGCCGAACGGCGCTTCGTCGAGCAAGGCTTCGGCGGCCCCCGCCACCATGTCATGTACAACGACTTCGTCATCGTCGGCCCGGCCGCCGACCCGGCCCGCATCTCCGGCCAGACCGACACCACGGCGGCCCTGCGCCGCATCGCCGAGGCCAAGGCACCCTTCATCTCCCGCGGCGACCGCAGCGGCACCCATGCGGCCGAGCTGCGCCTGTGGCAGGCGGCCGGCATCGACCCGGCCCAGGGCCGCGGCCAGTGGTACCGGGAAGTCGGCCAGGGCATGGGCCCCGCGCTCAACACCGCGGCGGCCCAGAACGCCTATATCCTGACCGACCGCGGCACCTGGCTGAACTTCCGCAACCGCCAGGACCTCAAGATCCTCGTCGAGGGCGACGCCCGGCTGTTCAACCAGTATGGCGTCATGCTCGTGAACCCGCAGCGCCACCCGCATGTGAAGGCGGCGGACGGCCAGCGCTTCATCGACTGGATCATCTCCCCGGCCGGCCAGGCGGCGATCGCCGGCTACAGGATCGGCGGCCAGCAGCTCTTCTTCCCCAACGCGGCACAGCCCGAGCCGGGCGCCTGACAGGGGCGCGCCGGGCGGGCCTTCACCCCGCCCAGCGCGCCGCCGCCCCGCGCAGTCCCTGCGCCAGCGCGTTCACCGTCACCACGATCGTCATCAGCACGAGGCCGAGCGCGATCGCGAGCGGCAGGTCCCCCTTCGAGGTCTCCAGCGCGATCGCCGTCGTCATCACCCGCGTGTAGCCCTCGATGTTGCCGCCGACGATCATCACCGCCCCGACCTCGGCTGCCGCCCGCCCGAAGCCGGCGAGCAACACGGTCGAGAGCGCGAAGCGCCCGTCCCACAGCAGCGTCGGCACGGCCCGCAGCGCCGAGACGCGGAAGGAGAGGAACTGCTCCGCATATTCCTCCCACATCCCTTCCAGCACCTGGCGGCCCAGCGCCGCGACGATGGGTGCGATCAGCACCGCCTGCGCGACGACCATGGCCCCGGGCGTGAACAGCAGCCCGAAGGACCCGAGCGGCCCCGAGCGCGACAGCAGCAGGTAGATCAGCAGCCCGCACAGCACCGGCGGCAATCCCATCAGCGCGTTGAGCGCGACCACCACCGCCCCGCGCCCGGGAAACCGCGCCACCGCCAGCAACGCGCCGAGAGGCAGCCCGACCAGCGCCGCGACTGCCAGCGCCGCGAGGCTCACCCGCAGCGACAGCGCCACGATGTGCATCAGTGCCGGATCGGCCGAGCGTACCAGCGCCACCGCCGTCACGAAGGCTTCGCCCAGATCGTTCATGCCGGGCGGGCCGGGGTGTCGCCCCGGTTCCTCCCGGCTGCCGGGCCGGCGGCATTCGCGGCTCTCGGCGTGGTGCGGCGCGCCCCCGGTCCCGCGCGGCGCACGCCGCGGTCCCGCCCGCCAGGCATCGCGGCGCGTCGAGCATCGCGGCGTCGTCGCATCCCGTCCTCCTGCCCTCTCATCGCGGCAAAGCGGCCCGGGACGCAAGCCCGGCGCGGCTCAACCGATGCGCAGGATGCCCTTGTGGTCGAGTGACAGCGGCGCGACGCCAGGCCGCGCCGCGCAGGTCTCGACCGGATGGAACAGGTAGAGCCAGGGCGGATCCTCCTGCAGCCGCCGCAGGCAGCGCCCATAGGCCACCGCGCGCGCCGCATCGTCCATCGTCCGGCTCGCCGCGGCGAAGAGGCGCTCGAAGGCCGGGTCGTCATGCCCCTGCCACCACGGCCCCCGCACCGTGGAGGAGACCTTGTCGCTCAGCACCCGGAAGGTGGACGCCGGGGTGGAATCGAAGATCGCCATGTCCCCGATCCGGCCGTCCGCGACCTGGCGCGCATAGTCGGGCCGGTCGTGCACCTCCTCGACCCGCGCGCGGATCCCGATCTCGGCGAGCTGCTGCGCGACCATGGCGCTGATGGCCGGCGCCTTCCCGGGCATGACGAGGGGCGTGCGGATCACCAGCTCGCCCGCCCCGCCCACCTCGTCGAGCAGCCGCCGCGCCGCGTCGCGGTCGCGGGCGGGCGGCGCGAGGCCCGCCTGCGCGTGGCCGAGGTGGAAAGGGCTCACCACGGTCGAGGCCGGCATTCCCATGCCGTGGAACAGCTCGTCCACGATCGCCTGCGCATCGACGGCGAGGTTCACCGCCCGCCGCGCCGCCGCATGCGCAAGAAGCCCGCGGCGGGCGTTGAGGTAGAACATCACCGACATCGCATTCGCCGCCGCGCCCCAGGTCAGCCCCGGCGCATGCGCGCGCGGATCGGTCATGCGCTCGAGATGCGTCGCGGCATCGACGCTGCCGTCCACCACCATCTCGTGGCGCAGGTCCGGGTCCCGCTCCGCGACGATGCCGATGCGGCGCGGCGCGCGGTCCGGGTCCACCGCCTCGAGCACCGCGCTCGTCCCCTCCACGTACTTCACCACGCGATAGGGCCCCGTCCCGAGTGTCGGGCTGCCATCCGAGGCCGGGCGCTGGACGAAGAATTCCGAGAGGATCTCCGGCAGGTCCGCCACCGGCTCGGGCGTGGAGATCGACAGCATCCCCGGCCCTTCCGCCGTGATGCGCGCGCCCGCGAAGTAGCGGGCATAGGCCCAGGGCATGCCGAACATGTCGAGCCCGGCGAGATGCGCGCGGATGGTCTCCGCCACGTCCTCGGCGGTGCAGGGGCGGTCGTCGTGGAAGGTCGCGCGGGGGCGCAGCGCGAAGAGCCAGGCGCGCCCCTCCTCCTCGTGCCGCCAGGCGCCGAGCAGCCCGGGCCGCACACCTCCGTCGCGCCAGGTGCAGAGCGGTTCGCAGACCAGGCTGCGCAGCGTGAGGACCGAGGTGTCGTCCGCCACCCGCCCCAAAGGCGGCAGTTCCACGCGTGGAAGCGCCAGCACGAGCGCATCCGCCATCGACATCCCCTGGCTCGACGAGGCCGGACCGGCGACCCTGCGACCTCTACTACGGTGCCCGCGGCCGGCCGGCCACCCGGCAACGGGATCGTGATCATCGCACCTTGCACAAGGCGCCACCACCTCCGGCGCGCCTCAACTGCCGGCTGGCACCGGCCGCGGCGCCTTGTCCGCCGCGCGCAGCCATGGAACCTTTTGCCCGCGGCGCGGGAGGCGCCCGAGAATGCTGCAGACGCCCGGCCACTACGACTTCATGCCCTGGCGCCGCCGGCCGAGGATCACCTGGCCGAACGGCGCGCGCATCGCCTTCTGGGTGGCGCCCAACATCGAGCACTACGAATACGACCCGCCGCCCAATGCGCGCCGCATGCCCTGGCCGCGCCCGGTCCCCGACGTCGCGGGCTATTCCTGGCGCGACTACGGCAACCGCGTCGGCTTCTGGCGCATGGCCGACGTCATGGCGCGGCACGGCGTGCGCGGCTCGGTCAGCCTCAACGTCGCGGTCTGCGACCACTACCCCGAGATCGTCGGGCGCTGCTGCGAACTCGGCTGGGAGCTGTTCAGCCACGGCACCTACAACACCCGCTACTTCTACGGCATGAGCGAGGACCAGCAGCGCGCGGTCATCCGCGAGAACCGCGAGACCATCCTGCGCGCCTCCGGCCAGTCCATGGACGGATGGCTGACCCCAGCGATCTCCAACGACGAGACGACGCAGCACATCCTCGCCGAGGAAGGCATCCTCTATACCCTCGACCTGCTGCACGACGACCAGCCGACGCCGATCCGCACCCGCGGCGGCCAGCGCCTCGTCTCCGTCCCCTATTCGCTGGAAGTGAACGACGTCCCGCTCTTCGTCATGCGCAACACGCCGCCCGACCGGTATGCCGCCATCTGCAAGGCGCAGTTCGACATGCTGTACGAGGAAGGCGCCGAGAGCGGCACGGTGATGTGCCTGCCGATCCACCCCTACCTGATCGGCCAGCCGCACCGCATCGCCGCGCTGGACGACGTGCTCCGCCACGTCACTGCCCACGACAAGGTGTGGCTGGCCACCGGCCAGGAGATCGCACGGCACTACATCGACCATCACCTCGCCGCGCACGAGGCCTGGATCGCAGAGGGCACGCCATGACCGGGCTGCCGGAGGACTACCTGCGCTATCCGAAGCGCGGGCGCGGCATGGACCATGACCGCTATCCCTACCGCATCCTGCCGCGCGCGGAGCCCGTCGCCTGGCCCGGCAGCGCGCGCATCGCGCTCTGGGTCGTCGTCCATGTCGGGCATTTCCCGATGGACATGCCGCTCAAGCCCTTTACCGCCCCGGGCGGGATGGAGCGGCCCTATCCCTCCTTCTGGGACTTCACCCAGCGCGACTACGGCAACCGCATCGGCATCTACCGGCTGATGAAGGCCATGGGCGCGCGCGGGGTGAAGGGCACGGCGCTGATCAGCGCCATGCTGGCGCGCGAATACCCCGTGCTGATGGACGACATCGCTGCGGCCGGATGGGAGCCCGCCTGTGCCGGCCTCGACATGGGCCACCTGCATCACGGCGGCATCGCGGAAGCGGATGAACGCGCCTGGGTCGCGCTCGCCACCTCCCTGCTGCGCGGCCGCTTCGGCGATGCCCTGCGGGGCTGGCATTCCCCGGCGCATTCGGAATCCCACCGCACGCCCGACATCGTCGCCGGCGCCGGCTATGCCTGGACCAGCGGCTGGCTGAACGACGACATGCCCTATGCCTTCGCGACCGGGGCAAGGACACTGACGGCGATGCCGCTGCCGCAGGACCTCGCGGACCAGCGCATGCTGCACCAACAGAACATGGCGACCGAGGACTTCGTGAACGCCGTCCTCGCCGCCCATGCCGCCCTGGATGCCGAGGCGCGGGCCACCGGCTGCGGCCGCATCCTGACGGTTTCGGTGACGCCCTGGCTGATGGGCCAGCCCCACCGCATCCGCGCCTTCGCCGCGATGCTGGATGCGATCCTGGCACGGGGCGCCGTCTGGCCGGCGACGGGCACCGAGATCATGCGGGCCTGGGCCGGCCAGCAAGGCTGACCAGCCACGGGCGCCGCGGCCCCCTATGCCGCGAAGCCAAGGGGCGCGGATGCGCCCCGCCCGGCGCCTGAGGGGCACAAAGGCAAAGCCTTTGTGCCCATGGTATTCAGTGCGCCATCAGCACCGGCGCGGTCATGGTCTTGAGCAGCGAGCGCGTCACGCCGCCCAGCACCGTCTCGCGCAGCCGCGAATGCCCGTAGGCGCCGATCACGATCAGGTCGGCCGTGATCTCCGAGGCCCGGTTGAGCAGCAGGTCGCCGGCGCCGATCTCCGGCGCCACGGTGTGCTCGACCTCGACCTTCAGGTCGTGCCGCGCCAGGTGCCGCGCGATGTCGGCGCCGGGTTCCTCGCCATGCGCGTCGATGCCGTGCCGCGGATTCACCGAGGAGACGATCACCCGCGCCTCCGGCGCGATGACCGGGATCGCGTCGTTCACCGCGCGGGCCGCCTGCGCGCTCGCGTTCCAGCCGACCAGGACGCGCGTGCCGAGCGTCGCGAAGTCGCCCGTATAGGGCACCACCAGCACCGGGCGGCCGCTGTCGAACAGGGCGGCCTCGACGATCGCCATCGCCGAGGGCTGTCCGTCGTCCGGGCTCGCCTGCCCGACCATGGCAAGGTCGGCATAGCGCGCATGCAGCGCCACCAGCTCCGGCGCCGACCCCTCCGCGACCCGCCATTCGCCCTGGAGGTCCTCGCGCCGCAGCATCTCGCGGAAATCCGCCTCGATCTTCGCCGCCTCGGCCAGGGCGTCGTTGCGCATCTGGTCGATCAGGTTGCCCAGCACCGCCCCGCTCGCCGCATCCGAGGCCGCGAGCACCGGCAGCATCACGTCCACGATGTAGAGCGCGGTCAGATGCGCCCCCGTCCGGCGTGCCAGCGCCGCCGCAAGCCGCTGCCGCGTGGCCGAGCCCGACGTGCCATCGAGATGCACCAGGATGTCCTTGAGGGCCATCGCGTCCTCCTCATTCCGTCATGTGGCGTGATCGCAGCCTAGAACCATGGGGCGCCCCGGCCTTGATCGGCGTCAAGTCCCTCCCGGCCCGCCGCACCGCCGGTAGCGCAGCCCGCGGGCCAGCCAGCAGCCGAGCAGGATCTCCTCCGCCCGCCCGCCGGCGCCGCGCCGGACCGCGAGCGTCCAGTCCCCCGGCGGCGTGTGGTCCAGCGCCCGCGGGCAGGGCAGCGTCCAGAGGTCCTCGGCGACCGGATCGAGCAGTTCCATCCGCCCCCGGCCGAGGAAGCCGGAAAAGCCGCCGTACAGCACCCCGCCCGCATCCGCGACGGTGAGCGTGGCGTCAAGTTCGTCGCAGCGGTAGCGCCCGGCGATGTCCGGCCGCGGAGCCCCGCCGCGCGGTTCGAGGATCGCCACCTGGTTCTCGACCGACCGCTCCATGCGCAGCCCCTGCGGCGTCATGCGCAGCACCGTCGCGCCGTTCCCCGCGCTGCCATCCGCCCGCAGGTCGAGCCGTTCGGCCGAATGCCCGTAGCGCAGCCGCAGCCGCCCGGGTCCGGCCGGGTCGATGCGAGCCGAAAGCCCCGTCTCCGGCTCCACCCAGGTCCCGGCCCATGCCGGCACGGGCATCTCGGCCGGCTGCGCCGGGCGATCGACGCCGAGCATCGCCGCGAGCACATCCACCGCCGCGCCATGCGCATCGGACAGGTGGTTGAACATCACCACCACCGAGATGCGCTCGGCCGGCAGGTAGAAGCGATGGCTGCGCCAGCCGCGCAGCGCGCCGCCATGGCCGATCGCCACGCATCCGAATTCCAGGCCGCGGCGCAGCCCGAAGGCATAGGGAGCGGCCGCGCCGTCCGCGAAGCGTGCCGGCCGCGTCAGCCGCGCATGAAGCGAGGCCGCATCCTCCCGCGTCGCATCGATGTGCCGCTCCCAGGCGATCATGTCGTCGAGCGAGGCGCCGAGCCCCGCATCGCCGGTCCACAGCACCTGGTTCACCGCCGCACGGAACCCGCCTGCGACGCTGCCCTCGTAGCCTTCCGTCCCGTCGGGCATGGCGCGCGTGTCGGCGGCAAGGAAGGCGCTGCCCATCCCGGCCCGGTCGAAGATGCGCGTGCGCAGCAGTTCCGCGAAGCCGCGCCCGGTTCGCGCCTCCAGGATGTCGGACAGCAGCCGGAAGTTCTGGTTCACGTAGGAATACCGTGTGCCCGGCGCGAACTGCAGGCTGCGCGTGCCGCCGATGACGGCGGCCGCCTCGGCGTCGCCGAAGGGCGCCTCCACCGGCGAGCCGTGCAGCATCGCCACCGCCCAGTAGTCCCTGAGCCCCGACTGGTTGTGGCAGAGGTGCAGCGCCCCCGGCGCCGGCTCCTCCAGCAGCGGCAGCCGCGCGCGCACGTCGCCGTCCAGCACCGAGGGATCGGCGAAGGCGTCGAGCACCAGGGCCGAGGTGAACTGCTTGGTGACGGAGCACATGCGGAACAGCGTCTTCGGCGTGAAGGGAATGCGCCGTTCCGCATTGGCGTAGCCCCAGGCGTGGCGCACCAGCACCTCGCCCCCGCGCAGCACCGCCACGGCGCCGCCGGGGCCTGGATAGTCGCGCGCCAGCGCCGCGACGGCGCGCTCGAACCGGCCGGTCATCTCACGCCTCCAGGAAGGCGCGGACGTGATGGCGCAGGAAGGCCAGGTCCTCGGGGTTCGACACCGGGTTGCCGGCGCGGTGCCCCCAGATGGAGGGGATCGGCAGCAGCCGCCCGTGCCGCAGGTGCGGCAGCTCGGCCTCGTTGTCGGCAACGCGGAAATAGAGGTCGGTCGCCGAAGGCATCAGCAGCACCCGCGCCTCGATCGCCGCGAGCGCGCGCGCGAGATCGCCGCCGTAGCGCGGATCATCGGCGATGTCCCCGGCATCCCAGGTGCGGAGCTGCGCCAGCAGGTCGGCCGCGGCGCGGCGCGCGAAGCGCTCCTCCCAGTCCGTGCGCAGGAAGGTGTCGAGGTCCGGCGCCTTCAGCGCGGAGAGATGCAGCCCCGCGCGATAGAAGTCCTGGCTCAGCGCCCAGCCGGCATAGAGCCGCCCGAAGGCGCGCAGCGCGGCCGCCGGCTGCGCGGAGAACAGCGCCGTGCCGTCGTATTCCGGCGCGGCTTCCAGCACCGCCATCATGCCCTTGAGGAAGACGCGGTTGTGCGCGCTGGTCCGCGCGCTGCCGCAGTTCACCACGATGCGCGACACCGCTTCGGGACAGGCCGCCGCCCAGTGGTAGGCCTGCTGCGCGCCCATCGACCAGCCATAGACGGCGTGCAGCCGCGTCACGCCGAAGACCTCGGCCAGCAGACGCCGCTGCGCCGCGACGTTGTCCCAGGCCGTCACCAGGCGCGGCCAGGGCGCCGTGTCGCTCGGCGAGGAGGACAGCCCGCCCCCGAACATGTTCGGGATCACCACGCACCAGCGCGCCGGGTCGAGCACGCCCTCCGGCCCGACCAGCCATTCGAGCTCGGGATGCTGCCCGCCATAGCTCGTCGGATAGAGCACCAGGTTGTCCCGCGCCGGGGAGAGCGTGCCATGCGCCCGCCAGACGATCCGCGCCCCCGGAAGCGTGCCGCCCTTGTGCAGCACCAGGTCGCCCAGGTCGAACACGCCCTCCGTCACCGGCCAGTCCATGCCGCATCCCCCTGCTGTCCGCGGCAGCCTAGCGCGCCGCCCGGAAGGCGGCGATCCCGTGCGCGCCCGTTGACAGGCCACACGGCTGCCGCCGACGATGCGCA
Organism: Pseudomonadota bacterium; assembly: GCA_023424475.1. GTDB lineage: Bacteria > Pseudomonadota > Alphaproteobacteria > Acetobacterales > Acetobacteraceae > Neoroseomonas. The sequence continues at coordinate 23,609 of JAFADX010000389.1, forward strand.
TGGGAGCTTCAACAACTGGAGAGATGATCGCCATGACCTTCCGGGGCCTCCTGGCCGCCGTCCTGACGCTGTGCGCGGGCCTGACCGGCGCCGCGCAGGCGCAGCAGAACACCATCCCGAGCCCGACCCTCGACGCCATCCGCGCGCGCGGTCAGCTCATCTGCGGCATCCACACCGGCATCGCCGGCTTCGCGCTGCCCGACAGCCGCGGCGTCTGGCAGGGCATGGACGTCGAGCTCTGCCACGGCCTGGCGGCGGCGATCTTCAACGACCCCTCGAAGGTCCGCTTCGTCCCGCTCTCCTCCTCGACGCGCTTCACCGCGCTCGGCGCGGGCGAGATCGACGTGCTGTTCCGCACCTCGACGCGCACCATGCTGCGCGACACCACGCTCGGCCTGCGCCACATCATCACCTACTTCTACGACGGGCACGGCTTCATGGTCCGCGCCAATGCCGGCATCCGGCGCGTGCGCGAGATGAACGGCGCGACCATCTGCCTGATCCAGGGCACCACCAACGAACAGGTGACGGCGGACTACTTCCGCTCGATCAATGTGCCCTTCCAGCCCGTGGTGTTCGAACGCACCGACCAGGCCGTCGCCGCCCTGCAATCCGGCCGCTGCGACAGCTTCGGCACCGATGCCTCGCAGCTCGCCGGTGCGCGCTCCTCCATGCCGAACCCGAACGACTGGACGATCCTGCCCGAGCGCTTCTCGAAGGAGCCCTACGGCCCCTATGTCCGCCGCGGCGACGACAACTGGCTCGACATCGTCCGCTGGTACACCAACGGCATCATCGAAGCGGAGGAACAGGGCATCACCAGCGCCAATGCCGAGGAGATGCGCCGCACCGCGACCAACCCGAACACGCGCCGCCTGCTCGGCGTGACGCCGGAGCTCGGCCAGTCGCTGAAGCTCGACCCGGCATGGATGTACAACGCGATCCGCGCGGTCGGGAACTACGGCGAGATCTACGACCGCACCATGGGCCCGAACACGCCGGTATCGCTGCCGCGCGGGCCGAACAACCTGTGGAACAACGGCGGCATTCTCTACGCGCTGCCGATGCGGTGATGGATGCGGGGGAGGAGAACCTCCCCCGCTCCCCCTCCCTTCCTTGATTCCCTGGTGCGGACCGCCACGGTCGGTCTGCAGGTATCCAAAGAAGGAGGGGGGATTCGGGGGGAGTTCACTCCCCCCGACCTTGCCTCGACCGCGGCCGCCAGTCCGGCGCTGCCATCTCGAACCCCGCGAAATCGAAGGCGGGGCTCACCGTGCACCCCACCAGCGTCCAGCGCCCGAGCGAGACGGCGCTCTGCCACCACCCCTTCGGCACCATCGCGAAGGGCCTCTGATGCCGCGACAGGTCGGGCCCCAGCCGCGCCGTTTCCGCATCCTGCCCGTCCGCCGACATCGACAGCGCGAGCGGCCCGCCCGCATACCAGTGCCAAGCCTCGGCCGCGTCCACGCGGTGCCAGTGGCTGACCTCGCCCGCCGCGAGCAGGAAGTAGATCGCGGTCCCCGCGCCGCGCGACCCGTCGGCCGGCGCATCGCGCCAGGTCTCGCGATAGTGGCCGCCTTCGGGATGCGGCTGCAGGCCAAGGGCGGCGATCACCTGCGCGGCCGTGACCGAGGGGTCGCGCAGGTCAGGGGCCATCAGCCGGCCGGCACCGTCTGCGCGATCGGCGGCAGCTTCGACACCCCGGCGAACCAGGCCGCAAGCTTCGGGTGCGCCTCCCGCCACGGCTCCGCGCCGAAGCGGAAGTCGAGATAGCCGAGCGCGCAGGCCACCGCTATCTCGCCGATATGCGACAGCCCCTTGGGCGGATTCGCCTCGAGCATGTCGAGAGCGCGCTCGATCGCGGCCTTCTGCCGCGCGTCGAAGGCCTTGCGCCCATCGTCCTGCGGCAGCGCAACCTGCATCCGCCGTCCCACCGCGGCGTCCAGGATGCCGTCCGCCGTCGCATGCATGATCTGCGCGGCGAGCCGCGCCGGCGTGCCGGGCGGCGGAAACAGCGCCGGCGCATCGCCGATGGTGTCGAGATACTCGCAGATCACCGGGCTGTCGTAGATCGCCGTCCCGTCGTCCGCGACCAGCGCCGGCACCTTCGACAGCGGGTTGTCGGCCAGCAGCCCGGGCGGCGAGACATGCGGGTTGGTGTCCACCGTCTCGATGCGGCCCTCGAGCCCGCGCGCGATCGCGCAGGCCATCACCTTCCGCACATAGGGGCTGGCGGGCGAATGGTGCAGCTTCATTCCGTCGTTCCTCCCGTCCGCGTCAGCCGCGGAACACGTCCTTGCCCGCGCGGATGCGCGCGAGGGTCGCGGCATCCTTGGCGCGCATGAAGGGATTGGTCGCGAGTTCCTGCCCGATCGTGGTCGGCACCGTCGCCTGGCCCGCCGCGCGCTGGGCCGCGATCTCGTCGGCGCGGGCGCGCAGCGCGGGGTTCTCCGGCTCGGCCGTCAGGGCGAAGCGCGCATTGCTCTCGCTGTATTCGTGGCCGCAGCACGCCAGCGTCTCGGGCGGCAGCGCCGCGAGGCGCTGCAGGCTGTCGAACATCTCCTCCGCCGTGCCCTCGAGCAACCGCCCGCAGCCGAGCGAGAACAGCGTGTCGCCGCACAGCACGATGGCGGAATCGGGGAAGTGGAACGCGATGTGCCCGCGGGTGTGCCCGTCGCTCGCCAGCACCTCGGCCGGCGCGCCGAGCACGTCGATCGTCTCGCCCGGCTTCACTGCCTGGTCGAGCTTCGGCAGCCGGTGCGCATCCGCCGCCGCGCCGATCACCTTCGCACCGGTCTGCGCGACCAGGTCCGCGACGCCGGCGACATGGTCGCCGTGATGGTGCGTGAGGAGAATGACGTCGAGCTTCCCGCCGGTCGCGGCCAGCGCCGCGGCGACCGGCGCCGCCTCCCCGGGGTCGCAGACCGCGCAGCGGCCATCCGGCGCCCGCAGCAGCCACGCATAGTTGTCGGAAAGACACGGCACGGCGGTCACGGTCAACGGCATGCGGTTGCCTTTCATCGCTGGGTCGCAGGGGCATCCCATCCGCCCCCGGGCTCCCCTATATCCCCCGCATGGGCGGTGAGGTCCACGGGCTCGGTCATTTCTATGCATCGCTGGAGGGCACGGCGGCAGGCCGGCTCCTGGCCCAGCGCCTGCGCGCCATGTGGCCGGCGCTGCCACGCCTCGCGCTGCTGGGCGTCGGCCACGCGGTTCCCTATCTCGACCTCTGGCGGGCCGAGGCGGCGCGCTGCATCGCCCTCTCCCCGGCCCAGCTCGGCGTCGCCGGCTACCCGCCGGGCGGCCCCTCGGCGGCGCTGGTGGCAGAAGAGGAGAGCCTGCCCTTCCCCGATCTCAGCTTCGACCGGATCCTGCTGGTCCATGGCCTCGAGACCGCGGAGAACGCCCGGCGGCTGCTGCGGGAGGTCTGGCGCGTGATGAAGGACGACGGCCGCCTGCTGGTGGTCGCCCCCAACCGGCGCGGCCTCTGGGCCCATGCCGAGCATACCCCCTTCGGCCACGGCCAGCCCTATTCCCCCGGCCAGGTCGGCCGGCTGCTGACCCGCCAGTTGTTCCGCGTGGAACGGCGCGATGCCGCGCTCTATACCCCGCCCTACGCGCCCTTCCTGCGTTCGGGCGGCACCTGGGAACGATTCGGCCGGGCCTGCTGGCCGGCCCGCTATGCCGGCCTTGCGATCGTGGAGGCGCGCAAGGACCTGCTGGCCGCCGCCCCGGCCGGCACCATCGAGGCAGCCCGCCGCGTGCTGCTGCCGGCCTGACCGGCCGCAGCGCCGCGCGCCCCGGCGCTACATCCCCAGCACGTCCTTCATCGCATAGAGCCCCGGGGCACGCCCCCGCACCCAGAGCGCCGCGCGCACCGCCCCGGTCGCATAGACGCGCCGGTCGAAGGAGCGGTGCGTCAGGCTGATGTGCTCCGATCCGGCGGCGAAGATCAGCGTGTGCTCGCCCACCACCTGGCCGCCGCGCAGCGCCGCGAAGCCGATGGTGCCCGTCCGGCGCGCGCCGCAATGCCCGTCGCGCCCGGATTCCGTCCCCGCGGCCTCGAGCGTCGTCCCCCGCCCCGCCGCCACCGCGCGCCCGAGCGCGACCGCGGTACCCGACGGCGCATCGACCTTCTGGCGATGGTGCATCTCGACGATCTCGGCATCGTACTGCTCCGGCGGCAGCGCGGCGGCCATGCGCTCGGCGACGGCAAGGAAGAGGTTCACCCCCGGCGCGAAGTTCGCCGCATAGACGATGGCGACGCGCTTCGCCGCCTCGGCCACCGCCGCCTCGTCCTCGGCGGACAGGCCGGACGAACCGAGGACCAGCGGCGTGCCCGTCTCCGCCGCGGCCAGGGCATGGGCGCGGGCGCTATGGGCATGGGTGAAGTCGATCAGAACGTCGCTCGCCGCGCAGAGCGCGACGACATCGGGCAGCACCGGCAGGCCGGGCGGCAGGCGGTCGAGGCTGGCGCCGGGCCTGATCGTGCCGCCGGCGAGCGCGGCGCCGGCGGCGGACACCTCCTCGGCAAGCAGGCGGCCCATGCGGCCGGCGATGCCGGCAATGCCGATGCGGATGGTCACGGCGGGATCCTTTCGTGTGCGGCCCGGGCGGATTGTCGCCCGGCGCGCCGGCGGGGCAAGGGGTCGCGGCCGCCGGGGAGGGCCACCCTCCCCGGGGCTTCAGCGCCCCAACCCGTCCCAGAACTCCTTCACCTTCGCGAAGAAGCCTTCGCTTTCCGGATGCGTCCTGTCGCCGCTCCCGGCCTCGGCCTCGAACTGCTCCAGCAGTTCGCGCTGCCGCGGCGTCAGGTTCTGCGGCGTCTCGACGCTCACCTGCACGTACATGTCCCCGCGCGCGGCCGACCGCAGCACCGAGAAGCCCTTGCCCCGCAGCCGGAACTGGTCCCCGGTCTGGGTGCCGGCCGGGATCGTCACCCGCGCGCGGCCGCCGTCGATGCTCGGCACCTCGACATGCCCGCCAAGGGCCGCCTGGGTCATGCGCAGCGGCACGCGGATGAAGATGTTCGCGCCGTCGCGCTGGAAGATCGGGTGCGGCTTCACCGCGATATCCACGTAGAGGTCGCCCGATGGCGCCCCCCGCAACCCGGCCTCGCCTTCCCCGGCGAGGCGGATGCGCGTGCCGTCCTCCACCCCCGGCGGGATGGTCACGTTCAGCGAACGTTCCCGCTGCACGCGCCCCGCGCCATGACAGATCTTGCAGGGATTCTTGATGATGCGCCCGGACCCGCCGCAGGTCGGGCAGGTCCGCTCGATCAGGAAGAAGCCCTGCTGCGCGCGGATCTTGCCTGCCCCGTTGCAGCCCGGGCAGGTCTGCGCGCCGGCGGAGGAACCGCCCTCCGCCCCCGTCCCCTTGCACGCCTCGCAGGAAACCGAGGTCGGGATGCGGATGTTCGTCTTGGTGCCGGCGAAGGCGTCCTCGAGGCTGATCTCCACCTGCGTCCGCAGGTCCGCCCCCCGGCCCGTCGCGCCGCCGCGCGCGCCGCGGCCGCCGCCGAAGCGGCCGAACATCTCCTCGAAGATGTCCTCGAAGGCGCCGCCGAAGGGGCCGCCGCCGAAGCCGCCGCCCCCGCCGGGCCCGCCCTGGTCGAAGGCGGCATGGCCGAAGCGGTCGTAGGCGGCGCGCTTCTCGCCGTCCTTCAGGACATCGTAGGCCTCGTTCACCTCCTTGAACCTGGCCTCGGCCTCGTGGTCACCCTGGTTGCGGTCAGGGTGGTACTTCATCGCGAGCTTGCGGTAGGCCTTCTTCAGGGCCTCCTCGTTGGCGTCGCGGGCGACGCCAAGGACCTCGTAGTAGTCCCTCTTAGACATCCATGATGCCCCCGGACGCCGGGCGCCTGCCGGTCATCGCACTGGTCGGAACGAAGCGCCGCCCGGTCCTTGGCGGGACCAGGCGGCGCGGGCTTCTCTAGGCGAAGCGCATCTCGTCAGGACGGCTTGCGCTTGTTCGGATCGACTTCCTCGAACTCGGCGTCGACCACCTTGTCGCCGCCGGGCGCCTGGCCGCCCTCGCCGCCGGCCGCGCCCTCGGCCGCCTTCTGCTCGGTCTGCTGCGCCTTGTAGAGCGCCTCGCCCATCTTCATCGACGCCTGGCCGAGCTTCTCGTTCGCCGTGGCGACCGCGTCCGCGTCCTGCTTCTCGATCGCCGCGCGCGCCTCGGCCAGCGCGGCCTCGACCTCGGCCTTCTCGGCCGGCGGGACCTTGTCCGCGTTCTCCTTCAGCGTGCGCTCGGTCGAGTGCACCATCGCGTCGAGCTGGTTGCGGGCCTCGACGCTCTCGCGGCGCTTCTTGTCCGCCTCGGCATTGGCCTCGGCGTCCTTGACCATCCGCTCGATGTCGGCGTCCGACAGGCCAGACTTGGCCTGGATCTTGATCTGCTGCTCCTTGCCCGTCGCCTTGTCCTTCGCGCTGACGGAAACGATGCCGTTCGCGTCGATGTCGAAGGTGACCTCGATCTGCGGCACGCCGCGCGGCGCGGCCGGGATCCCGGTCAGGTCGAAGGTGCCGAGCATCTTGTTGTCGGCCGCCATCTCCCGCTCGCCCTGGTAGACCTTGATGGTCACCGCGGTCTGGTTGTCGTCGGCCGTGGAGAAGACCTGCGACTTCTTCGTCGGGATGGTGGTGTTGCGGTCGATCAGGCGCGTGAACACCCCGCCCAGCGTCTCGATGCCGAGCGAGAGCGGCGTCACGTCGAGCAGCAGGACGTCCTTCACGTCGCCCTTCAGCACGCCGCCCTGGATCGCCGCGCCGATCGCCACGACCTCATCGGGGTTGACGTTGCGCGCGGGCTCCTTGCCGAAGAAGGCCTTCACCGTCTCGATAACCTTGGGCATGCGGGTCATGCCGCCGACCAGGATCACCTCGTCGATCTCGCCCGCCGTCAGCCCGGCATCCTTGAGCGCCTGCTTGCAGGGCTCGAGGGTCTTGGCGATCAGGTCGTCCACCAGCGCCTCGAGCTTCGCGCGCGTCAGCTTCATCACCAGATGCTTCGGCCCGGAGGCGTCGGCGGTGATGAAGGGCAGGTTGACCTCGGTCTCCTTGCTCGACGACAGCTCGATCTTCGCCTTCTCGGCCGCTTCCTTCAGGCGCTGCAGCGCGAGCTTGTCGCCGCGCAGGTCGATGCCCTGCTCCTTGCGGAACTCGTCGGCCAGGTAGTCGATGACGCGCTGGTCGAAGTCCTCGCCACCCAGGAAGGTGTCGCCGTTGGTGGACTTCACCTCGAAGACGCCGTCGCCGATCTCGAGGATCGACACGTCGAAGGTGCCGCCGCCGAGGTCATAGACCACGATCGTGCCGCCCTTCTTCTGGTCCATGCCGTAGGCAAGGGCCGCGGCCGTCGGCTCGTTGATGATGCGCAGCACCTCGAGCCCCGCGATCGCGCCGGCCTCCTTGGTCGCCTGGCGCTGGGCATCGTTGAAGTAGGCGGGAACGGTGATGACGGCCTGGGAGACGGTCTCGCCGAGATAGGCCTCGGCGGTCTCCTTCATCTTCGTCAGCACCATCGCGCTGATCTGCTGCGGCGCGTAGTCCTGCCCGTCCACCTGCACCCAGGCATCGCCGTTGGCGGCCTTGGTGATCTTGAAGGGCGCGAGGCCGATGTCCTTCTGCACCATCGGGTCGTCGAAGCGGCGGCCGATCAGGCGCTTCACCGCGAAGACCGTGCCGGTCGGGTTGGTCACCGCCTGGCGCTTGGCGGACTGGCCGACCAGCCGCTCGCCGTTCTTGGCGAAGGCGACCATGGAGGGGGTGGTGCGGGCGCCCTCGGTGTTCTCGATGACCCGGACGTCCTTGCCTTCCATGATGGCGACGCACGAGTTGGTGGTGCCGAGGTCGATGCCGATGACCTTGCTCATCCGATACTCTCCTCTGCGGCAGGCGGGATCGGCCCGGAGTTGGCGCCGTGCCCGCCCCCTGTGCTGAACCGGCGGCGCGCGCCGCCGCGGATGGGGTGGTTGGGGGTCCCTGCGCGGGGCAGGGCTCATGACCAGTCGCATGTATTGATCCGCGCGGCTGGGGACAAGTCCCGGATCGGCGCTGCGACGCACGCTTTATGCCCGGCCGCCCGGCCACCCGCCTTGCGCCGGCCATCCGCCTTGCGGCGGCGCAAGACGTGATCCATGTTCGTTGCGCAGGCGGCCCGTACCTCCCTAGGCTTCCCGGAAACCGCCGGGAAGGACCACCGCATGGCCGCGCTGCCGGGCGCCAGCCGCCGCACCCTGCTCCGCCTGCTCGCCGCCGCTGCGGCGCCTCCCCTCGCCCCCGCCCGGGCCCAGGTCCGGCCGCTCACCGTGGTCGTGGTGGGAGCGGGCCTCGCCGGGCTCGGCTGCGCCCGGGCGCTCGCCGATGCCGGCCACCGCGTCACGGTGCTCGAGGCCCGGGCCCGCACCGGCGGCCGCCTGCACACGGTCGACTTCCAGGGCGTCCGGCTCGACCTCGGCGGCGCCTGGATCCATGGGCCGGAGGGCAACCCCCTTACCCCGCTCGCCGATGCCGCGGGCATCCGGCGGATGCCGACCTACGATGCCCGCTCGGTGATGGCCGACGCCGACGGCCGCCGCCTGACCGAGGCCGAGACGGCCGCCATCTTCGACACGGTCGGCCGCCTCATCGCCCATGACAGCCCCTATGCCTGGCGGGGTGCGACCGACGTCTCCCTGGCCGAGGCGGTGCCCCTGCTCGACCCCATCACCCGCACCAACCCCTATGATCGCCGGGTCTCCCGCTGGCTCGCCGCCTATGTCGCGGGCTATGCCGGGGGCGACGCGGCCGAGGTCTCCGCCCATGGCTGGTTCGGCGGGGAGGGCGAGATCCCCGAGGAGAACCACCTCCTCGACCGCGGCTACAATGCCATCACGGATCTGCTGGCGCGCGGCCTCGACATCCGCCTGCGCCATCCGGTCCGGGCCATCCGCCTGGCCGGGGCGGGGGTGGTGGTCGCCACCGCCGACCAGGCCTTCTTCGCCGACCGGGTGGTGGTGACCCTGCCGCTCGGCGTGCTCAAGCGCGGCGACGTCGAGTTCGACCCGCCGCTGCCCGGCGCCCATCAGGGGGCGATCGCGCGTATCGGCAACGGGCTGCTGAACAAGATCGTGCTGGCCTTCCCCCGCGCCTTCTGGCCGCCCGAGACGCATTACCTGCGCAGCCTGTCGGACCTGCGGGACAACGCCACTCCGGAGATGGTCAGCCTGCAGCCCCATCTCGGCCGGCCCGTCCTGGTCGCCCTGGTCGGCGGTTCGGCAGCCCAGCGGATCGAGATGCTGCCCGACCCCGCCCAGGTCGCCCTGGTGATGGAGGCGTTGCGCCGGATGTTCGGCCGCGCCGTCCCGAACCCGGTCGCCACCCGCGTCACCCGCTGGTCGCGCGACGTCTTCGCCCGCGGCTCATACTCCTTCCTGCCGGTCGGCGCCTCGCTCGCGGACCACGCCGCGCTCTGCCGCCCGGTCGAAGGC
>JAFADX010000397.1 GCA_023424475.1 Pseudomonadota bacterium
CGGGTGGGGGTGCGGGCCGGTGCCGTCCGATCGAAAAGAGCTCCAGTCGGCTCTCCTGCGCCAGGCGAGGTTGAACCCGGCGCCGGGTCGGGTCAGTTTGCTGCGGTTGACGCACCGGGCCGCACCGCGGCCATCGGGGAGGAGAAGACGAGAATGATCGACCGCCGCGCCCTCATGGGCGCCATTGCCCTCGCACCACTGGCCCGCCCGGCCTTCGCCCAGGCCTGGCCGTCGCGGCCGGTCCGCCTCGTCGTGGGCTTCCCGCCCGGCGGCACCACCGACCTCGCCGCGCGCGTGATCGTCGAGCCGCTGTCGCGCCGCCTCGGCCAGACCGTGGTGGTCGAGAACCGTCCCGGCGGCTCCGGCGGCAATGTCGGCGCCGATGTCGTCGCGAAGGCCGAGCCCGACGGCTACACGCTGCTGATGCAGACGGTGTCCTCGGGTGCGATCAACCACGGGCTCTACGGCGCGCGCATGCCGCACAAGCCCGAGGACCTCGCCGGCGTCGCGCTGGTGGTGAAGGTGCCGAACGCGATCTTCGTGAACAACGACCTGCCGGTGCGGACGCTGCGGGAACTGGTGGATCTCGCGAAGCGCGAGCCCGGCAAGCTCAACATCGGCTCCTCGGGCGTCGGCACCTCGCTGCACATGACGGGCGAGCTGCTGAAGCAGGCCGCGGGCATCGACATGACCCACGTGCCCTTCCGCGGCGCCGGGCCGATGCTGCAGGAGATCATCGCCGGGCGCGTCGAGGTCGGCGTGGACAACCTGCCGTCCGTCATCGGCCATCTGCGCGCCGGCCGCCTGCGTCCGCTCGCGGTCACCACCAAGGCGCGCACGCCGAGCCTGCCCGACGTGCCGACCACCGCCGAGGCCGGCTACCCGGCCGTCGAGGCGACCGCCTGGTTCGGCATCTGCGCCCCGGCGCGCACGCCGCGCGACATCGTCAACCGCGCCTCGCGCGAGACCAACGCCGTGCTCGCCGACCCGGCGGTATGGCAGAAGCTCGCCGACCTCGGCGGCATGAAGCCGGACCTCACGCCGGACGGCTATTCCACCCCCGAGACCTTCGACGCCTTCATCCGCGCCGAGATCGTCAAGTGGGGCGAGGTGGTGCGGCGCGGCAACATCACGGTCGACTGAAGCCCGGACCCCGCCCCCGCGTGGCCGTCGCGCCGCGCGGGGGCGGCAGCGTCGTGCGGGAGAGGCGATGAACGCGCTGGGCATGATCGACGCGGCAGGCACGGCGGGCACGCTCCTCGTCGTGCTCGCCTGTCTCGGCACGCAGCTGCGCCGGCTGGACGCGGCGGGGCCCGCCCTTCCCGTCGCCAACCTGGCCGGGTCGCTGCCGATCTCCGCCTCCCTCGTGGTGAATTTCAATCCTGCCTCCGCACTGATGGAGGCATTCCGGATCGCCATCGGCCTCTTCGGCATCGCGCGCTGGCGGCGCGAGCGCAGGGCCGCGGCTGCTTGCCGGAGACGTTCCCGTTCGCCCTGGCTCACGGCAACGTCTCCAGCCCATTGTTTCTGCGGGCATCTTCACCCGATCAGGTGATTCCACCTGACCGGGATCTGCTCCAGGGCAGCCTCTCCGGGCTGTCATGCGCGCAACCGGCGGCATCGCCGGGCCATGGGATATTGGGAAGGAAACGTCATGGGAATCGCCCGCCGCGGCCTCGTCGCCGCCGTCTCCGGCATGATGGCCGCACCGCGCCTCGTCGCCGCGCAATCCGCCTTCCCCAGCCGCCCCATCCGCATCGTCGTCCCCTTCACGCCCGCCGGCACCACCGACCTCGTCGGCCGGCTGACGGCGGAGCTCCTGGGCAAGCGCCTCGGCGGCACCGTGGTGGTGGACAACCGTCCCGGCGCCTCGGGGAACCTCGGCGCCGAGTTCGTGGCGCGCAGCGAGCCCGACGGCTATACGCTGCTGCTCACCACGATCGGCACCGGGGCGATCAACTACGCGGTGTTCAGGGACCGCATGCCCTACAAGCCCGAGGACCTCGCCGCCGTCGCGCTGATGACGCGCGTGCCGAACGTGCTGATGGCGTCCAACAACACGGCGATCCACAGCCTCGCCGACCTGGTGCGGGAGGCGCGCGCACATCCCGGGCGCCTCAACTACGGCACGGCGGGCATCGCGACCTCGCCGCATGTCGTGACGGAGCAGCTGCGCCTCGCCACCGGCATCGACATCACCCACGTGCCCTTCCGCGGCTCCGGACCGATGCTGACGGAACTGGTCGCGCAGCGGATCGACATCGGGATGGACAACATCCCCTCCGCCCTGCCCTTCATCCGTGACGGCAAGGTGCGCGCCATCGGCGTCACCAGCGCGGCGCGCAACGCCTCCCTGCCCGACGTGCCCACCATCGCCGAGCAGGGCCAGCCGGGCTTCGAGGCGACGGCCTGGTTCGGCATCCTGGCCCCGGCCCGCACCCCCGCGGCGATCGTCGAGCGGCTGGGGTCCGAACTGAACGCCGTCGCCCTTGACCCCGCCTTCCGCGCCAGGATGACCGCGCTCGGCGCCGATACGCCCGGCCTGAGGCCGGACGGCGGCACCAGCCCCGCGACCTTCGCCGCCTTCATCCGCGCCGAGATCGCGAAATGGGCGGACGTCGTGCACCGCGCCAACATCCGGGTGGAATAGCCCGGCACCCGCCGGCGCCTCCGCGACCCCGCAGGCGCTACCCGAGCAGGCCCGGCACGAAGAAGGCGAAAAGGACGGCGCCGCCGCCCAGGGCCGCCAGCGCCGATGCCGAGAACGCGGCGGCGCCGAGCGGCCCGTTGGGCCGGTTCACCACGGAGACGCCCACCATCTCCCCGATGCGGCGCGTGGCGATGCGCCGCCGCAGGGGGGTTGCGGATGCCGTCCGCCGCCGCGGCGGCGTGGGCGCGCACGCCGTCCGGCGAGGGGTCCTTCAGCGCCTCCCGCAGCAGGCGCCGCAGCCGCGCCAGCGGAACTGCGAACGCCAATCCGACCGCCAGCGCGATCGCGCCGATGACTGCCACGGACCACAGCCGCCAGATACGCCATGCCTTCCTCGCAGGTCCCGTGCCGCGGCATTGCGCACGGCCGCGGGCGGCGCGCGAGTGACGCGCTGCAATACCGCGTGGCGCGGCGGACTCATACGGGCGGCGGCGAAACCCGACTCATGTCCGGCGGTCGCCGCCGCCCGTATCCCCTTCGTTTTGCGCGCAGCCGCCACGCCAGCCCTGCGCGCGATACGGTCAGCGCACAGCGCCGCCCATATCCCCTTCGTTTGCGCGCAGCCGCCACGCCAGCCCTGCGCGCGATACGGTCAGCGCGCAGCGCCGCCCGTATCCCCTTCGTTTGCGCGCAGCCGCCACGCC
>JAFADX010000007.1 GCA_023424475.1 Pseudomonadota bacterium
TCCCGATCCCCGGCGCGGGCGAGGCGCTGCCACCGGCCGGCCTGCCCGGAGCCGCGGCAGATGAGACCGACGATCCCTGGGGCGCGCCGGATCCCGCGACAGAGGCGCCGGCCGGCGCGCCGCCGCACGACCCGGATTCGGTCGGCGACATCGACTTCCTCGCCGCATTCTCGGCGCCTGCCGGCGAGCCCGGCACGCCGGACGTCCCGCTGGCCGGGCTGTTCGACGAGGAGAGCACAGCGCCGGAACCGATCCCGATGGGCGATGCCTTCGCGGCCTTCCTCGCCGGCATGGACGGCGACGCGACGCCGGCGGCTTCGACGGTGCGCGATGCCCCGGCGTCGCGGTGCTCGGAGGCCGACCCGTTGCGCGCCCTCCTGGGCAGCACCGGGGATGCGCCGCCCGATGATGCAGGGACGGACCCGCTCGCGGCGCTGGCCGGCGATGCCGGTGAAACGCCGCAGCCCGGCTGGAACCGCGACGGTGGACCGGATCCGCTTGCCGCGCTGATCGGCGGGGCGGAGCCGCCCGCGGTCGCTTCCGTCCCGTCCTGGTCCGGGGATGACCGGCCGGATCCGCTTGCCGCGCTGATGGGGTCCGCGGTCGACACCGCCAGCGACGACGGGACGCCGCCCGACGACCGCCTCGTCGTTCCGCAAAGTCCGGATGAGGCGGAGCGGGCCGGTTTCGCCGCAGCCATGCCCGCCATCGGCGGCGCTGCGGCGGAGGCGCCGCCCGCGCCCGAATCCGGGGGATGGTGGACCCGCGGGGCCGCGCAGGTGCCCCCGATGGTCTGGGCGCTGCCGGGCCTGCCGTCGCCTGACGAATTCGCCTACCTCCTGAAAGCCGAGGCATGAGCGTGCACCTGACATCCCACGCCGCCACCCACCCCGGCGCCGTCCGCCCGCGCAACGAGGATGCCTTGCTGGACCGGCCCGACATCGGGCTTTGGGCGGTGGCCGACGGTGCCGGCGGGCACGGCGCCGGCGATGTTGCCTCCGCCGCGATCATCGAGGCGCTGTCATCGATTCCGCCCGGCCTCTCGGCGGCCGAACTGCTGGCGCAGGTACGCCTGCGGCTGACCAACGTGCATGCCGGCCTGCAGGAGGAAGCGGCGCGGCGGGGCCCGGGCCGGCTCGTCGCCTCGACCGTGGTGGTGATGCTGGCGCGCGGGGACCACTTCGCGATGCTCTGGGCCGGTGATTCGCGCGGCTACCTGTTCCGCGACGGGGTCCTGCAGCGGATCACGCGCGACCACAGCCTGGTGCAGGAACTCGTCGATCAGGGCGCGCTGCGGGAGGAGGAGGCGGAGAGCCATCCGCAGGCGAATGTCATCACGCGCGCCATCGGCGCGCATGGCGAGCTCGAACTCGACAAGATCTCCGGGCGCATCGCCGCCGGCGACCGCTACCTGCTCTGCACGGACGGCCTGTTCAAGGCGATGCCGGAAGCCGAGATCGCGGCGATGCTGCAGAACGGCAGCGACCCGACCGCCATCGTGACCGAGGCGGTCGGCCGCGGCGCCCGCGACAACGTCAGTGCCGTGGCAGTCGATTGCGCGTGCTGAGGACGGGCGGCCGCACCTCGCGCTGCCCGATCCCCGCGCCCGGTGTCCGGCGGCGTCCGGACCCGGCCAGGTGAGATTGCCTGGCCGGGCGCCGTTCAGGCCTCGCCGGTGGGCAGGGCGTAGGTGACGACCTGCTGGCTGCCCGACACGGAATCGTCGAGCGGGAAGTAGATGATCTCGATCTCCTCGTAGGAGAGCTTCAGCGTCTCGACCGGGCGGTCGCCGCCGGACGCGTCTTCCAGCGAGATGACGCGCGCGCCGGTGAGGGAGACCTCGAGGAAGTGCGTCGTGCTGCCCTGCTCGGGACGCAGCCAGCGGATCTTCACGTCCAGGGCGGATTGCTGGATGAGTTGCGCCCAGAGCTGGCTCGAGGCGCTGTCCGCCTCGCGCACCACCGTGACTTCGCGAAGCTGGGGCTTCGTGAAGACGCGGGAGACGGCGGCACCCGCGTGAGCGGAGACCGACCGCCCCCGGTCGCCGCCCCAGTTGAACCCCGTGAGCGACAGCCAGCCCTGCTGGTCGCCGAGCTTGCTTTCGCCGGTGACACCGGAAACCTGCATCAGCAGCGACATGGCTCAGGCCCTGTTCAGGATGTTGGTGACCGACTGCCCGCCGCGGGTCTGGTTGTCGAAGGTCCAGGTCACGATGGTGAAGTCGCCGACATAGAGCGTGATGGTCTCGATCGGGCGATCGGTGCCGCTCGTCATGTCGTAGGAGACGACGCCGACCTGCTTGAGCTCGAGGCGCAGATACTCCTGCGGCTGGCCCTCGTCGGTCCGCATGAAGATGATGGCGGCCGTGCCGTCGGGCGCACTGAAGAGGAAATCCTGCAGCATCCCGGAACTGGCGCCGTCGGTTTCCTTGGTGATGCGGATGGTGTTGATCGCGACGTTGGTGGCCTGCCGCCGTTCGCTGTAGGGCTGGCCGGAGAAGCTGCAGGACATCAGTTCCATCCAGGCGCCCGAAGCGGGATCCTTCGAGATGGAACCGGGCGTCGTCGCCTCGCCGTTGACGGGACCCAGCTTCGCTGAGTCGTAGCTCATGAAGATTGCCGACGTCATGGCTGCCGCTCTCCCTCGCAGGCCCCCATCAAGAAAGATGCCGCCCTGATTGCTCGGGGCGGCATGCGCAAGTGACGAGGTGCGCCGGCCCGGTGGCCGGCGCCTGCCACATCAGAACGTGTCGCCCTTCGAGAGGTCGTAGCCGACCACTTCCGGGT
>JAFADX010000081.1 GCA_023424475.1 Pseudomonadota bacterium
GAGCACGCCGCCCAGGAGGCCGCCCGCCGCGCAGGCTTCGCCGAGGAGGCCCGCCGCCTCGCCGAGGCGCAGGCCGCCGAGCAGCTTCGCCTGGCCGACAGCGCACGGGCCCAGGTCGCGCTGCTGACCCGGCAGATCGAGGGGCTGCGCAGCGAGATCGCGCGGCTGAGCGCCGCGCTCGACACCGCCGAGACCCAGACCCGCGCCCGCGACGTGCAGATCGCCCAGCTCGGCCAGCGGCTGAACGCGGCGCTCGCCGCCCGCGTCGAGGAATTGCAGCGCTACCGTTCCGACTTCTTCGGCCGCCTGCGCCAGGTGCTCGGCGAGCGGCCGGAGGTGCGCATCGTCGGCGACCGCTTCGTGTTCCAGGGCGAGGTCCTCTTCGCCCCGGCCTCGGCGGAACTGAGCGATGCCGGCCGGCAACAGGTGCGCGAGCTCGCGCGCGTCCTGCTCGAGGTGACGCCGAAGATCCCGGCGGAGATCCCCTGGGTGGTGCGCGTGGACGGCCACGCCGACCGCACGCCCATCCGCTCGCCGCGCTACGCCAGCAACTGGGAGCTTGCCGCCGCGCGCGCCATCGCGGTGGCGCAGCTGCTCATCGCCGAGGGCCTGCCGGCCAACCGCGTGGCCGCGACCTCCTTCGGCGACACCCAGCCGCTCGACACGGGCGATACGCCTGCGGCCTATGCGCGCAACCGCCGCATCGAACTGCGCCTGACGGATCGTTAGAGCTCTTTTCGATCAGACGGCACCGGCGGCCCGCACCCCCCACCCGGCCACCCGACGACAGTATCCTGGATGGCTGGCCGGGTGGGGGGGTGCGGGCCGGCGCCGGTTCCGACAGATCGGAACATGCTCTGGAGCGGATCCCGGGAGCGGATCCCGATCAGGTGGAATCACCTGATCGGGTGGAGATGCTCGCGGAAACAACGGGTTAGAGACGTTCCCGTTCGCCCTGGCTCGCGGCGGCGGGCTGGATCCGCTCCAGGCGCCTTCCGGCCTGCCGATCGCGGCGCTGGCCCGCGTTGCGTCCGTGCCTGCGCACCGTCATGCCGGTTCCCGGCCCGGACGCGCGGATCGCGGCGCCCGGCACGCCATCACTTCACCGACGCCGCGATCTCCCGGTAGGCCTGTTCGGGAAAGGCCTTCATGGTCCGTGTGCGGACGTTGCCCATGCGCCCGAGCAGCAGGGCGAAACGGGCCGCGACGGCGTCGTCGGCAGCCTCGAACTGCAGGACGAAGTCGAATTCGCCCATCGTCATGAGGAAGCTGTGCAGCCTGCCGCCCATCTCCTCGATCGCGGTTCGGGCGGCATCGAGCCGCGCGGGCGAACTCGCGATCGCGCGCGCGCCCTGGTCCGTCCAGTTGCCCAGCATGATGTACGTGGTCATGGCCCGGGGATCCTTTCCGCCTGCGGGGAAGCACGACGCCGGAAGCAGATGCCAGGCGGAAAGCCTAACGCAGTTCGGCGCGCGGCGGCATGCCTGCGTTCGGACCCCGTCCGGAAACGCCGGCGGCGGCCGGCGCCCGCGCCTGGCCATCTGTCCGGGAGACCGTCTTCGGGTCGCCGGGCACGGGCCGGTGCGGCTCGCCGGCATGCGCCGCATGGCGCATATCAGGGCGGCCCCTCAGATCAGCCGCGCCTCGAAGGGCGGCTTCAGGTCGGGGGCCTCGAACTCGACCACCCAGAGATCCGGGTCGCGCTTCACCTGGCGCTCGACATAGGCGCCGGCCGCCTCCTCCTCGACCGGCGCGGTGCCGGTGCCGCGCAGCCAGGCCGGCCGGCCTTCGGCATCCCGCGCCTGGGAGAGCACCACCACCCCGTCCCGCCCGCGCAGCACGGCGAGGATGCCGCCGGAATCCGGGTCCCCCTTGCGCAGCACGGCCGCGGGCCGGCCCGCCATGTCCGACAGCCGGATCGCCATCGAGACCCAGATCCCCGCCTTGACCTTCGGTTCCATCGTCCTGCCTCAGGCGCCGTGGGTTGCCGTGCCGGCGGCGGCAGGCGGGCTGGGTGCGGTCGCGCATTCGCGCTCCCGGCCGGAGGCCGCGCCTCGGGCCGCAGGGAGCGCCGGTCGTTTCGCTTCGGTCGGTGCCATGCGGTGAAACTCGCATGGCGGGGGCCTTGCCGGAAGGCGCGGCGCGCGCCATTCAGCGGGCCCCGGAGGTCATGGCATGAGCGATCGGAAGATGACGGACGCGCAGCGCGCCTATGAGGCGAAGCGCGCGGCCAAGGCAGGCATGAGCCTCGACAGGTGGCTCGTCGAGAAGGAGAAGCGCGCCGCGGCCGAGGCGAAGGAGGCCGAGGTCGCCGCCCCGAAGGCCGCCGCGCCTGCGAAGAAGCCGGGCTTCTTCAGCCGCCTGCTGGAAAAGGCCCAGAAGCCGCTCTGACACGTCCGCGCCCGGGGCCGGCTCCGACAGATCGGAACATGCTCTAGTCTCCCGCCCATGCGGGGCGGGACGGCAGGGTTGGTCTGTCTCCTCGCGCTGGCCGGCTGGCCGGCGTGCGCCCCGGCCTATGTGCCGGAGAGCATGGTCATGCTCTTCGCCCCCGGCTCGGCGGAGGTGACCCCGGCGGCGCGGGACGTGCTGCTCGCCTTCCTGCGCCCGCCCCGGCCCCCGGCCTTCCGGGGCCATTGCATCGTCGCCCATGCCGACCGCGGCCCCGGCGCGGCGGCGCTGAGCCGCGCGCGGGCCGAGGC
>JAFADX010000089.1 GCA_023424475.1 Pseudomonadota bacterium
TCTTCGAGCCGGGCGGCGAGCAGACGCTGGAACGCCTCGGCAATCTCGGGCCGCTGCCGGCGGCGGAACAGGCCAGCGCGGCGCTGGCGCGGGAGGTGCGGCGGCTCGACCTCGACGGGCGCTGGACCGGGGCAGGGAACTGGTGGCAGACCGGCGCGCCCGGCTCGATCACCGACGGGCTCGGCACCGGCCGCAACTGATTCCGGCGGATCAGTCCGTCGCCATCACCTTCACGTAGGACCCGGGGGCTTCCTCGATCGCGGGCAGGCCGCCTTTGCCGGGGATGCGTGCCGGGACCGTCGTCCTGTCGAGACCGCAGATCCAGCGGTGCCAGTCCGGCCACCACGACCCGGCGAGTTCGGTCGCTCCCTTGAACCAGTCCTCGGGGTCGGCGGGCAGCTCGGTGTTGATCCAGTGGCTGTACTTGCCCGCATCGGGCGGGTTCGCCACGCCGGCGATGTGGCCCGAGGCGGCAAGGACGAAGCGCACCGGCCCCTTGTAGAGCTGCGTCGCGCGGTAGGTGGAGGTCCAGGGGGCGATGTGGTCCTCGCGCGTGCTCAGGATATAGGCAGGGACCTTGATCTTCCGGAGGTCGAGCTTGACGCCGAGCAGCTCGATCCCGCCCGGTCTCGCGAGGTCGTTCTGCTGGTACATCCGGCGCAGGTAGAAGGAATGCATCTTCGCCGGCATGCGCGTGGAATCGTCGTTCCAGTACAACAGGTCGAAGGGGAAGGGCTCCTGGCCCATCAGGTAGTTGCTCACGACGAAGGACCAGATCAGGTCGTTCGCGCGCAGCATGTTGAAGGTGGTGGCCATCTCCTGGCCTTCGAGGAAGCCGCGCTTCTGCATCTTCTCCTCGAGCGCGGAGAGCTGCTCCTCGTCGATGAAGACGCCGAGCTCGCCGGCCTCCTCGAAATCCACCATGGTGGTGAAGAAGGTCGCGGACTTCACGCGCGTGTCGCGCTTCGCGGCCATGTGCGCGAGCGTCGAGGCGAGCAGCGTGCCGCCGAGGCAGTACCCGATGACGTTGGCGCCCTTCTCCCCGGTCGCCTTTTCGATGGCGTCGAGCGCGGCATAGGGGCCTTCGAGCATGTAGTCCTCGAAGCCCTTCTCGGCGAGCTTCTCGTCCGGGTTGACCCAGGAGACGACGAAGACCGTGTGGCCCTGTTCCACCGCCCAGCGGATGAAGGAGTTCTTGGGCCGCAGGTCGAGGATGTAGAACTTGTTGATCCAGGGCGGGATGATCAGCAGCGGCCGCTTCAGCACCTCCTTCGTCGTCGGGCTGTACTGGATCAGCTGCATCAGGTCGTTCTGGTAGACGACCTTGCCAGGCGTGACGGCGATGTTCTCGCCGACCCGGAACTTGGTGTCGTCCGTCATGCGGATCTTGAGCTGGCCGCGCCCGCGCTCGAGGTCCGAGAGCAGGTTGGACAGGCCGCGCAGCAGGTTCTCGCCGCCCGTCTCGGCGGTGCGGCGCAGCACTTCGGGATTGGTCAGCAGGAAGTTCGTCGGGCTCATCGCGTCGACGAACTGGCGCGTGTAGAAATCGACCTTCTGCGCGGTCTTGGGCTCGAGCCCGTCGGCGCCTTCGACGACGTGGCGGAAATAGCGGGCGGAGAGCAGGTAGGTCTGGCGGATGAAATCGAAGATCTCGTGTTCGCGCCAGGCGTCGTCCTTGAAGCGCCGGTCCTTCGAGTCCTCGCTGATCACGGGCGCGGGCTCGTCGCCCAGCATCCGTCGCGCGGTGTTCTGCCAGAGGGTGAGGTAGTCGTGCCAGAAGCCGAGCTGGGCCTGCACGAGCCGCGCAGGATTGGCCATCAGCCGCGTCGTCATCTCGAGGAAGGCCGAGCCGATCTTCAGCGGATCGGGGTCCGGCGCGCCGTCGGACTGGCGCTTGAGGAAATCCGAGACGATCCGCTGTCCCCGCTCGGCCACGTCGGCCATGGTCCGGCTCACGAGAGCCGGGTCCGGGAGCCGGAAGTTGGCGGGGTTCGGGCTTTCTTTATCGGCCATCTGGCGTTCCGGTACGAAGCAGTCGATGCCCTGGCTTCGCGGATCGGCCGTTTCGGGCTACCGCTTCCCGCATGCGATGGGGTGACGGCATGACCGGTCCGGGAAGCGCCACGGGCTTGCCTGGGCACGGTAGGGTCCGGCAACGGGCCGATCAAGCGCGGCGGAGGTCCCTGGCGGTCGCCCTGCTGCTGGCCGGCTGTACGGCAGGGCAGGGGCCGGAGGCGATCCCGCCGCTGATCAGCCACATGTTCGGCCCGGCCAACGAAGGGCGCGAGCCGCCACCCGACGGGGGGACGGGCTTTCCCAACCTCGGAACGGTTCCGCCGCGGCCCGCGATCCCCGACCCTGCGGTACGCAATGCCCTTACTGCGGCGCTCGCCCAGGAGCGCCAGCGCAGCCGGAATCCCCTCGACCCCGAGATGAACCCGCGGCCGCCGGCCCCTGCCGGGACCGCCGGGGACAGCAGCATGCCGATGACGCCGCCCGGCCGCCCGAACCTGGCAGGCGCGCCGCGGATTCCCTGGGATGCGCCCGATACCGCACCGGCCGCGCCCGGCACGCCGGCGCCGGCACCCGGCGCGCCCGCAGCACCCCCGGCCGCGCCCGAGCAACCGTCGCGACCGCCGGAGATGGGAACGACCCCGCCACCGCCTCCGCCCGCGGAGCTGCTGGCCCCGCCCGGGCGCTGAAGCCCGCGATACACAGCCGGGTCCGCATGTTCTATAGCTCGCGGCCCTTCCACCACGGAACGCCACCATGACCGAGGACTTCCACCGCATCCGCCGCCTGCCCCCCTATGTCTTCGCCGAGGTCAACGCGGCGAAGGCGAAGGCGCGCGCGGCAGCGGAGGACATCGTGGACCTCGGCATGGGCAACCCGGACAGCCCGACGCCGCCGCACATCGTCGCCAAGCTGATCGAGGCGGTGCAGGACCCGCGCACCCACCGCTATTCGCAGTCCAAGGGCATTCCCGGGCTGCGCAAGGCGCTGGCCGGCTACTACGCGCGCCGCTTCGGCGTGAAGCTCGACCCGGAAACCGAGGTCGTGGCGACCCTCGGTTCCAAGGAGGGCCTCGCCAACCTCGCCCAGGCGATCTCGAGCCCGGGCGACACCATCCTGGTGCCGAACCCGTCCTATCCGATCCACCAGTTCGGCTTCATCATCGCCGGCGCCTCGGTGCGCTCGATCCCCTATACGCCGGACGATTCGATGCTCGCGGCGATCGACCGCGCCGTGAAGCATTCGGTGCCGGCGCCGACCGCCGTGATCGTGAACTTCCCCTCCAATCCGACCGCCCTGGTGGCCTCCGTCGAGTTCTATCGCGAACTCGTCGCGCTGTGCCGCCGGCACAACCTCTTCATCCTCTCCGACCTCGCCTATGCCGAGCTCTACTACGGCGACGTGCCGCCGCCCTCCGTGCTCGAGGTGCCGGGAGCGAAGGACATCACGGTGGAATTCACCTCGATGTCCAAGACCTACAACATGCCGGGCTGGCGGATGGGCTTCGCGGCGGGCAACCCGCGGCTGATCGCGGCGCTGGCGCGGGTGAAGTCCTATCTCGACTATGGCGCCTTCACGCCGATCCAGGTCGCGGCGACCGCCGCGCTGAACGGGCCGCAGGACTGCATCGCGGAGATGCGCGCCCTCTACCGGGAACGCCGCGAGGTGCTGGTGAAGGGCCTCGCCGCCACGGGCTGGCCGGTGCCCTCGCCGGAGGCGTCGATGTTCCTCTGGGCGCCGATCCCCGAGCGTTTCCGCCATCTCGGCTCGGTCGGCTTCTCGAAGCTGCTGCTGGAGAAGGCGAAGGTCGCGGTCGCGCCGGGCCTCGGCTTCGGCGAATACGGCGACGATCACGTCCGCATCGCCCTCGTCGAGAACAACCACCGCATCCGCCAGGCGCTGCGGGGCATCAGGACCTTCCTGGCCGGCGACAATGCCGCGCCGGTGGAGGAGAAGCAGGAAGCCGTGAACGCATGAACCGCCCGCTTGCCATTGCGGTCGCCGGCCTGGGAACGGTCGGCGCCGGGGTCGTCAACGTGCTGCGCGCCAACGCGGACATCATCGCCGCGCGCGCCGGCCGGCCGATCACGGTGACGGCCGTTTCGGCCCGCGACCGGGCGCGGGACCGCGGCGTGCCGGTCGCCGGGCTGCGCTGGTACGACGACGCGGTGGCGCTCGCCGCCGATCCGCAGGTCGAGGTCGTGGTCGAGTGCATCGGCGGCTCCGACGGCAAGGCCAAGGCGCTGGTCGAGGCGGCGATCGCCGCCGGCAAGCACGTGGTGACCGCGAACAAGGCCTTGCTTGCCGTCCACGGCGCGGCGCTGGCGCGGCAGGCGGAGGCCAGTGGCGTGGCGCTGGCCTTCGAGGCCTCGGTCGCCGGCGGCATCCCGGCCATCAAGGCGGTGCGCGAGGGCCTTGCGGCAAACCGCATCCAGCGCGTCGCGGGCATCCTGAACGGCACCTGCAACTACATCCTGACGACGATGCGCGAGCAGAAGCGCGAATTCGCCGAGGTGCTCGCCGAGGCGCAGAAGCTCGGCTACGCGGAGGCCGATCCCTCCTTCGACATCGACGGCATCGACGCGGCGCACAAGCTCGCGATCCTCGCGGCACTCGCCTTCGGCCGGCCGGTGGACTTCTCCGCGGTGCATGTCGAAGGCATCCGCGAGGTCAGCGCGCTTGACATCGCGCTCGCCGAGGAACTCGGCTACCGCATCAAGCTGCTCGGCATCGCCAAGCGCGAGGAAGGCGGCATCTCGACGCGCGTGCATCCCTGCATGGTCCCGGTCGGCGCGCCGATCGCGCGGGTCGATGGCGTGTTCAACGCCGTCGTCGCGGAAGGCGATTTCGTCGGGCGGGTGATGATGGAAGGGCGCGGGGCCGGCGCCGGGCCGACCGCCTCGGCCGTCGTCGCCGACCTGATCGACATCGCGCGCGGCCGCTTCACCCCGGTCTGGGGTGCCGAGACCGCGGCGCTGAAGCCGGAGGCCTCGCTGCCGATGGATCGCCACATCGGCGCCTACTACCTGCGCCTGATGGTGGTGGACCGGCCGGGCGTCATCGCCGACGTCACGGGCGTGCTGCGCGACAGCGCGATCAGCCTGGAATCGATGCTGCAGCGCGGGCGTTCGCCCGGCGAGGCGGTGCCCGTCGTCCTGACCACGCACGAGACGAGCGAGGCGGCCGTGCGCGCCGCCCTCGCGCGCATCGGCGCGCTCGACGCGGTGGTCGAGAAGCCCGCGGTGATCCGCATCGAGGCGCTGTGATCCGCGGCGTCGTTGCGCTCCTCCTGCTGTTCGCGGCACCGGCTGCGGCCCAGGACGGGATCGGCGGCACCTGGCGCGGCGCCTATGTCTGCGCGCAGGGCAACACGGCGCTCGCGCTGACGATCGAGCCGCGCAAGGACGGCACCCTGGCAGCCCTGTTCCATTTCGAGGCGGCGCCGGACAATCCCGAGGTCCCGACCGGCTGCTTCGAGATGAGCGGCCGCCACGACTCTGCGACCGGCCGGCTGGCATTCAGCCCCGTCCGCTGGCTGCGGCGTCCTCCGTTCTACGTCATGGTGGGGTTGGAGGGCCGGGTTTCCGGCGGTGGACAGCGGATCGAGGGCCGGGTGCTGGGCCCGGGCTGCACGGTCTTCATGGCCGATCGCGCACCGGGTCCGCCGGCCGGCGATGCCTGCCGCGCGGGGGGACCGCTGCTCTCCTTCCGCTGACGCGGGGCGCGATTCCGGGTATGGGCAAGGGGAGGGGCGGCGAGCCCCACCCAATCAAGTCTCGATTCGGAGGAATTCTCATGGCCGCCACGGCCCCCGAACCCGGTGCAGTCGTCGATCGCAACCTGGCCCTCGAACTGGTGCGCGTGACCGAGGCGGCCGCGCTGGCGGCCTCCCGCTGGATCGGCCGCGGCGACAAGAACGCCGCCGACGGCGCGGCGGTCGAGGCGATGCGCAAGGCTTTCGACACCGTCGCCATCACCGGCACCGTCGTGATCGGCGAGGGCGAGATGGACGAGGCGCCGATGCTCTACATCGGCGAGAAGGTCGGCCTCTATGCCAGGACGGGCGGCGGGCCGGAGGTGGACATCGCGGTCGATCCGCTCGAAGGCACCTCCATCACTGCCAAGGGCGCGCCGAACGCCATCGCGACCGTCGCGCTGGCCGAGAAGGGCGGCTTCCTGCACGCGCCCGACATCTACATGGACAAGATCGCCGTCGGCCCGGGCCTGCCCGAGGGCGTCGTCCATCTCGACGCCTCCCCCGAGCAGAACCTGCGCGAACTCGCCAGGGCGAAGAAGTGCGAGATCAGCGACCTGATGGTCTGCACGCTCGACCGCGACCGCCACAAGGAGCTCATCAAGGCGTGCCGCGCCGCCGGCGCGCGCATCACGCTGATCGGCGACGGCGATGTGGCCGGCGTGATCAACGTCAGCCAGCGCGAAGCCGGCATCGACATCTACATGGGCTCGGGCGGCGCGCCGGAAGGCGTGCTGGCCGCCGCGGCGCTGCGCTGCATCGGCGGCCAGATGCAGGGCCGCCTGATGTTCGAGAACGAGGACCAGGTCGCCCGCGCGGCCACCATGGGCATCAATGATCCGAACCGCATCTACGGCGTCGAGGACATGGCGAAGGGCGACGTGATGTTCGCAGCGACAGGCGTGACCTCCGGCGCGATGCTGCGCGGCGTGCGCCGCTTCGCCGGCGGCGCCTACACGCATTCGATCGTGATGCGATCGAAGTCCGGCACGGTCCGATACGTCGAGGGGCACCACAACTTCGCCCGCAAGCCGTCAGCCTTCGTCGCCTGATGGACGGCGACGGCCCGCAGCCTTCGGTCCTCGGCGTCGAACGCAGCGTCACCGGGCGACGGTGGCTCTGGCGCCCGGCGGATGCGCGCACGGGTCTCGGCATTTCGCAGCGGCTCGGGCTGCCCGAGGTGGTGGGCCGGCTGCTGGCCGCGCGCGGCATCGGGCTGGAGCATGCGGGCGACTATCTGGAACCCACGCTGCGGGCGCTGATGCCGGATCCGTCCTCGCTGGTGGACATGGACGCGGCCGCGGACCGCCTGGCCGCGGCGGTGCGCAGCGGGGAACACGTCGCGGTCTTCGGCGACTACGACGTGGACGGCGCGTGTTCCGGCGCGCTGGTGTCGCGCTTCCTGCGCGACCTCGGCTGCGAGGTGAGCCCTTATGTCCCCGACCGGCTGAAGGAGGGCTATGGGCCCAATGCCGCCGCGATCGCCGGGCTGTGCGAGCGCGGCGCGACGCTGATCGTCTGCGTCGACTGCGGCATCGCGGCGGGCGAGGCGCTCGCCGCGGCCGACGGGCGGGCGGATGTCGTGGTGCTCGACCACCACAAGGCGGAAGGGCCGCCGCCGCGCATCCTCGCCGCCGTGAACCCGAACCGGCTCGATTGCCGTTCGGGCCTGAACCATGTCTGCGCGGCGTCCGTCGCCTTCCTCGCAGCGGCGGCGACGATGCGCACCCTGCGCCGCGCCGGCTGGTTCGAGAGGCGCGGGGAACCCGACCTGCTGGGACTGCTCGATCTGGTGGCGCTGGCGACGGTCTGCGACGTCATGCCGCTGACCGGCTTCAATCGCGCGGTCGTCGCGCAGGGGCTGAAGGTGATGGCGCGGCGCGGGCGGGCGGGGCTCGCCGCGCTGCTCGACGTGACGGGGGCGCGCGATGCGCCGAGCGCGCATACGCTCGGCTTCCTGCTCGGGCCGCGGATCAATGCATCGGGACGCATCGGTGAACCCGACCTCGGGCTGCGCCTGCTGCTCTGCGAGGATCCGCCGGAAGCGCGCGCGATTGCCGAGAAGCTCGATGCGGTGAACCGGCGGCGGCAGGAGGTGGAAGGCGAGGTGCTCGCCGCCGCGCATGCCATGGCCGAACGCCAGGCCGAGGCCGGGCGCGCCGTGCTTCTGCTGCTGGGCGAGGGTTGGCACCCCGGCGTCGTCGGCATCGTGGCCGGCCGGATGAAGGAACGCTTCAATCGCCCGGCCTGCGTGGCCGGAATGGCGGACGGCCTGGCCAAGGGCTCCGGGCGCTCGGTGCCCGGGGTGGACCTGGGTGCCGCGGTGATCGCGGCGCGGCAGTCCGGCCTGCTCGAAACCGGCGGCGGTCATGCGATGGCGGCCGGTTTCTCGTTCCGCGCCGAACGGGCCGGGGAGGTCCATGCCTTCCTCGAGGACCGGCTGAAGCATGCGGCCATGCTGCCGGCGGCGGCCGACCTGCTGGTCGAGGGCACGCTGAACGTGCTCGCCGCCCAGGCCAACCTGGCGCAGGAGGTCGCGCGGCTCGCGCCCTTCGGCCCGGGGAACGAGGAGCCGGTCTTCGCAATCCAGCGCGCCCGCGTGGTCAAGGCCGACCGCGTCGGCAAGGACGGCGGCACGGTGCGCGCCATCGTGGAAGGCGAGGGCGGCGGCCGGCTCAAGACCATCTGCTTCCGGGCCAAGGACGGGCCGCTGGCGCAGACGCTGCTGGCCCCGGACCGGGTGCCGTTGCATCTCTGCGGCCATCTGCGGGCGGAGCAGTGGAACGGCGACACGACGGCCGCGCTGCAGATCGTGGATGCGGCGCGCGCGTGAGCCTATTGACCGTGCGGCGGCGTCGCTTTAACCCCGCGCGCACACGGCCTGTCCCGTTCGTCTAGAGGCCTAGGACACCAGCCTTTCACGTTGGTAACACGGGTTCGAATCCCGTACGGGACGCCACTTCCAGTTCTTCCGTCTAATCTCCCGCTCAGGGCTCCTCGCCGTGTGTGGCAGGTATCCCGCGGTTTTTCCGCGCCGGTTGGCGGACGCGAGGGCGGAACGCGGGCTGGAAGACGCTCTCTCCGGCCCACTTCTCTCCCAACCTGGCGACTTGGGCGATTTACGAGCCACGCTGAATACCGCGGAACTTCTCGGCTTGCCGAGGCGGAAAGGTGGTGGGGTTGGAG
>JAFADX010000101.1 GCA_023424475.1 Pseudomonadota bacterium
GCGCGAAGGCGATCGCGGCACGGCCGACGCCGGTCTCGACGGCGCGGAAGGCACCATCGGGCCGCACGCCGCCCCCGATGGCGGCGGCAAGTGCAGCGGCGGCGCCGTCCGGGTCATCGGTCGCCACCAGGCAGCGGCGGATGCGCTTCGCGCCGTTCGCGTGCTTCTGCAGCCCGGGCACCCATACCGCATCGCGCGTGTGATGCTGGCAGGCGAAGATGCCGAGGCCGCCGACGCGCTGGCTCGGCGGCCAGCGGAAGACGGTGAAGCGCGCCTCCGCCTCGCTGCCGTCGGGCATCGGCACGGGGCGGCCGAAGTCGACGGGGCCGATCGCATCGACGCCGCGCGCACGCAGCGCGGCGACGCCCGCGGCCGCATCCGTCGTGGTGAAGGCTGCCCGGTCGAGGCCCTCGCGTTGCGCCACGAAGTCGCGCAGCGCCTGGTTGTGCGGCGTCGGCGCCACCACGCCCAGGAGTTCGAGGTAGTCCTCCCCGAACATCATGGTGTAGTTGGCGCTGCCGATATGCACGCTGTGCAGCCCGCGCGGCGAGAGCGTGAACCCCAGCGCGGACCACGCCGCGGCCGCGGCATCGAGGTCGCGCACGGCGACAACCAGGTGGTCGAGCCCCGTCAGGCTGGTCAGCATGCCCGTCTCCCATTTTGCCCGGAATAGTAGGCAGCCAACGTGATGCACCGCAACACGCTGCCGGCGCGGGCCGGTCAGCCGAGAAAGGCCCCGCCGTTCACGTGGATCGTCTGCCCGGTGACGAAGCCGCCCTCGGGGCCGGCCAGCATCCGCACGACATCGGCGATTTCCTGCACCGAGGCCTTGCGCCGCATCGGGATGCCCTCTTCGCGGCCGAGGGTCTGCGGCATGGCGCCGGCGCTCGCGCCGCGCACGGTGTCCACCGCGCCGGGGGCGACGCAGTTCGCGCGGATGCCCTGGGGCGCGAGTTCGACCGCGATGGCCCGGATCAGCCCCTCGAGCCCGGCCTTGGAGGCCGAGACATGCGCCCGGTTCGGCGTGCCCACATGGGTCGAGATGCCCGAAAGCGCGACGACCGACCCCCCGCCGCGGGCGATCATCTGCGGAATGAAGGCGCGCGTCAGGATGAAGGCGCCGTCGAGCGCGACCGAGAGGATCTCCCGCCATTCCTCGAGGCTCATCTGCAGGTAGGGCGTCTGACGCCGCAGACCGGCATTGGAGACGAGGATATCGACGCCGCCGACGCCCGCGGCCGCCGCCTCGGCCATCCGCGCGACCTCCCCGGGGCGGGAGACGTCGGCGAGATGCGCCTCGGCCCGGCCGCCGGCATCGCGGATCTCCTGCGCCACCGCCTCGATCGCCGCGCGGTCGGAACGGCCGTTGACCAGCACCGTCGCGCCGTCCCGCGCGAGCGTCAGCGCGATGGTCCGCCCGATGTTCTTCCCGGCGCCGGTGACCAGCGCAACCTTCCCGTCCAGCACGCCCATGATGCGGTTCCCCTCGCAACGACCCGCCGGCGATAGCACGCGCGCCGGGCGGGCGGCAGGGTCCGCGCTTGACGGCGCGGGCTGGCGGCTGCTGACCTCCGCGCGACGGTCAGGAGGCGACCATGGGCGCAGAGCCGGAGGCTCGCCGGCGCGTTGTGATCCTCGGTGCCGCGGGGCGTGACTTCCACGTCTTCAACACGGTCTATCGGGGCGATCCGGCACGCGAGGTCCTCGCCTTCACGGCGGCGCAGATCCCGAACATCGCGGGACGCGCCTATCCCGCCGCCCTGGCGGGTCCGCTCTATCCCGGCGGCATCCCGATCGAGGAGGAAGCGAGCCTGCCGCGGCTGCTGCGCGACGGCGCGGTGGAGGAGGTCGTCTTCGCCTACAGCGACGTGCCGCATGCCCATGTCATGCACCTCGCCTCCATCGCGCTCGCCGGCGGCGCCGATTTCAGCCTGCCGGGCCCGAAGGCGACGATGCTCCCCGCCATGCGTCCCGTCATCGCGATCTGCGCCGTGCGCACCGGCTGCGGCAAGTCGCAGGTGACGCGCTGGATCGCCGCGCGGTTCAAGGCACGCGGCCTGCGCGTGGGCGTGCTGCGCCATCCGATGCCCTATGGCGATCTTGCGCGCCAGGCGGTGCAGCGCTTCGCGACGCTTGCCGACCTCGACGCCGCCGACTGCACCATCGAGGAACGCGAGGAATACGAACCGCACATCGCCGCGGGCGGCGTGGTCCATGCCGGCGTCGACTATGCCGCCATCCTGCGCCAGGCGGAGGCCGAGAGCGACGTCATCCTCTGGGACGGCGGCAACAACGACTTCCCCTTCATCCGGCCGGACCTGCTGATCACGCTGGTCGACCCGCTGCGCCCCGGCCATGAGAGCGCCTACCACCCCGGCGAGGCGGTGCTGCGCATGGCCGATGTCGTGCTGGTCGCCAAGGCGAATGCGGCATCGGAGGCGGACATCGCGCGCGTCGTCGCGGCGGCGCATTCGCTGAACCCGGCCGCGCCGGTGCTGCGCGGCGCCTCCCGCATCACGCTCGAGGACCCCGCATCGGTGCGCGGCCGCCATGTGCTGGTGGTGGAGGACGGGCCGACGCTCACCCATGGCGGCATGGCGACCGGCGCAGGCCATGCGGCGGCCATGGCCGCTGGCGCCGCGGAGATCGTCGATCCTCGGTGTTCCGCCGCGCCGGCCATGGCGCGCGTCTTCGCGGCCTTCCCGCATCTCGGTCCGGTGCTCCCGGCGATGGGCTACGACCCCGCACAGCGCGCGGCGCTCGCCGAGACCATCGCGCGGTCGGGGGCCGAGGTCGTCGTCTCGGGCACGCCGGCGGACATCTCGGCGATCCCGGGCCTCGGCAAGCCGGTGGTGCGGGCGCGCTACGCCTACGAGGACATCGAGGCCCCGGGCCTCGCCGGCGTGATGGATGGCTTCCTGGCCGCTCGTGGGCTCTAAGAGCATGTTCCGATCAGGTAGGATCACCTGATCGGGTGAAGATGCTCGCAGAAACAAAGGACTGGAGACGTTGCCGTGAGCCAGGGCGGACGGGAACGGCTCTAGGTCATGTGGACAGTTATCTCAACCACAGGATGGTGGCGGCGAGGGTGACGATGCTGAGGTAGTTCCTGG
>JAFADX010000116.1 GCA_023424475.1 Pseudomonadota bacterium
GCCCGCTCCGCTGCCGCCCGCTCCGCCGCCCGCCGGCGTGGCGCGCCCGACCATGATCGTCGAGCAGCCGGTGCGCGCCGGCCAGCGCATCTGGGCCCAGGGCGGGGACCTCATCGTCACCTCCACCGTGAATGCAGGCGGGGAGGTGATCGCGGACGGCAACATCCACGTCTATGGCGCATTGCGCGGCCGGGCCATCGCCGGCGGCGGCAACAATACCGAGGCGCGGATCTTCGCACTGAATTTTGACCCCGAGCTCATCTCCATCGCGGGCTACTACGCGGTGAGGGAGGGGCTCGCGGGCGCACCCATCGGGAAGGCGGTGCAGGTGCGGCTGACGGGCGAACGCATGCGCTTCGACCCGCTCGGCTGAACCCATCGCGCAGGGGAATTACGAGGAGGCAGGGGACATGGCACAGGTCATCGTCGTCACTTCGGGCAAGGGGGGTGTGGGCAAGACCACCTCCTCCGCGGCCTTCGCCACGGGTCTCGCGCAGCGGGGCAAGAAGACCGTCGTCATCGACTTCGACGTCGGTCTGCGCAACCTCGACCTCATCATGGGCGTCGAGCGGCGGGTGGTCTTCGACATCGTCAACGTCATCAGCGGCGAGGCGCGGCTGAACCAGGCGCTGATCCGCGACAAGCGGGTCGATGCGCTCTCGATCCTCCCCGCCTCCCAGACGCGGGACAAGGACGCGCTGACCAAGGACGGCGTCGCGAAGATCATCGAGGAGCTGTCGAAGGAGTTCGACTACATCCTCTGCGACAGCCCCGCCGGCATCGAGAAGGGCGCGCTGCTCGCGCTGTATTTCGCCGACCAGGCGGTCGTGGTGACGAATCCCGAGGTGTCCTCGGTCCGTGACTCCGACCGCATCCTCGGCGTGCTGCAGTCGCGTTCCAAGCGCGCGGAGGAGAAGCGCGAGCCGGTGAAGGAGCACCTGCTCGTCACCCGCTTCGACCCCGCCCGCGTCGAGCGCGGCGAGATGCTGAAGCTCGAGGACATCCAGGAGATCCTGTCGATCCCGCTGCTCGGCGTGATCCCGGAAAGCGAGAGCGTGCTGCGCGCCTCCAACACCGGCACGCCGGTGATCATGGATGCCGAGAGCGTCGCCGGCCAGGCCTATGCCGATGCCGTTGCGCGCTTCCTGGGCGAGGAGAAGCCGCACCGCTTCATCGAGGCGGAGAAGAAGGGCCTCTTCAAGCGCCTGTTCGGCGGGAGGGCCGCATGATGTCCTGGATCGACTTCTTCCGCGGCAAGCGCAAGGAGGAGTCCAGCGCCTCCGCCGCCAAGGAACGCCTGCAGATCGTCCTCGCGCACGAGCGCATCGGCCGCACGCGGGAGGATTTCCTGCCGAAACTGCAGCAGGAACTCGTTGCGGTGGTGGCGCGCTATGTCGCGATCGACCCCGGCAAGGTGAACGTGAACCTCGACCGTGGCGGCGACATGTCGACGCTCGCCATCGAGATCGAACTGCCGGCGCCCTCGGCGATGCGCGTGGTGGCGCAGGCCGGGGCGCGCTGATCCGGACGGGCGGCGCCGTTCAGCCGAGCGCCGCCTCCGTGACGTCCTCGGCGACCAGGCCGGCGAAGCTGGGCGTGCGGCGGATCGCACCGGCCGAGAGCATGGCGGCCTCGAGTCGCGCCAGGGCTGCGGACGGGAAGCGCGGATCCGCCGCCCAGACGCCCAGCGCGCGATACCGCGCGACGGCCCGCGCGGCGATGCCGGGATCGAGCGCGTCGAAATAGGGCGCGATGGTCGCGACGATCTCCCCGGCCGGCGCCGCCGCGAACCATGACAGCGTCGCGGCGAGGCCGCGCACCATGGCCTCGAAGGCCGGGCGCTTCGCCGCGATGACATCGGCGCGGGCGTAGAAGGCGGTGTAGGAGGTCGGCCCGCGGCTCGCCTGCGCGTACCAGGCATGACCGCTCCCGGCGGCTTCCATCGTGCTCGCCAGAGGCTCGAAGACCTGCGCGACATCGAGCGTGCCGGCGGCGACGGCCTCGGCATTGGCGGCCATGCCGCGGCCGGTGACGCGGCGGATGCGCGCGGGATCGAGTCCGGCGCGGCGGATGTCGTCCTGCAGCGTCCACCACGGCGTCGGCACCTCGCTGACCGTGCCGAGGGTCAGGGTCGCGAGGTCGGCCAGGCGGAAATCCGGCCTCGGCCCGCGTCCGACGAGGAAGAAGGGGTCGCCCATCACCACCGCGCCGAACAGCCGCAGCGGGCAGGCCGGGTCGGCATCATGGGCGAGCAGCAGGCGCATCGGCCCGCCCCAGGCAAGGTCGGCGGCGCCGTCGCGCACCGGGTCCCGCGCCAGGGAGGGCGCCGCGCCGGGCAGCAGCGTCACCTCGACGCCCTGCGCCGCGTAGTCGCCGCGCGCCAGCGCCGCATAGAAGGGCGCGTAGAACAGCGCCCGGAAGGGTTCCTGTAGTGAGACCTGGAAGGTCATGGCGCCCCCGGCATGATCGCGGCGAGGGTGCCGCAGCATCGCCCGGCCGGCAACCGGCCGCCGCTAGAGCTCTTTTCGATCAGGCGGCACCGGCCCGCACCCCCCCGGCCACCCAACGACAGTATCCTGGATGGGTGGCCGGGGGGGGGTGCGGGCCGGTGCCGGTTCCGACAGATCGGAACATGCTCTGGAGTCGTTCCCGTTCGCCTTGGCTCACGGCAACGTCTCCAGCCCGTTGTTTCTGCGAGCGTCTCCGCCCGTTCAGGTGATTCCACTGACCGGGATCTGCTCTACAGCTTCGATTCGATCGGCAGCCAGCGCAGGAACCGCGCGAGGAGGCGCACAGCGAGCGTGGCCTCGGGCTCCCGCCGCGCGGTCACGGCCTTGCCGCCCTCGAGCGAGGTCCAGGCGAGCCGCCCATCGGGCGCGAGGCGCACGCGCCAGCTCAGGGCGGGATCGGCCAGGCGTCCATGCTCGGCGCGGAGCAGGTCCGCGATGCGCGTATCCTCGATGAAGGCCCCCATCTCGGTATTGAGCGCGATGGAGCGCTGGTCGAGGTTGAAGGAGCCGACGAAGCCGAGGTGCCCGTCGATGCAGAAGGCCTTGGTATGCAGGCTGGCGCCGCGGGATCCGAAGACGCTCATGCCTTCGTCGCCGCTGGGCTTCAGTTCGTGTAGCTCGATGCCGGCTGCGACCAGCCTCTCGCGATAGCGCGCATAGCCGCCATGGACCGCGACCACGTCGGTCGCGGCAAGGGAGTTCGTGACGATCGAGACGCGCACGCCGCGCCGCACCATCGCCTCGATCGCGGCGGCGCCCTGTTCGCCCGGGACGAAGTAGGGCGAGATGATCAGCGCTTCCTGCCGCGCCGCCTGCAGCGCGTCGTGGATGGCGGCGGCGAGGCAGTCCGCCTTCGGCACCGCGCCGGACGCCTTGCCGGGCGGGTCCGCCACCACGCGGACCGCGCGGTCGGGCAGGTCCAGGAAGCCGCCGCAGGGGTCGCCGGCGAGCAGGGCCGTCATCAGCGGGGTCTCGACGAGACGTTCGAAGTAGGGCCGCGCCTCCGGAGAGGTCCAGGCAGCGTCGAGCCGCCGCGCCAGCCGACGCAGGGCGCGGCGGCGATAGGCCGCGCGGCTGATCGCCCGCAGCGGCCGCGCCAGGTGGTGCGACCAGTAGGATTCGAAGACCGCGCGCATGGCCCGCACCGGCGGCCCGCGCAGCGCGAGGTCGAGGTCGCGGAAGTTGAAGTGGCCCGAGGCGTCGAAATACTCGTCGCCGATGTTCCGCCCGCCGGCGATGGCGAAGGCGCCATCCACGATCCAGGCCTTGTTGTGCATCCGGCGGTCGAGGTGCCGGCCGCCGAACAGCATCTCCAGCACCAGCCCGAGCGGACCGAAGCGGCGCCAGGATGTCGCGTTGAACAGCCGGACCTGGATGCGGGGGTGGGAATCCATCGCCGCGAGGACGCGTTCCGCGCCCACGGCATACATGTCGTCGAGCAGGAGCCGGATCGCGACGCCGCGGTCGGCGGCGTGGATCACCTCGCGCGCCAGCAGGGTGCCGGTCAGGTCCCCGTGCCAGATGTAGTATTGCAGGTCGGCCGAACGGGTCGCGGCCCGCAGGGCGGCCACCCGCGCCCCGAAGGCGGTCAGCCCGTCCGGGACCAGGGCCGCGCCGGATGGCATCGGTGCCGCGCCCTGGGCGGCGTCCTGCGTCGCCGCGGACACGGCACGTCCCGCCTCAGGCCGCCGCCGCCATCGCCGACCGCGGGGCAGCGAGGTCGAGCCGCGCGATCAGCGGCAGGTGGTCCGAGGCGACCCGCGCCAGGGGCGACTGGTGCGCCTCGAGGTGGCTGAGCAGCCCGCTCGGCCGGCACAGGATGCGGTCCAGGCTGAGGATCGGCAGGCGGCTCGGGAAGGTCGCGGGACCTGTGTCGACCGGGCCGAAGTCGCGATCGAGCGCCCGCAGGGACGATCGGGGCCCCGGCCGCCATTCGTTGAGGTCGCCCAGCAGCAGGGTGGGGGTCTCGTCGGTCTCGGCGAGCTGTTCGAGCAGGGCGGCAACCTGCTGTGCCCGGTGGCGGCGCAGCAGGCCGAGATGGGCGGTGACGACACGCAGGCGGCCGGCGGGCAACTGCAGGTCCACCAGCGCCGCACCGCGCGGTTCGCCGCCGGGCAGGCGCAGCCTGTGGGCCTCGACCATCCGGCCATCGCGCACCAGCAGGGCATTGCCATGCCAGCCGTGACCGCCATTCGCGACGGCAAGCGGCACCAGCCGCAGGCCCGTGCTGCGCTCGAGCGCCGCCATGTCGAGCAGGCCTTCGCGCCGGCCGAAGCGCCGGTCGGCCTCCTGCAGGGCGAGGACATCGGCGTCGAGTTCATGGATCACCGCGGCGATGCGGCCGGGATCGAAGCGGTTGTCGGTGCCGACGCATTTATGGACGTTGTAGGTCGCGATGCGGAGGGCGCCGGGCGGCGGTTCCGGCGGCCGGGGCGGGGAGGGCGGCATCCGCATCAGGCGGCGGCCCAGGAGATCGGCGAAGTTTCGGGCACGATCCGATGTGGACTGCCGGCGCGACATGCGACTCCATCCAGGGTTGGCGCCGGCTCCGGACCCGGCATTATGGCTTTACATGGACATGCCGCGGCGCGCGATCCAGCATTTTCGCGCCCTGCGACGGAAAGGGAGCCCAGTCTTGGCATACGAAGGCATCCGGGCGCACCGCCCTCTGATCATGGGCCGCCGGGGCGCGGTCGCAACCAACCACCCGGTCGCCACGGCGGCCGGGCTCGACGTGTTGCGGGCCGGCGGATCGGCCGCGGATGCGGCGGTCGCGGTCTCCCTGACCCTCGGGGTGGTCGAGCCGCACATGTCGGGCCTGGGCGGGGACGGCTTCTACCACCATTGGTCCGCCGCAACCGGGCGGGCCGAGACCTTCGCCGGCACCGGCCAGGCGCCGGCCGCGGCGACGGTGGACCGCTACCGCGCCGAGGGCGGCATCCCGATCCAGGGCCCGCTCGCGATCCAGACGCCGGGGAAGGTGGCCGGGCTTGCGGCCCTGCACCGGGCGCACGGGACCAGGCCCTGGGCAGGTCTCGCCGGGCCGGCGATCGAGGCGGCGCGGGACGGCTTCGCGGCGACGCATGCGCTTCGCCACTTCTGCATGGAGAACAAGGCCCGGATCGGCGCCGATGCGACCAGCCGGGCGATCTTCCTGCCGGGCGGCGCGCCGCTCGCGGTCGGCGCGCTCGTGGTGCAGCCGGCACTCGCCGCCACGCTCGGGCGGCTGGCGGCCGAAGGGGCCGAGGGCTTCTTCCGCGGTGCGCTCGCCCGCGACATCGCCGCCGATCTTGCCGATGTCGGCGCGCTGGTGAGCGCGGCGGATCTCGCCGCCGTTCGCCCGCTGCTCGCGCCGCCCATCGCCATTCCGTGGCGCGGCTTCGAGGTGCGGCAGACACCCGCTCCCTCGATGGGCTTCGCGCTGCTGCAGATGCTGCGGATCGTCGAGGAGGCGGATTTCGCCGCCATGCCCTGGGGCAGCGCCGACCTCGTGCACGTGATGGTCGAGGCGAAGAAGCGCTCCTTCCTCGACCGCGAGGTCGAGGCGGGGCGCGAGGCGCCGGATTTCGAGACGCTGCTCTCGGCCCGGCGGGCGCTGGACCATGCGGCGACGATCGGCCCCCGCGCGGCCGACCTGCCGGTGCGCGCGATGGCCGAGACCGACACGACCTATTTCTGCGTCGTGGATGCCGAGGGGAACGCGGTCTCGGCGATCCAGTCGATCAACGGGGCCTTCGGCTCGGGCTTCACCGGGCCGCGCACGGGCATCCTGCTGAACAACCGCATGAGCTACTGGCACCTCGACGAAGGCCACGCGAACCGCCTCGTGCCCGGCCGCCGCGTGCGCCACACGATGAACGCGCCGATGGTCATGAAGGACGGCAAGCCCTGGATGGTCTTCGGCACGCCGGGCGCGGACAACCAGGTGCAGGTGAACTTCCAGGTGCTCGTCTCCTGCGCCGCCTACGGCTTCGATCCGCAGCAGGCGCTCGAGGCGCCGCGCTGGACCTCCTCCCAGCCCGGACAGGACTCGAACTACCCGCATGCCGGCGGCAGCGTGCTGACGGTCGAACGCGGCTTCGGCGAGGCGACGATCGCCGGCCTGCGCGAGCGTGGCCACGAGGTGAAGGTGGTGGGCGACCTCGAAGGCGCGTGCAGCGTGGCGGCGATCCGCGTGCTCGGGAACGGCGTGCGCCAGGCCGGCTCCGACCCGCGGCGCGACGGCTGGGCGGCGGCCTGGTGAGCCGCCCCTTGCCGCGTTGCACGCGTCGCGCCTAGGCTTGCGACGGGATGCTTCGCTTTTTCGCAAGACGCTTCGCGGTCGCGCTGCTCGTCGCATTGACGGTGTTGACGCTCGCCTTCCTCCTGACCCGCGTCTCGGGGGACCTCGCCATCTCCATCGCCGGGCCCAACGCCACGCAGGAGGATGTCGAGGCGATCCGCGAGGCCTATGGCCTCAACCGGCCGGTCTACATCCAGTATCTCGACTGGCTCGGCCGCGCGGTGCAGGGCGATTTCGGCAGCAGCTACTTCTTCCGCGAACGGGTTGCGACGCTCATCGCCAACCGCCTGCCGATCACCATGACGCTCGGGCTCGTCGGGCTCGCCATCGCGCTGGTGATCTCGTTGCCGCTCGGCATCCTGGCCGCGGTGCGGGAAGGCACCTGGGTTGACCGGGCGGCGGGGCTCTTCGCCATGATCGGGCAGGCCATGCCGTCGTTCTGGCTCGGCCTCGTGCTCATGATCGTGTTCGGGTTGCAGCTCGGCTGGCTGCCGATTTCCGGCACGGAGACCTGGGAAGGCTACGTGCTGCCCGGCGTGGTGCTCGCCTTCTCCGCGATCCCGTCCCTGACGCGGCTGACGCGCAGCGGCATGATCGAGGCGCTGGCCTCCGACTACATCCGCACCGCGCGGGCCAAGGGGCTCACGCGCCTGTCCATCCTGGTGAAGCACGGCTTCCGCAACGCGGCGATCCCGGTCGTCTCCATCGCGGCGGTGCAGCTCGGCTTCATGCTGGGCGGCTCGATCGTGATCGAAACGGTCTTCGCGCTGCACGGCGTCGGCTACCTGGCGTGGGAGAGCATCTCCAAGAACGACTTCCCCGTGGTGCAGGCGGTCGTGCTGGTGCTGGCGCTGATCTACATCGGGCTGACGCTGCTCGCGGACCTGCTGAACGCGCTGCTCGACCCGCGGCTGCGCACGGCATGAGCGGCGCGGCCGTCTCCGCCGGCGGGCGCCGGCTGCTGACCAATTGGGGCTTCCTGCTCGGGGCCGGGATCGTGGGCGCCTGCGCGATCATCGCGGTCGTCGCGCCCTGGATCGTGCCCTACGACCCCTTCGCCATCGACCTCGACCGGCGGCTGGTGCCGCCCTCCTTCATGGAAGGGGGCGACCCGCGGAACTTCCTCGGTACCGATCAGCTCGGGCGGGACTATTTCTCGCGGCTCATCTACGGCACGCGGATCTCGATGCTGATCGGCGTGCTGACCGTGATCACCTCGGGCATCATCGGCACGACGCTCGGCATCCTCGGCGGCTTCTACGGCGGCAAGACCGACGATGCGGTGGTCTTCGCCATCACCACGCGCCTGTCCATCCCGGCGGTGCTCGTCGCTCTCGCCGTCGCCGCGCTGCGGGGCAGCAGCTTCACGCTGGTGGTGCTGGTGCTCGGGCTGCTGCTGTGGGACCGCTTCGCGGTGGTCGCGCGCTCGACCACCATGCAGATCCGCAACCTCGACTACGTCTCGGCCGCCTGGTGCGCCGGCGCCTCGCGCTGGTGGGTGCTGATGCGGGAGGTGCTGCCGAACATCGCGACGCACCTCGCCGTGGTGGCGACGCTCGAGATGGCGCTCGCCATCCTGCTCGAGGCGGCGCTTTCCTTCCTCGGCCTCGGCGTGCCGGCGCCGCTGCCCTCCTGGGGCCTGATGATCAGCGAGGCCAAGGAATACATGTACTTCTCCCCCTGGGTGATCGTCGTCCCGGGTGCGGCGCTCTTCGTGCTGGTGCTCGGGGTGAACCTGCTGGGCGATGCGCTGCGCGACATGATGGGGACGGACCTCACGCGATGAGCGCGCTTCTCGAAGTGCGCGACCTGCGCGTGACGATCGGCAGCACCGCGGCGGTGCGCGGCACCTCCATCATGGTGGACAAGGGCGAGACGCATTGCCTGGTCGGCGAGAGCGGCTGCGGCAAGTCGATCTCCGCGCTCTCGGTGATGAACCTGCTGCCGAAGGGCGCGGTGCGGGAAACCTCGACCCTGCGATTCGCCGGCGAAGAGATCGGACGCTTCGGCGAGCGTGAGATGGAACGCCTGCGCGGCGACCGCATGGCGATGATCTTCCAGGAGCCGATGACCAGCCTGAACCCGGCCTATACGGTCGGGTCGCAGATGACCGAGGTGCTGCGCCGCCATCGCGGCGTCCCGCGCGCCCAGGCGGTGGACCGCGCGGCCGGGCTGCTCGCGCGCGTCGGCATCACGGCGCCGGGGATGCGCCTGGGGCAGTATCCGCACCAGCTCTCGGGCGGTCTGCGCCAGCGCGTGATGATCGCCATGGCACTGATGTGCGATCCGGAACTGCTGATCGCGGACGAGCCGACCACCGCGCTCGACGTGACGGTGCAGGCGCAGATCCTGCGGCTGCTCGCCGGGCTGCAGAAGGATCTCGGCCTCGGCATCCTGCTCATCACCCACGACCTCGGCATCGTCGCGCGCATCGCGGACCGGGTGTCGGTGATGTATGCGGGCGAGGTGGTCGAAAGCGCACCGACCGCGGAACTCTTCGCCGCGCCGCAGCATCCCTATACCCGCGGCCTGCTCACCTGCGTGCCGGTGCCGGGCAAGGTGAGGCGGGACGAGCCGCTCGGCAGCATTCCGGGCGTGGTGCCGCGCATCCGCCCCGGCTTCGCCGGCTGCGGCTTCCGCGACCGCTGCGGCATGGCCACGCCGGCCTGCGAAGGCACCATTCCGCGCCGGGATGTCGGGCCGGGGCATGAGGCGCTGTGCGTCCTTCCGCCCGGCTGGGGCGGGAAGGCCGCGGCATGAGCGCGCCGGCGATCGAACTGCGCGGCCTGCGCAGGGAATTCCTCGCGCGCCAGGGGCTGTTCGCGCCACCCAAGCGCGTCGTCGCGGTGGACGACGTGTCGTTTTCCGTGCCGGCGGGGAGCGTGCTCGGCGTCGTCGGGGAGAGCGGCTGCGGCAAGTCCACCCTGGCGCGGCTGATCCTCGGGCTGCTGGAACCCACGGCGGGCGAGGTGCTCGTCGATGGCCAGCGGCTGTCGGCGATGGACCGGCGCGCACGGGCGCGGCTGATCCAGCCGGTGTTCCAGGACCCCTTCGCCTCGCTCAACCCGAAGCGGCGCGTCCAGGACATCGTCGCCATGCCGTTGATCGCGCAGGGCTCGATCGGGAAGGCGGAGATCCAGAAGCGCGTGGCCGAGGCGCTCGAGCGCGTGGGCCTTTCGGCCGAGCAGGGGCGGCGCTTCCCGGCCCAGTTGTCGGGCGGCCAGCGGCAGCGCGTGGCGATCGCGCGTGCGCTGGTGCTGCGGCCGCGCATCGTGGTCTGCGACGAGCCGACCAGCGCGCTCGACGTCAGCGTCCAGGCGCAGATCCTGAACCTGCTTGCGGAACTGCGGCGGGACCTCGGGCTGACCTACCTCTTCATCAGCCACAACCTCGCGGTGGTCGAGCATATCGCGAGCGAGGTGGCGGTCATGTATCTCGGCCGCATCGTGGAGCGGATGGAATCCGAGCGGCTCTTCGCCGCGCCGCAACACCCCTATACCAAGGCGCTGCTCGCTTCGGTGCTGACGCCGGAGCCGGGGCTCGGCGTGCCGGATGTGGGCCTCGGCGACATCATGCCCGACCCCGCGAACATCCCGCCGGGCTGCCGCTTCCATCCGCGCTGCCCCGTGGCCTTCGACCGTTGTTCGGTCGAGGCGCCGCGCATCACGTCGCGGGACGGCGGCATCGTGGAATGCCACCTTGCCGAGGCCGGGCTTCAGGTGGCTGTGCCGTCGGGGCTCGCCAGCACGACCACGTAGCCATCGGGGTCGCGCAGCCAGACCTCCCAGTGCCGGGCATTGGGGTTGCGGTGGCGCGGCAGCACCACCGGCGGGCCGAGCGCGGTCACGCGATGCATGGCGGCGTCGAAGTCATCGACCTCGAACCACAGCAGCGCGCCGTTGCCGCGCGGCACGGCGGGATCGGCGATCGGGCCGTGATGGTGGTCGGTGCCGAGGTGATGGAGTTGCAGGATCACGGAACCCCGCGCATCCACCAGCCTCTCGTATTCCGGGCCGCCATGGGCGCTCCGGGCGCCCAGCAGCCGCTGGTAGAAGCGGCTGCTGGCCTCGACGTCGGCGACGGCGATCAGCGGTTGAGGCCGCATCGCCGCAATGGCCTCACTTCCACTTGGCGAGGTAGAAGCGCGGCAGCTCGTCCGGGAAGGTCGGCAGCTCGAGCCGCTTCTGCAGCCCGAAGGTCGTGACGTAGGTGTGCAGCGGCAGCCAGTAGGCCTGCTCGGTGATGCGCTTGATCGCCGCGTCGTAGGCCCGCTTGCGCGCGGCTTCGTCGGCGGTGGAGCCGCCCTCGTTGACAAGCCGGGTGACCTCGGCGTCGCGGGCGTAGTCGTTGCCGCCGCCGGCGAAGTAGTTGGGCAGGATCGCCGAGACGTCGTTGATCGAGTAGCTGCCCCAGCTGCCCATGTTCAGCGCCAGCTCGCCGCGCAGCGCGCGCTGGATCTGCGCCGCGACCTGCATGAGGTTGAGGCGCGCGCGGATGCCGACGGCCTGGAGGTAGTTCTGCACCGCCTCCGACCACTGGCGCGGCTGGACGTAGGAGGTCAGCTCGATGTCGAAGCCGTTGCCGAAGCCGGCCTCGCCCAGCAGCTGGCGCGCCTTGGCGGGGTTGTAGTCGTACTTGGCCGCGGCATCGGCATTGCAGCCGAACTGGGAGGGGAAGCACGGCGCATCCGGCACGCGCGAACCGCCGCCCACAAGGCGTTCCGCAATCGCCTTGCGGTCGATCGCGTGGCAGATCGCCTGGCGGACCTTCTGGTTCGTCATCGGGTTGCCGGCGCCGCTGCGCCCCGCGGCGTCCATCTGCAGGTAGCCGACCCGCATGGATTCCTGGCGGATCGCCTGCAGGTACGGGACGCGGTTCACGTTCGCGACCTGGTCCGGATTCATGTTCATGATCCAGTCCACGCGCTGGGCCAGCAGCTCCGTCAGCTCCGTGGCCCGGTCGCCGAGGTAGCGCCCGGTGATCCTGCGGATCGCGGGCCGGCCCTTCGGACCGCCCTGGTAGTAGTCGTCGAAGCGTTCGTACTCGACGCTGACCGAGACCTCGACCTTCGAGAACCTGTAGGGGCCGGTGCCGACCGGCATGCGGGAGAATCCATCCGGCCCGACCCGCTCGCGATAGGCCTTGGGCCAGATCGGCGTGATCAGCGCGAGGTATTCGAGGGCGGCCGGCGTCGGCCGCTTCATATGCAGGCGGACGGTGTGTTCCCCGGTCTT
Organism: Pseudomonadota bacterium; assembly: GCA_023424475.1. Taxonomy (GTDB): domain Bacteria; phylum Pseudomonadota; class Alphaproteobacteria; order Acetobacterales; family Acetobacteraceae; genus Neoroseomonas. The sequence goes on from JAFADX010000116.1 coordinate 12,027, forward strand.
TTCCGCACCTTCGATCCAGGCGTAGTTGCTGGGCGTGGCGACCTGCGCCTCGGGCTTCGACACGGTGTTGATGGTGTAGGTGACGTCGTCGACGCCGAAGGCGCTGCCGTCGTGGAACTTCACGCCCTGGCGGAGGGTGAAGTCGAGCGTCTTGCTGTCGGCCCAGCGCCATTCGGTCGCGAGGGCGGGAACGATCCGGAAGGTCTCGGGGTCGCGGTGAACCAAGCCGTCGAAGGCCTGGTGCCCGATGATCACGCCCGTCCGCTGGCTGTTGTAGTAGGGGTCGATATTCGGGACGGCATCGAGGAAGCTCAGGCGAAGCGTATCCGCGCTGCGCTGCGCCTCGGCCGGCCCGCTGATCAGGGTGGGCAATGCGAGGCCGCCTGCCGTCGCGGCGATGCCCTGGCCGAAACGCCTCCGACTGATGTCCATGATCGTGATCTCCCGTTCGTGTACCCGGAGCCTAGGGACATGCGGCGCCCAGGGGCAAGACGCTTGCCGGAAGCCGCGGTTACCCGCCAAAACATGGCGGGGAGGAAAGCCATGAGGACGCAGGTCGGCATCGTCGGGGCCGGGCCGGCCGGATTGTTGCTGGCGCAGATGCTTCACCGCCGCGGCATCGACAGCGTGGTCCTCGAGGCCCGATCGCGCGACCACGTCGAGCACCGCATCCGCGCAGGCCTGCTCGAACAGGGTTCGGTCGAGACGCTGACCGGGGCGGGCGTTGCCGGCCGCCTGCACCGCGAAGGCCTGGTGCATCGCGGCCTCGCCCTGCGCTTCGGCGGGCGCGAGCAGCGGATCGACCTTGCCGGGCTGACCGGCGGCAAGACGGTGACGATCTACGGCCAGCAGGAGGCGGTGAAGGACATGATCGCACAGCGGCTGGCCGACGGCCTGCCGCTCCGGTTCGAGGCGTCGGAGGTGGCGCTCCATGGCCTCGCCACGCCGCGCCCGCGGATCACCTATCGCCACGAGGGTCGCGAGCAGGCGATCGAATGCGACGTGATCGCCGGCTGCGACGGCTTCCACGGCATCTGCCGCGACGCGATCCCGCGCGCCGGCCTGGCCGTCTTCGACCGCGCCTATCCCTTTGCGTGGCTCGGCATCCTCTCCCACTCGCGGCCGATGTCCGAGGAACTGATCTATGCGCGGCACGCCCGCGGCTTCGCGCTCGCGACCATGCGCAGCGCGGAGATCAGCCGGCTCTACCTGCAATGTGCGCCCGACGAGGATCTTGCGATGTGGCCCGACGCCCGGATCTGGTCCGAGCTGCGCATCCGGCTCGGCGCGCGGGACGGGGAGCTGGAGGTCGGACCCATCCTGCAGAAGGGCGTGACCGCCATGCGCTCCTTCGTCGTGGAGCCGATGCGCTATGGGCGGCTGTTCCTCGCCGGCGATGCGGCCCACATCGTGCCGCCCACCGGGGCGAAGGGGATGAACCTCGCCATCGCCGACGTGCGCGTGCTGGTGGCTGCGCTCGAGGCCTTCTTCGCGGGCAGGGGCGAGGCGCTGATGGACGCCTATTCCGCCACCTGCCTCGACCGCGTGTGGAAGGTGCAGCGCTTCTCCTGGTGGATGACGCAGCTGCTCCATCGCCACGACGCCGAGGACGCCTTCGAGGAGCGCATCCGCATGGCCGAACTGGACTACCTCGCCCACTCGCCCGCGGCGCGGACCATGCTCGCCGAAAACTACGTCGGCCTGCCCTACGCCGGCTGAGCCAGGATCGCCTCGACCACCTCCTGCACCTCGAGCGCCTCGCGCAGCGTGGCGAGGTGGTGTGCCTCGCCGCGTGTCATCGCCGCGACGCCGTCGAGCTGCTTCTTCAGCACCATCGGGCGCATCCGCTCGTTGGGCAGGGCGTCGGGCGCGGCGGACCAGACGCCATCGGCGCCGCGGCGCTCGGCGAAGGACCAGTCGCGCAGACGGATCGCGCCGGCGGGGCCTTCCAGCACCCAGGCATTGTGGTCGTCCGCCAGCGTCGTGCCGACGCCGCCCGAGAGCGCGACCGGCACGCCGCCGGCGGCCAGCCGCGCGGCGATCGCCGTCTCGGAACGGCCGGGGGCGGCGAAGGTCGCGCGCGCGGCCTCCAGCACCATCGGCCCGAGCTGCCGGCGCGTGAGGAACAGGAAGTGGGAGACGACCTCCCGCGTGAAGCCGCCCTGCTGCGGCTTGTCGAGCCAGGTCACCGCGTCGCGCTGCCAGGAGCGCGGCCAGGCGGCGAAGGCCGTGGTGATCGAAAGGTCCCGCGGGGCGCCGACCGCACCCTCGGCGCGCCAGGCGTTCAGCTGCGCCACGGCCGGCGAGGAGGCCATCGGGAAGTTCACCGCGCCGCGCGCGCCGGAGGCCTCGGCCGCGGCGACGAAGGCCCGTGCCTCCTCGGTGGTGACCGAGAGGGGCTTTTCGAGAAAGGCGGCCTTGCCGGCGGCCAAGGCCGCCTTGGCGTGGGCGAGGTGGAAGGCTGGCGGGGAGGCGACATAGAGGCAGCCGCAGGCCGCGATCACCGCTTCGGCCGAGGCGAGCATGGGCACGCCGGGCACCGCCGCCGCAAGGCGTGCGGCCGCCTCGGGGGCCGGGTCCCAGACGCCGGCGAGGCGCACCTGGTCGTGCTGCGCGGCGAAGCGGGCGAGCCGCTCGCCCATGATGCCGAAGCCGACGATGCCGAGGGCGATGCGTTCCGCCATGAGAGGGTCCTTCCGCGCTGAGGGGCGCCTGTATCGCCCCGCTGGCGTGCGCGGTCTATCCTTCGCAGCCGGGACGGAGGAGAACCATCGCATGACCGAGACGCCGGTGCTGCTGACGCGCGAGGGACCCGTCGCGCGGCTGGTGCTGAACCGCCCGCAGCGGCGCAACGCCATGAACGGAGCGATGGGCGAGGCGCTGGACGCAGCCCTTGATGCGCTGGAGGCGGACCGGGACGTGCGGGTGGTGGTGCTCTCCGGCGCCGGCGGGCATTTCTGCGCGGGGCTCGACCTGTCGGAGGTCGGTTCGGAGAAGACCGAGGCGGAACGCCTGGCGGCCGCGCAGGCCCGCAACCAGCGGGTCGGGCAGCGGTTCCGGCGGCTCTCGGCCCTGCCGCAGGTGGTGATCGCCGCCGTGCAGGGGGCGGCGCATGCCGGCGGGCTCGGCTGGGTCTGCGCGGCGGACATGGCCATCGCGACGGCCGATGCGCGCTTCTGCGCGCCGGAGGTGCGGCGCGGGCTGGTGCCGGCGCAGATCCTGCCCTGGCTGGTGCGCCGCATGGGCCGCAGCGCCGCGACGCGGATGGTGCTGCGCGCGGACGTGCTGGATGCGGCGGAGGCCGGGCGGCTCGGCCTGGTGCACCAGGTGGTCGCCGATGCCGCGGCGCTGGAGGCGGCGGTCGGGGCGATCCTTGCCGACCTGCGGCAGGGCGCGCCGATGGCGCTCGCGGAAACCAAGTCGCTGATCGCCGCCCTGGGGGCCCTGGCGCCGGCGGGCTATGCCGAGGCCGGCGCCGAGGCCTTCGCCCGCTGTGCCTCGGGCGAGGAGGCGCGCGAGGGCATCGCCGCCTTCCAGCAGAAGCGCGCCCCGGCCTGGGCCGGCTGATCAGCGGCGCAGCGAGGCCCCGACCAGGGCCGCCACCACAGCGAGTTGCGCCGCGACGATCAGCATCGGCAGCGCCCAGGACCCGCTGAGGGTCACGAGGCCCGAGAAGGCCGAAGGGCCGGCGACGTAGCCAAGGAAGATGAAGAGCGTCGAGCCCGCGGTCACGTCGCTGACCCGGTCCGGCGGCGCGACGCGGGCGACCTCGGCGAGCGAGATGCCGTTCCAGGACGCGCCGACGAAGCCGGCCAGCGCGCAGATCGCCCCGAGCAGCCAGCCCGGTGCGCCCGCCGGCAGCAGCGCCAGGGCAACGACCGAGCCGGCCGCCACGAAGGCCTGCACCACCAGGTTGCGCGTCGCGCGGCCGGTGCGGTCGGCGAGCCAGCCGAGGAGGATGCGCGCCACGACGCCCGCGACCTGCATCGCGGCGAAGGTGCTGCCCGCCTGCACCAGCGTCATGCCGCGCGTCTCGACCAGCCAGGTGACCGTCATCGAGAAGAGGCAGCCCTGGCAGATGGCGAAGGCGACCGAGAGCGCCGTCAGGCGCGGCAGCAGCGGATCCGTGCGCAGCGCGGCGACCGGCGCGGCGATGGTCTGCGGGGAGAGCACGTCCTTCAGCCGGATCGAGCGCGCCGGGTCGCGCTCGACGTCGAGCGCTGCGCGGAGCGGCTGGATCGCGAGCGCGGCGACCACCGCGGTCG
>JAFADX010000135.1 GCA_023424475.1 Pseudomonadota bacterium
GCGCGGCCTCGCGCAGGCAGGCTGCGGTGGGCGCCTGGCCAGCCGGGCGCGGCTGCCGGCGCGCGCGGCCTTCGGTCTGGTCCCGGTCGGTGGACATGGGCGCCTTCTCGCATGCGCCGGGGGCGCGCCCAAGCGGCGGCTTGCGGTGGCTGCCTTGCGACGGCGCCACGGCCCAGGGCCACCCTCCCCGGGTCGACACGGCGCCGCTGAGTGGCCTATCCGCGATCCCAGCAAGAACCAAGGACAACGTCCATGCCCCAGCCCGCCCATCCCGCCGCCATCAACGGCCTCACCCTGGCCCAGGCCGAACGGATCGCGAATGCCGCCCTGGCCAAGGGCAAGGCGCTCGGCCTGCTGCCGCTCTGCGTCGTCGTGCTCGACGCCGGCGGGCAGCTGAAGGTCGCCAAGCGGGAGGACGGCGCCTCGATCCTCCGGCCCGAGATCGCCACCGGCAAGGCCTTCGGCGCCCTGGCGATGGGCTTCGGCACGCGCGAGCTCGCCCGCCGCGCGCAGTCGGTGCCGGGCTTCACCAACGCGCTGTCCGACCTGACAGGCGGCAAGGCCGTGCCGGTGCAGGGCGGGGTGCTGGTGCGGGACGCGAGCAATCTCCTGCTGGGCGCCGTCGGGATCAGCGGCGATGCCTCCCCCAAGGACGAGGAATGCTGCATCGCCGGCATCGAGGCCGCCGGCCTCGTCGCGGACACCGGCGACCCGGCCTGACCGTCCACACGAAAGGCTGATCGGGGCGAGGGGGGAACCCCGCGCCCGGTCGGGGCGTTGCATCGGCATCGGACGCCACGAGGAGACTTGACGATGCCCCATTCCATCCTGCCCCGCGCCGCCCTGGCGGTGCTGCTCGCCGGCGGCCTTGCGGCCTGCGACGTGACGGACCGCCAGGAGGGCGACCCGCCGGGCTCCGCCGTCGGCCGCGCGACGGATCGTGCGCTCGGGACCAACATGTCCGGTGCCTATCCGCAGCAGAGCGACGGCACGGCGGCGAACCCGCGCGGCACGGCGGTGGAACGTGCCGTGGATGCGCCGACGCCGACGCGGCGGTATCCGAACGCGCCCAACATGTGACGGGAGGCGAGGGCGCCTCCCCTCCCCGAACCCGACCCACCAAAGGCCGAAAGGCCCCCGGAAGCCGCCGTTCGGCGCCAACCCGGGTGACGGTTTCCAGGAGAGCCCGAGGGGGGCGGCATCCCTCTCGGTCCCTGCCCCTTTTTCCTGGCGCCTTTTTGCGCCATCCTCCGCCCTTTCCCCCGCGCCAGCCCCCGCGATGGTCGCGCGTGCCCGCGCCGGAGGAAACGAGCGGAGAGTGGATTCAGTGATCCCCGCCCTGATGCCGACCTACAACCGTGCCGACCTTGCTTTCGAGCGGGGCGAGGGTGCGCGCCTGTGGACGGTGGACGGGCGACGATTCCTGGATTTCGGCGCCGGCATCGCGACCAGCAGCATCGGCCACGGCAATCCCCACCTGACGAAGGCGATCGCCGAGCAGGCGGGCCGGGTGATGCACGTCTCGAACCTCTATCGAATCCCGGAGGCCGAGCGGCTGGCCGCGCGCCACGTCGCCAATTCCTTCGCCGACAGCGTCTTCTTCGGCAATTCGGGCGCCGAGGCGAACGAGGGCATGATCAAGGCCGTCCGCAAGTACCATGCGGAGACCGGCCACCCCGAGCGCTACGAGATCATCTGCTTCGAGGGCGCCTTCCACGGGCGCACCCTCGCGACGCTCGCGGCCACCGGGAACGAGAAGTACCTCGCCGGCTTCGGTCCGCCGGTCGAAGGCTTCCAGCATGTGCCCTTCGACAACATGAATGCGCTGCGATCGGCCATCAGCGGCAAGACCGCGGGGATCATGATCGAGCCGGTGCAGGGCGAGGGCGGCGTGCGCCCCTGCTCCGACCGGTTCCTCCAGGAGATCCGCGCGGTCTGCGACGAATACGGGCTGCTGATGGCGCTCGATGAGGTGCAGTCCGGCATGGGGCGCACCGGCAAGCTCTGGGCCCATCAGTGGGCCGGGATCGAGCCGGATGTCATGTCGGCGGCCAAGGGCATCGCCGGCGGCTTCCCGCTCGGCGCGGTGCTCGCCAAGGAGAAGGTCGCGCAGTTCCTCAAGCCGGGGACGCATGGCTCGACCTATGGCGGCAACCCGCTCGCCTGCGCGGCGGGGAACGCGGTGCTCGACGTCATCCTGGCGCCGGGCTTCCTCGAGGGCGTGCAGCGCGTCTCGGCGCATCTGTGGCGCGGGCTGGAAGGCCTCGCCGCGAAGCACCCGGGCGTGGTCGAGGCCGTGCGCGGCCGCGGCCTGCTCTGCGGCCTCAAGCTGAAGCCCGAGGTCAGCAACGGCGAGATGCAGGCCGCCGCCGTCAACGAGGGCCTGCTGACCGTCGCGGCGGGGATGAACGTGCTGCGCCTGGCGCCGCCGCTCATCATCACCGAGGCCGAGGCGGACGAGGCGGTCGAGCTGCTCGGCCGCGCCTGCCGCCGCATGACGCCGTCCACCGCCAAGGTGGCGGCGAAGTGAGTGCCGTGCTGAAGCCGATCAGCGGGGGGCCCAGCGCCCCCCGCCACTTCCTCGAGATCATGGATCTCGACACGCCGACGCTGCGGCGGATGCTCGACCTCGCGGAAAAGACCAAGCGCGGGGAGGTCACCGACCGTCCCCTCGCCGGCAAGACCGTGGCGCTGATCTTCGAGAAGCCCTCCACCCGCACCCGCGTCTCCTTCGAGGTGGGCATCCGCCAGCTCGGCGGCGAGGTGGTGGTGCTGTCCTCGAAGGACATGCAGCTCGGCCGCGGGGAGACGCCGAAGGACACGGCGCGCGTGCTGTCCCGCTACGTCGACGCGATCATGATGCGCACCGACGACGTGACGAAGATCCGCGAGATGGCCGAATACGCGACCATCCCGGTGATCAACGGGCTGACCGACGTCTCGCATCCCTGCCAGATCATGGCCGACGTGATGACCTTCGAGGAGCATCGCGGCGCGATCGCCGGCCAGGTCGTCACCTGGACGGGCGACGGCAACAACGTCGCGCAATCCTTCATCCAGGCCGCGGCGCGCTTCGGCTTCGTGCTGCGCATCGCGACGCCGCCGGAACTGGCCCCGCCCGCGGCGCTGATCGACTGGGCGCGCGCCCAGGGCGCGAAGATCGAGCTGACGACGGACCCGCGCGAGGCGGTGCGCGGCGCGCGCTGCGTCGTCACCGACACCTGGGTCTCGATGTCGGACGAGCGCGACGGCAAGGGGCCGGCGCGGCACAACCTGCTCGCGCCCTACCAGTTGAACGCCGCGCTGCTGAAGCACGCGGCGCCGGATGCAATCGTCATGCACTGCCTGCCCGCCCATCGGGGGGAGGAGATCACCGACGAGGTGATGGACGGCCCGCAATCGGTGGTGTTCGACGAAGCCGAGAACCGCCTGCACGCGCAGAAGGGCGTGCTGCTCTGGGCGCTGGCCGGCGGCTGAAGGCCCATTCCGGGGCGCGGATCGGGTGCCGCAGCCCTGGACCGGGCGCCGGGACCGTTCCGCACCCGGCCGCCTTGGACGCGATGGCCGGCGGGTCCTATCTAGGGGGCTGAACAGCCAGGCCCCCCAGTGTCCAGTCCCACCGATCCCTCCCCCACCCCGGACTTCCTCAACCATGACCGCCCGCCGGTGCCCGACATCGTGGTCGCGCGCGGCATCCAGCCCTTCCATCTGCACCGCAAGCCGGTCCGCGGGCGGCTCGTGCGGCTCGGGCCGCTCGCCGATGCGTTGCTGACGCGGCACGATTCGCCCCCGGCCGTGACCGCCCTGGTCGGCGAGGCCCTGGCACTGACCGCGGGCCTGGCCGCCGCGCTCAAGTTCCGCGGGTCCTTCAGCCTGCAGGCCAAGGGCGACGGGCCGGTGCCCATGCTGCTCGCGGACTGCACGGACGGCGGGGCGCTGCGCGGCTATGCGCGGGCGCAGGCGGACCGCCTCGGGCACCTCCTCGCCAGCGGGGCGGAGCCCACGGCCGCGGCGCTGCTGGGCAAGGGCTACCTCGCCTTCACCTGCGACCAGGGTGCCGGCATGGAGCGCTACCAGGGCATCGTCGCGATCGAGGGGGAGTCGCTGACCGACATGACCGCGACCTATTTCCGCACCTCCGAACAGCTCGCGACGCATGTCCACCTCGCCTGCGCCGAGACCGAGGCCGGCTGGCGCGCCGCGGCGCTGATCCTCGAGCGCGTGGCCGGCGAAGGCGGCATCGGGGAGGAGGTGGACCCCGAGGCGCAGGACGAGGCCTGGCGGACCGCCGTCGCCCTCGCCGCGACGCTGACCGGGGCCGAGCTGCTCGACGACGCGCTGCCCGGGGAGAGGCTGCTCCACCGGCTCTTCGGGCTGGAGGGGCTGGCGCTCGACCGCGCCCGCGCGCTTTCCTATGGGTGCCGCTGCTCGCGCGCCAGGCTCGCGGGCGTCCTGGGCGGCTTCAGTGCCGAGGACCTCGACCACATGGCGGAGGACGGGACCATCACCATGACCTGCGAGTTCTGCAACCTGGGCTTCCGCTTCGACCGGGCGGAACTGCCCGGCACGGGGCGCTGAACCGGTGGCCCTGCCCCGCCGCGCCGCCATCGCCGCCACGCTCGGGCTCGCGGCCTGCTCCGGGTCGCGCGACGACGAGGCGCCGCCGCCCTCCGGCCCGCCGTCCTACGGCTACCTCCTGCCGCTGCGCCTCGCGGTCGGGCGGATCGAGGTCGTGGACGCCACGGATCCGGCCCAGACCCGCGTGATGCCGCCGGCGCCGCTGATCCCGGCTGACGTGGTCCGCGCCATCGGGCAGGACCGGCTGCAGGCGGCCGGCGGGCCGGGACGCGCGCGGTTCCGGACGCAGATCGCCACGCTGACACGGGAGGCCTCCTCGGGCGGCGGCATGTTCAGCACGGCAACCGAGCGGTTGTCCTGCATCATGCGCTGCCGGCTCGAAGTGCTCGGCGAGGACGGCGTCCAGGTCGGCTTCGTCGAGGCCGAAGTACGGCGCGCGGCGATCCGGCCCTCCGAGACCATGGCGGAGCGCGGCCGCTCCGCAGAGGAGATCGTCCGCGCGGCAGGCGACGCGCTGAACGTCGAGCTCGAGTATCAGATGCGGCGCAACATCCGCTCGCTGATGCGCGCGCCGGGCCAGCCCGGCGAGGCCGCGACCGCCCCCGACGCAGCGCCGACCGGAAGCAGGCCGACCCTGGGGCCACCTTCGGCGCCGCCGCCCGGCGCCACGGGCACGCAGCAGCCGGCCCTCGTGCCGGCGCCGCTGCGCCCGCCCGTCCCGTTGCGCTGAGAGACAGCCCGGCCATGCGCCGCGGCATGCATGTCGATGACCGGCACCGGCCCGCGCCTCCAGCCGGCCGCCCGATGGCAGCAGTCCGGATGGCGGAGCGCAGGCTGGTGCCGCCGTTTCCGAATAGGCCCTGAGACAGGAGGCAACCATGGCACGCATCACCTTCTCCAACCCTGAGGGCGCCCCGAAGCCCGGTTCGCGCTATTCCCAGGCCGCGCTCATCGAGGGCGAGGGCCGCCGCCTGGTCCTGTCGGGGCAGATCGGCGTGACGCCAGACGGGACCGTGGTGGCGGAGCCCGAGGGGCAGATCGACCAGGCGCTCGCCAATCTCGGCGCCCTGCTCGGGGCGCATGGCATGGCGCCGTCGAACATCGTGAAGATCACGGTCTTCCTGACCGACACGGCGCTGATCGGCCCCTGGCGGTCGAAGCGGGACGCCTTCATGGGCGGGCACGCGGCCGCCAGCACGCTGCTGGTCGTCGCCGGCCTCGCCAGCCCCGCCTTCAAGGTGGAGGTGGAGGCCGAGGCCATCGCCTGACGGCGCCCGTTCCCAGCCGCCCGCGGGAGGCTTTAGAGCATGTTCCGATCTGTCGGAACCGGCACCGGCCCGCACCCC
>JAFADX010000147.1 GCA_023424475.1 Pseudomonadota bacterium
CACCGCCTGAGCCCAGCCTCCCTGCCGTCCGCCGAACCATCCAGCAGCACTTGTTCGGCATATCCCACGGCCGATGTCCGCACTCCAGTCGCAGCCTCGGCTTCCACCTCAAGCCCTTTCCGCCAAACTAGTGCTACCGCGCCTCCGCGGCCGTCAGGCCGAACCATTGCTCTCCGAGGCGGAGCGCCACGCGCACCAGCAGGATGAGCACCGGCACCTCCACCAGCGGCCCGATCACCGTCGCGAAGGCCACCGGCGAGGCCAGACCGAAGGCGGCGATCGCCACCGCGATCGCGAGCTCGAAATTGTTGGAAGCCGCCGTGAAGGCGATCGCCGTCGTGCGCGGGTAGTCCGCCTCGATCAGCTTCCCCATCCAGAAGCTGACCATGAACATCACGACGAAATAGATCGTCAGCGGCACCGCGATCCGCAGCGCATCCAGCGGCAGGCGCAGCACGTCACCGCCCTTCAGCGCGAACATCGCCACGATGGTGAAGAGCAGCGCGGCCAGCGTGATCGGCGCGATGCGCGGCAGGAAGCGCCGCCGGTACCAGGCCTCACTGCGCTGCGCGATCATCACGCGCCGCGTCAGGAAGCCCGCCGCGAAGGGCACGCCGAGATAGAGCAGCACCGCCCCGGCGATGGTGGTGAAGGACACATCGATCACGCGCCCCTCAAGGCCGACCATCGGCGGCAGCACCGTCAGGAAGAACCACGCGTAGACCCCGAAGAACAGCAACTGGAACACGCTGTTGAAGGCGACGAGCCCGGCGATATACTGGTTGTCCCCGCGCGCGAGCTGATTCCAGATGATCACCATCGCGATGCAGCGCGCCAGGCCGATCAGGATCAGCCCGGTCATGTATTCGGGCCTGTCCGACAGGAACACGATGGCCAGCACGAACATCAGCACCGGCCCGATCACCCAGTTCTGCACCAGCGAGAGCAGCAGGATGCGCCGGTTGGCAAAGACCTCGGGCAGCGCCTCGTAGCGAATGCGCGCGAGCGGCGGATACATCATCAGGATCAGCCCGGCGGCGATCACGATATTGGTGCTGCCCACCGAGACGCTGTCGAGCGCGGCCGGCAGCCCCGGCACGAAGGCGCCGAGCGCCACCCCCAACGCCATGGCCGCGAAGATCCAGAACGTCAGCCAGCGGTCGAGGAAGGACAGGCGCCGCGGCGCGGCCTCGGCCATCGCGCTCACGCCGCGCACCCCGGGCGGCAGGACGATGCGGGCATGGCGGCGTCGAGCAGCGCCGCGCAGCGTTCGGGCTGCCCGCCGCAGCACTCCTGCACCAGGAAGGCGACGAGACCGCGGACCGTGTCCAGCTCCACCGTGTAGATGACCTGCCGGCTTTCGCGCCGGGACCGCGCCAGTCCGGCACGGGACAGGATCGCCAGGTGCGCCGACATGGTGTTGTGCGGCGTGCCCAGGCGGCGGGCAACCTCCCCGGCCGGCAGGCCGTCAGGGCCCGCATTCAGCAGCAGGCGGAAGACCTGGAGCCGGGTGTCCTGGGCCAAGGCCCCGAAGGCGTCGATGAGGTGAGGCGCATTCATATGTCCATATTTCCAGAAATATGGAATTACTGCAACACCATCAGGGACTGACACGAGGCGCCGCGAGGTTCGCCCGGGCCTGAGGCCGCAATTTTCCTGCAGCCGCGCTGCGGCACACGGCTGGAGGGATCGCCCCCAACGGCTGGCCGCGATGTCGGCATCCGCGCCCCGGTCCGGACATGCCGGCGGCGGATCTCGGCGCCGTTGCCATCCGGGCTGCCATGGGGGCATCGGCCGCCAGCGCGCTGCGCGATCCCCATGACCTGGGTGCTCGTGCTCGGCTGATGCCACTGCTTGCGTTGGGCATCGGGACCGTCGGGCACCTCGGTTCCGGCTTGAGGTGCTGGCCATCGCCCCAGCGGGCAGGCAGCAGCCGCTCCCGACGATATGCGCGGGGCCCGCTGGTTGGGCGGAAGCAGCGGCCGTCGAGGCGATCCTGAAGGATCAGGTGCCGGACACGACGCTTCCGAAGCAGCTTGGTCCGTGCAGCGCGCCGTCTTCGGCTTCAGACGCCGCGTCTAGGGGAAGACATGAGCACGAAGGCTCCCATCATGCCGCCTCTCCTGGCGCGACAATCTCGAACGCCGGCTGAAATTCGGCGAACATGTCGAAGAGTTCGACGACGGCCGATGCCGTACTGGCTACCACGGCGTCACCAGCCGCGATCGCTCCGCTGATGTCGGCTTTTCCCGTCATGACGGCGTCGAGCGCATGGCGCTTCATCGTCACGTCGGCATCGACGTGCCCGCGCGCCTTGCCCGGCAGATGCGTGAGCGTCGCGTTCCCGAGCGTCATCGTGATGTCTTCGCCGGTATCGTCGAAGTGCCACGCGATGCGCCACGAAAGGTCGGCCGCCTTCGACGGATTCAGCCGCACCGCCATGTAGTCGAATATGACATCCGTGCTGAGCGCGGGCATGAGCCCCGGCCGGACGACCGGAACCGCGCGGCCGATGCCGTGCCGAAGCTCCTGAGCTCCCAGGAGATAGGCATTGCGCCAGGTCGCCGATTCCGCCTGGTAGCCCATCTGCTCCAACGCATCAGCAGCGAGAGCACGCGCCTCGGCATTGGCCGGGCCGGCAAAGACCACCTGGTTCATGACCTGGGCGACCCATCGATAGTCACCGCGCGCAAAATCCTCCCGCGCCCGCGCGATCACCTGCGCCGCACCGCCCATGTAGTCCATGACGCGGGCAATTTCAGCCGTTCGGCGATGTCGATGGGCCCGAGGCCGTGCGCCGCGAGGCGCAGGGTCTGGTCGTGGATGTGCTTGTAGAGGTCGCGCTGCCGTCCGAGATAGGCCAGCATCCATTCCCGGCCCAGACTGGCCAGTGGTGCTGGGCGATCAGTATTTCGATGCGGTCACCGAATGCCTCCATGGCGCGGGCGATGTATTTCGACCAGACGCGGGTGTCGCGGGCAACCGCCCCGCGGATCGGGATGAAATTGTGCAGATGCCGGGTCGTGTTCTCGGCCATGTTCAGCACGCCGAACTGCGGAAGGAAGATGTGCATCTCGGCCGGCGCCTCGGTGTCGGGCGCCATCTGAAACACGAAGTCGACAGCGTCGAGCGTCCGCGTTTCGAAGGATTCGATGATGAGTTCCGTCGGTGCCAGCAGCGTCGAGGTGCCGGAGGCGACGCGCTTGCACAGACCGGAATCCACCTGGCCGCACGGCCCGCTCGGCAAGCCGATGCCGAACTGGTAGTGCATCCGCCGCATCATCGGGACGCCCGCCAACACGGTCTCCGCGCCGGGCGATTCCATGAACTGGTCCGGCGCGATGATGGCGATGCCGTCGCGCTCCACCTCCTCGGCGGTGGCGACACCAAGGGCACCGCCATAATGGTCGCTGCGGCTGTGGGTGTAGATGATCGCACGGACGCGGCGCCGGCCGCGATATGCCCGGTAAGGCGCCAGCGCCGCCGCCGCGGCACATCCCAGGGTGTCGATCACGACGATACCGGTCTCGCTCTCGACAATCGTCATGTTCGCCAGTTCCAGGCCGCGGATCTGGCAGACGCGATCAGTGACCTGGAACAGGCCGTTCGCCATGTTCAGGCGGGCCATCCGCCAGAGGCTGGGATTGACGGTCGGCGGGGCCGTCTCACTGCCCAGGAAATCGTACTGGCCGAGATCCCAGGCGAGTTCGCCCGATGCCTTGTGGATGATCCCGCCCGGCAAGGCCGCGATGACGCCACGCCGTGCCTCCTCGAAGTCGGAGGTGTCGGCGAAGGGCAGTTCGGCGAGGACCCGTTCCTGCGCAGCAGGCGTCGCCGGCGCGGCGTCCTTCGTGGATTGCGCCTGATGGTCGTTCGGCACGGGTTCGGCTCCTTCGATGCGGGGCGCTGCCGTGCCGACGTTGTGTGCGCCGAAGATCGTGCAGGCGGTCATGGACGGCCCGCCGGCAGGCGAACCGCCACCGCTGCTGTCGCGGCGGGACCTGCGGGGGTGTATCCGGGAGGGCGCTCTACGGGCCGAGTGCCTGCCGGCGCCTGAGGAGGGGAACGGGCCGCCGGCGTTCTGCGGGGCCGCGGCGCCGGAGGCCAGCCGGGCGGCCGATCACCGCGCCTTCAGCAGCATCCGGTTCACCCGTTCCAGCGCGGCCGCCGTCGCCGTGTAGTCGCGTGCGAAGGCATCCGGCGCGATGCCGAGCTCGGTCAGTTCGTCCCGGATGTCGCCCATGGTCCGGGTGCCGTCGATCCGGGCGATGATGGCGCCGGCCAGGCGTGGCAGGGTGACGGGCACGGTCAGCCCGTCGGCCGAGACGCGCAGCACCCCGTCGCGCGGCACCTGGGCGGCGAGCTTCGGGCCTTCCAGTTCGCGCAGGATCGGCACGCTCCCGGCGTCGTCCCAGGCGGGGGGCGGGGGCGCTGCGCCCTTGCGGACGCAGTAGGCGACGTGGATGCCCATGTTGCCGGCGGCGGCCTCGGCCACGGCGGCGCGCTCGACGAAGGACAGGTGCGCGGTCCTTTCGCGCAGCCGGGGGTCGGCGAGGAAGCTATCCGGGTCGTAGCGGAAGGGCTCGACCAGGCAGCGGATCTCGAGCCCCGCGGCGTCGAGCAGGGCGGCGAGGGCTGGCACGGTGAAGGCGACGTCGCGGGGGTTCAGCAGCAGGTCGTAGATGCCCGCGTCCCCGCCCTTCACGTGGTCGGTGATCCAGGGGTTGCGGCGCAGCCAGGCGGTTTCGGGCATCTGGCGCCAGAGGCGCTTGGCCACGTCCACGCGCTGGGCCGGCTCCTCGCCGGGCGGGGCGAGCAGGCGGAGCGCGTCCTGCATCATATAGACCCCGGTCCGCCCGTGCGGCGCATAGACCATGAGCCCGATGCCGCCGCCGGGCGCGAGGACCGAGACGAGCGCCCGCAGGCCCCCGAGCGGGTCGGGCAGGTGGTGCAGGACCCCGCAGCAGTCGATGTAGTCGAAGGGGCCGAGGCCGGAACCCGGCAGGTCCAGGATCGAGGCTTCCCGGAAGGCGACGTTGCCCAGCCGACGGGCGGCGACGCGGGCCTCGGCGACCTTGCGCGCCGCGGCCGAGCGGTCGAGCCAGGTGACGCTGCCCGCCCGCCCGGCCCAGGCCATCTGCTGGGCGAGCATCACGGTTGCGTCACCGGAACCACCCCCCGCCACCAGCGCCCGCAGGGGCTGCGAGGCGGGGCGCCGGGCGCCGAAGATCCAATGGTCGACCTCCCGCAAATGGCTCGGGCTGCCTATGACGAGGCGTTTCGCCTCGTCCCTCGGGTCCCGCTGCGGATAGGGGTAGGCCTCGTACTGCTGAGCGAGGGCGGCGTCGGCGGCGTCCGTCATGGGCGCCTCTCTACCGCCCGGATGGGGGATTGGGCCAGAAGGGGCGCGGTTGCTCCGGAGGCTCCGTCTTCGTATCTAGGGCGGCATGCGAGCCGTTCTCCTTTCCGCCCTCCTGGCCATCCTCGTCGTCGCCCCAGCCTGCGCGCAGCAGCGCGGCTCTGCCCAGGGACCGCGGCGATTGGGCGATTTCCAGGACTGGACCGCCGCGGTGCATACCGAGGGCGGGCAGAAGGTCTGCTATGCCTTCACCCGCGCCTCGCGGACCGATCCGCAGCGCGAGAACGTGATCCTGACGGTGACGCACCGGCACAACAGCCGTGACCAGGTGGCCCTTTCGGCGGCCTATGCCTATCCGCGCAACGCCACGGTGACGGTGACCGTGGGGAACACGCAGCTTCCCTTCTATACCGGGGGCAGCTCGGCCTTCGCGCGGGACGGCCGGGCAGCGGT
>JAFADX010000152.1 GCA_023424475.1 Pseudomonadota bacterium
CCCCCCGTCAGAAGGCCGCTGCCGCCGCTCGCCGCGGCGGCGAGGCTCGCGCGGCGGAGCAGCAGCGCCTCCTCGGCCACGGGATCGCGCAGGTGCCGCGCGACGATCACGAGGGCGCAGGCCAGCACCAGGTCGACGAGCGCCACGATGCCGCAGGCGACGGCCAGGCCGAGCGGGGGCATCAGGACCGTCACCGCCGCGACATGGACCAGCACCAGCGCCGCCACGGCGAACACCGCCGCGCCGCCGAGCCACCCGGCACGCCGGGCGACGAGGCCGCAGCTCCGGCGCAGGCGGAGGCCCTCGGCCTCCGCCGCGACGCCGAGCAGGCGCAGCGGACGCATGCTCAGCGCCGCAGCAGCACGCCGATCGCGAGACCGATCGCCGCCGCGGCGCCGAGGGCGACGAAGGGCTGCTCGCGCACCCGCGTGGCTACGCCGTCGGCCTCGGCGCGCAGAGCGGTCCGGACCTCGGCCGCCGTCTCGCTCGCACGGTCCGCGATGCCGTTGACGGCCGGCCGGACGCGCTCGTCGAGCAGCGCCTCCACCTTCTCGCGCAGCACGGCGAGTTCAGCCGCGGTGGCCTCGGCCAGCGTGGCGGTGTCGTTCGGGGTATCCCTGGTGACCATGTCGATGTCTCCTTGCGTGGGGTGCGTCAGTCGAGGTGGCTGCGCAGCATCCAGCGGGCCTTGTCGTGAACGGCGATGCGCCCGGCGAGCAGGTCCTGGGTGGCCAGGTCGTCTTCCGCGCCGGCCGTCCCGGCGAGCTGCGTCGCGCTGCGGGACATGGCGGCGTGGTCCTCGGCCAGCATGCGCACCATGCCCATCGCATCCGGGATCTTCGCGCTGTCCTTCAGCGAGGCTTTGGCAAGCATCGCACCCGTCGAGGCCGGCGCCGGTGCGCCGAGGGCGCGCATGCGCTCGGCGATCACGTCCACGGCTTCGAAGAGGTCCTTGTACTGCGCCTCGAACAGCGCATGCAGGCCGTTGAAGTTCGGACCGGTCACGTTCCAGTGGCAGGCCTGGGTCTTGCCCATGAGCAGGTAGCTGTCGGCCAGGAAGCCTTCCAGGCCCGCCGCCAGGCGATCGTTGCGCTGGGCCGCGTCCGGTTCGGGTCGTGCCATGTGCCGTCCTCCTTCCCTTTCGTCCGATGCCGGTTGAACGGGCCGCCGCGGCCAAAGTTTCGCCGGCGGGCAACCGGGACCCCAGGCGCACGTTTCCCGTCTGCGTGAGCAGACAGGAGGCGAGGGTGCCGGCCGAGATCGAGACCACGACGCGCGAAAGCCGTTCGAATGCCGGCCCGCTCTGGGTCATCGCCACACTGATGGTGCTGGCGGCGCTGCATCTCGGCCGCGACGTCTTCATCCCCATGGCGCTCGCGCTGCTGCTCTCGGTCGTGCTGGTGCCGCCGGCCCGCGCGCTGCAGCGGGCCGGCCTGCCGCGGCCCGTCGCGGTCATGATCCTGCTGGCGGTCGCGCTCGGCCTCATGGCGGCGGCGGCGCTCCTGATCACCTCGCAGGGGCTCAGCCTGGCGGAACAGCTCCCGTATTGGGAGACCAGCCTGGTGCAGAAGCTGCATGCGCTGTCCGAGGGCTCGGGCGCGCTCGACCGCGCCATGGGCACGCTGCGGCGCCTGGCCGAGGAGCTCGGCAGAGGCGGCCTGCCGCGCCCGGCGGAGGAGCCGGTCCCCGTCGCGCCCGTGACCGGCGCCGCGGGCAATCTCGAGACGCTGCTCGGCCTCGCCGCGGTGGCCGTCGGGCCGCTCTCCTCGCTCGCCGTCGCGCTGCTGCTGATGACCTACCTGCTGATGCAGCGGGAGGACGTGCGCGACCGCTTCCTGCGCCTCGCGGGCCTCGACGACCTGCACCGCACGACCCAGGCGATGGCGGATGCGACCGAGCGCGTCGGGCGCTACCTGCTGATGCAGATGCTGATGAACGCGACCTTCGGCCTCGGCATGGGGCTGGGGCTCATGGCGATCGGCGTGCCGAACGCCCCGCTGTGGGGCGCGCTCGCCTTCATGCTGCGCTTCATCCCCTTCCTCGGCGCCTGGATCGCGATGGCCCTGCCGCTGCTCGTGGCCTTCATCACCGGCACCGGCTGGATCGAGCCGCTGCTCGTGCTGCTGCTCTTCGCCGCGATCGACGGCATCGTCTCTCACGTGCTGGAGCCGATGATCTACGGGCGCTCGACCGGCCTGTCGCCGCTCGCGCTGCTGGTCTCCTCGGCGGTCTGGACGGTGCTGTGGGGGCCGATCGGCCTGCTTCTCGCACCGCCGATCACCGCCTGCCTCGCCATCCTCGGCCGTCACGTGCCGGCCTTCGCCTTCCTCGAGATCCTGCTCGGCAACGGGGAGGCACTGCCCGCGCCCCTGCGCTTCTACCAGCGCTTCCTCGCCGGCGACCCCGAGGGCGCGCAGGACATCGCCGAGGCCCGTCAGGAGGACCACGGCACCGCCGCGACCCTGCGCGACCTGGTGCTGCCGGCGGTCCTCACCCTGGCGACGGACCGGGCGGAAGGGGCGATCGGACCGGCGGTGGCAAACCGCATCGGGGCCGGCCTCGCGACGGTCGCCATGGCGCTGCCCGAGGATGGGCCGGCGGACCCGGATGCGCCATCCCTGCGCGTCATCCCGGTCGCCGGCGCGGCCGACCGGGCGCTCGCCGGGCTCGTCACCGCGCTCGGGCGCGATGCCGGCTGGCGCCCGGCGGAAGCGGGCGAGCATGCGGCGCTCGCCATCGCCTGCGCGAGCC
>JAFADX010000174.1 GCA_023424475.1 Pseudomonadota bacterium
TGACCGCGATGCAGGGCAACCTGATCGCGCACTTCGTCGATCAGCGCGACCGCCGGCTGCGCGCCCTGGCCGAGGCCGGCGCCCTCGTGCTCTGGCGGGCCGACGTGGCCGGCGGGTGGATCGAAGCCGGGGGCTGGGCCGGCCTCACCGGCCAGACCGCGCCGGCCTTCCGCGGCGATGGCTGGCTCGAGATGCTGCACCCCGACGACCGCGCCCCGACCCTGGCCGAATGGGGCCGCTCCCTCGTCGCGCGCAGCGCCATCGGCGTGGAATTCCGCGTGCGCACCGCCGACGAGGCGGGGTCCTGGCGCTGGGTGCGAGCGACGGGCGTGCCCATCGCGGCGGAGGACGGCGCGCTGCTCGAATGGGTCGGCGCCATCCACGACGTGACCGAGACCCGCGGCGCGGCCGCGGCCCATCGCGTCAATGAAGGCCAGGTCCGCCAGACCGTCGCCGAACTGCGCGCCGTCTACGACACCGTGCCCGTCGGCCTCGCGCTCGTCGATGCCACGCTGCGCTTCGTCAACGTGAATGCACGCTTCGCCGCGATCAGCGGCCTGCCGCCGGAATCCCACGTCGCCCACACCCCTCACGAGGTCATGCCGGAAGGTCTCGCCGCGCCGCTCGAAGCCGCGCAGCGTGAGGTCCTGGCGTCCGGCCGGCCAGTGCTCGACGTGACCTGCACCGGCCAGACGCCGGGGCCCGTGCAGAACCTCCGGCACTGGCTCGCATCCTGCCATCCGGTGAAGGATGCCGAGGGTGTGGTCACGGGCGTCTCCGCGGTGCTGCAGGACGTCACCGAACGGGTCCGCGCCGAACGCTCGCGGGAACTGCTGGTCACCGAGCTGAACCACCGGGTCAAGAACACCCTGGCGACCGTCCAGTCGATCGCGGCCCAGTCCGTCCGCCGGGCGAACGTCCCCGGCGGCAGTTTCGGGCGGGACTTCGTCGGCCGCCTCCAGGCGCTGACGCGCAGCCATGACCTGCTCGCGACCCAGGACTGGGACAGGGTGGATTTCGCCCGCGTCGTCGCGGCCGGCCTCGGCCCATGGCTTGAGGCCGGCCGCGCCATCCGCCTGGTCGGCTCCGGCCGCATCCAGGTCGATGCCGGCCAGGTGCAGGCGCTGATCCTCGCCCTGCACGAACTTGCGACCAATGCGGTCAAGCACGGCGCCCTCTCCCGTCCGGGCGGCGAGGTCGAAGCCTCCTGGTCGATGGGCGAGGACGGCATCGCCCGCTTCGAATGGCGCGAATCCGGCGGCCCGCCCGTCACGCCGCCGAGCCCGGACAAGCGCGGCTTCGGCATGCGGCTGCTCGAACGGGGGCTGGTCCACGACCTCGGGCCGGGGGCCGAGGTCCATATCTCCTTCCCCGAGGACGGGATGCAGGCGGTCATGCGGTTCCGCGCCGGCCTGCCCATCCTCGAACCCGCCATGCCGGCCTGATCCAGCCGCTTGCCGTGACGCCCCGTCTGCCCCAGAAGGGCGCCGCGCGGCGCCCCGGCGCATCCGGAACGGGTTGCCCCACGCGCCATGCCCCGCCTCGCGGCGGGGTGCCGACGGTCAAGGAGAGTGCCGCGACATGATGTCTCGCAAGCGGGTTCTGGTGACGGGCGGGGCCGGCTTCATCGGCTCCCATCTCTGCGAGAGGCTGCTCGCCCAGGGCCACCAGGTGCTCTGCGTCGACAACTACTTCACGGGCACGCGCGACAACATCGCGCATCTGCTGCCGCACCCGCAATTCGAGGCGATGCGCCACGACGTCACCTTCCCGCTCTACGTGGAGGTGGACGAGATCTACAACCTCGCCTGCCCTGCCTCCCCGGTGCACTACCAGTTCGACCCGGTGCAGACGACCAAGACCAGCATCAGCGGCGCGCTGAACATGCTGGGGCTGGCGAAGCGCGTGAAGGCGAAGGTGCTGCAGGCCTCGACCTCCGAGGTCTATGGCGACCCCGAGGTGCATCCGCAGACCGAGGACTATCGCGGCTCGGTGAACCCGCTCGGCCCCCGCGCCTGCTACGACGAAGGCAAGCGCTGCGCCGAGACGCTGTTCTTCGACTATTTCCGCCAGCACAAGGTGCGCATCAAGGTGGCGCGCATCTTCAACACCTACGGCCCCCGCATGCACCCCAATGACGGGCGCGTGGTGTCGAACTTCATCGTGCAGTCGCTGCAAGGCCATCCCGTGACGATCTACGGCGAGGGTACGCAGACCCGCTCCTTCTGCTTCGTCGACGACCTGGTCGAAGGGCTGATGCGCCTGATGGACACGCCGGACGAGGTGACCGGCCCGGTCAACCTGGGCAACCCCCACGAGATCACCGTGCGCGAACTCGCCGAGCGGGTGATCGCGCTCTGCGGCGAGGGCGCGCGGATCGAGAAGCGGCCCCTGCCGCAGGACGACCCGACGCGCCGCTGCCCCGACATCTCGCTCGCCAGGGCCGTGCTGGACTGGGAGCCGAAAGTGCCGCTCGAGGAAGGGCTGCGCCGGACGGTCGCCTATTTCGACGGCGTGATCCGGCGCGACCCGGCCGAGGCCTGATGCCCCGCGGGACGAAGGGGTCGCCTTCGTCCCGCAGGCATGGCGGCTACTTCAGCGGGAAGCCAAGCGCGACCAGCTTCTCCTTCAGCCGCTCGCGCCCGTGCAGCGCCGCCATGGTGCCCAGCCGCTTGATCACGCGCTGCGTCCAGGTGTCGCCGCTGATCTCGTTGCGGCGCGAGAATTCCGCGAGGCGCGGATCGAAGGCCGCGCGGTGCCGCCGGTCGTCGGCGTCGTAGGTCTCCCGGTGCAGCACCGCGGCCTGCGGGAGGCGCGGCTTGACCTCGCCCTCGCGCCCCGGGGCGGCGTAGCCGACGCAGAGGCCGAAGACCGGCGCCGCGCCCGGCGGCAGGCCGAGCAGCTCCGCCGCCCGCGTCACGTCGTTGCGGAGCGCGCCGATATAGACGGTGGAAAGCCCGAGGCTCTCCGCCGCGACCACCGCGTTCTGCGCCGCGAGCGCCGCGTCGATCGCCGAGACCAGGAAGGATTCCAGATAGGGCATGCCCGCGAGCGTCGTGCCCTCCTGCTCCGCAAGCCGCATGTTGCGCGACACGTCGGCGAGGAAGACGACGAACAGCGGGCACTGCTCGATGTGCTTCTGGTTGTTCGCGATGGCGGCGAGTTCGCGGCGCACCTCCGGCCGGTCCACCGCGACGACCGACCAGGTCTGCAGGTTGGAGGAGGTCGCGGCCGACTGCGCCGCGGCGACCAGCGTCTCGAGCGTCCCCTCCGGCACGGGGTCCGGCCTGTAGCCGCGCACCGAGCGGTGGGAGAGCAGCAGCGCGATGGTGTCGTTCCACGGGCCGGCCTTGGGCTCGGCCCCGGCGCCGTAGCGCAGCGTCATCGCGGCATCCGCGGCGGGCGTCTGGTGTCCGTCCATGTCGAGGGGATCCCCTGGGGTTTTCCCGAAGGTAGCGCGCGGCCAGAAGGCCGCAAGTCAGCGGGCGACCGCGGCCGCAGGATGCGGGGCGGCCAGGCGTGGCCCGCCGCCGAACAGCTTCTCCCGGTAGGTGCCCGGCGCATAGGCCCGCTTGTAGCGGCCGCGCTCCTGCAATGCCGGCACGAGCAGGCCCACCACGTCCTCCAGGCATTCGGGGAGGATGGTGCGCGAGAGGTTGAACCCGTCGATATCCGCGTCGTCCACCCAGCCGATCAGCGTCTCCGCCACTTCATTCACGCTGCCGACGATCGGCGGCTGGCGGCTGCCGAGCACCAGGCGATCGACCAGTGCCCGCTTGGTCGCGCGCGGGGCCGCGGCGCGCAAAGCTTCGACATTCGATCGGATCGCCTCGGAAGCCGCGGGCAGTTCGTCGTCCATCCCGAAGGCCGCGAGGTCGATGCCGAGCGAGGCCGAGGCGTGCACCAGCGCGGCCTCGACATCGCGGTGCCGGCGGTAGTCCTCGAGCCTGTCCTGCGCCTCCTTTCTCGTGCGGCCGAGCACGAGCGTCGCCCCCATGAAGGCCCGGATCGGCCGCGATCCGGCCCGCGCGCGCAGGTCCTTCACCAGCGCGGCGACATGCGGCCGCGGTCCGCCGTTGATGAAGACGCATTCAGCATGCTGCGCGGCGAAGCGGCGCCCGCGCTCCGAGGCGCCGGCCTGGTAGAGCACCGGCGTACGCTGGGGCGAGGGTTCGACCAGATGCGGCGCGTCGAGCCGGTATTGCCGCCCGTCATGGCGGATGCGGGCCACACGCGACGGGTCGGCATAGACGCCGTTCGCGCGGTCCCGCTTCACCGCGTCGGCGGCCCAGGATCCCTCCCACAGCCGGTAGATGACCTCCATGAACTCGTCGGCCATGTCGTAGCGGTCGTCATGGGCCATCTGGCGGTCGAGACCCATCGCGCGCGCCGCGCTGTCGAGGTAGCCGGTGACGATGTTCCACCCGATGCGCCCGCGCGTCAGGTGATCGAGCGTCGAGAAACGCCGCGCCAGCAGCGCCGGCGGTTCCCAGGCGAGGTTCACCGTGACGCCGAAGCCGAGATGCTCCGTCACCGCCGCCATGGCCGGCACCAGCAGCATGGGGTCGAGCAGCGGCACCTGCACGGCGTGACGGATCGCCGCGTCCTGGCTGCCGCCATGCACGTCGTAGACCCCGAGCACATCGGCGAGGAACAGCCCGTCGAACAACCCGCGCTCGAGCAGCCGGGCCATCCCCGTCCAGTGATCGAGCGACAGGTAGTCGAGGGAACGGTCCCGCGGATGCGTCCACATCCCCTGCTGGATGTGGCCGATGCAGGCCATGTCGAAGGCGTTCAGGCGGATCTCGCGTGATGCGCTGCTCATGGCGCGCAACCTCGCGCGGCGCGGCGATCATCGCAATCTTGCCTTGAGGGTTGCGCCTCAATTTCTGGAATGACACAGTTGTAATTCAAGAAGAAGGGGACGTTCGTCGCCATGTGCTTTACCTGCATTGGGTCATTTCTCGGGCGGCGGACTCTCTTCGCCGGCGGCGCAGCACTCTTCGCGACGGCGGCGACGAAGGCCGCGCGGGCCGGGGATGCGGCGCGTCCGGCCACGCCGGATGCCGCGCTGAAGGCCCTGATGGACGGCAATGCCCGCTACGTCGCCAATCAACCGCGCGAGCGTGACTTTTCCGCACGGCGCGCCGCCCTTGCGCAGGGCCAGGCACCGTTCGCGGCCGTGCTCGGCTGCGCGGACTCGCGCGTTGCGCCGGAACTCGCCTTCGACCAGGCGCACGGCGATGTGTTCGTGGTCCGCGTCGCCGGCAATTTCGTCACGCAGGAAGGCCTCGGCAGCCTCGAATTCGGCGCGGCGGTCCTCGGCACCAAGGTGATCCTCGTCCTCGGGCATACGAGCTGCGGAGCGGTGAACGCGACGGTCGATGCGCTGCGCAAGGGCAATTCGCTCCCGGGCCACATCGCCGGCCTCGCAACGGCCATGAAGCCCGGAATCGACGAGGCCCTGGCCGGACCCGAGGAGGGGCTGACCCGTCGCGCCCTTGTCGCGAACGTCCGTCACAACGTGCGCACGCTCGAAACGGCCACGCCGATCCTCGCGGATATGGTGACGCGCGGCACATTGGCCGTGAAGGGCGGCATCTATGATCTCTCCACGGGGCGCGTGGAACTCGTCTGACCTCGCAGCGACCCACTTTACCGGGGGGCCTCCTGCGCGCCTTCCTGCGTGTCTCGGTCGGCCTGGCGGATGAGGTCATCCTCGCCTACGCCATGCGCGCCACCAATCCGTGGTCCTCGGCGCAGACGACGCTGGTGCTCTACGCGCAGAACGCCGACGTGGCGTTCTTCCCCGGCCGGAATCAGTTCTCCGGCCGGAAGCCGCTTTCGCGCACCACGGCGCCCCAGCCCTCCCGCTCGCGCCGGATGCGCTCGGCAAAGGCGGCGGGGCTGTCCGAGGTCGTCGGCGCATATTCCAGCCGCTCGAGCGCCGCGACCATGTCCGCCATGGCCGCGACCGCGCGGACCGCGCGGTGCAGCCCCTCGACGAGCGGCATCGGCGTGCGCGCCGGCAGGAGCACGCCGAACCACTCGTCCTTGTTGAGTTCCGGATAGCCGAGTTCCGCGAAGGTCGGCACCTGCGGGAAGCGTGGATTGCGCGCCGCGGAGGAAACGGCCAGCAGCCGCAACCCCTGCCCTTCCTGCGGCGAGACGTCGCCCAGCACGCCGATGAAGCAGGACAGCCGGCCCGCGATCAGGTCCTGCACCGCCGGCGCCGCCCCGCGGAAGGGTACGTGCGTCATGCTGAGCCCCGCCTTCCGCGCCAGCATGATGCCCATGAAGTGCGGCGCCGATCCTGCGGCCGGCGATGCCCATGGCAGGTCGGCACCCTCCGCCTTCGCCCAGTCGATCCAGGCCGGAAGGCTCTGCGCGGGATGCGCCTTGGGAACCGCGAAGGCGAAGGGGTAGGAACAGACCGTCGAGACCGGGACCAGGTCCGTCAGCGCGTCGTAGCGCACCTCGCGCGGGAAGACGTGCGGCTGCAGCGTCAGCATCGACGCGGGCGTCTGCAGGCAGGTCAGCCCGTCCGCCTCCGCGCCCTTCACGTATTCCACCGCGATCCGTCCAGCCGCGCCGACACGCCCGTCCACCACCACGGTCGGGGCGTAGATCCCGCGCAGGCGATCGGCATAGAGCCGCGCCACCACATCCGACGATCCACCCGGCGGGAAGCCCACGATCACCCGCGCCGTGCGCGGCACCGTCTGCCCCACGGCGCCCTGCGCGGCGGCTCCCGCGGCAAGCAGGCCAAGCGTCGCGCGCCGGCCGATGGCGAAGGTCATGATGCGCGGTCCTCCCTTGGCCCCCGGGGCCGGTTTCCCCGCGACATACCGGCTGCGCCGTTCCCGCGCCAGACCGGGGCCTACAGCCCGAGCCCGCCGACCACCAGGGTTTCGAGCGCAGCGCGCTGCATGGGCGGAATGGCGATCGCCCGCCGCGCCTTGAGGTCGAAGGCGACGCCCACGGCCTCCGCCGCGCCGACGGGCGCGCCGGTCTCCCCATCGTGGAGGAGGTGGGTCCAGGTCGTCGTCTTGTCCCCGAGCGCGCGCAGCCCGCTCGTCACCGTCACCAGCTGTCCGGCGCGCAGCGGTTCGAGATGCAGCAGCCGGTACTCGAGGGCCGCGCCGCCCACGCCCTCCTCCTTCACCCCGAGGCCGGTGCCGCGATTGCGCAGGTTCGGTACGCCGTCCCAGACGCGCGCGATGACGCCGTCCGGACGCATCACCCCGTCGCGGTCGCATTCATCGGCGCGCACGGCGCCGCGATAGGCCTCGGCGAAGCCCATCGCCAGGGCCGTGGCCCGGTCCGGCAGGGCCTTCGCCGGCCCGAAGGGCAAGCCGCGCGGCGCCGCGTGGGCCGGCACCGCCACCTGCAACCGTTCGAGCGAGACCGGCGGAAGCGCCGCGGCGCAGCGGATGTCCGTCACGAAGGTCGCCGCCGGCTCCCCGGTCCCGCTGTTGCGGATCTCGGCGAGGCAGCGCAGCCGAGGCCCCTCCGCCGCCACCAGCCCGCCGAGGATCGTGAAGGGCGCCCCCGGCGCCATCTCCCGCAGGAAGCGGATATGCTGGTCGAGCACGCGGAACCCACCCCGCGACGGCGGCAGGCCCGCGTCCAGCAGCAGCCACGCAAGGGCATCCGTCACGCGCGCGACGTAATGGCGCACGTTCATGTGCCCCATCACGTCGCATTCCTCCTGCTGCACGCTGCCCCGGCCGATCACGATCACGCGCGATTCTCCCCCTGATCCGGCCAGGAGATCAGCGCGCCCCGGGCGCCCGGGCAAGCCGGCCGCCCTTGCCCCCCGCATCGCTTCGCGCTTGCATGCGCCGCAACGAAGGAAACGGGAGATAGCGCCCCATGGATGTCGGCCTGTTCAACCTCATGGGCTACCGCTCGCGCGGCCGGCCGACCGCCGCGATCTACGATGTCGCCGTCGCCCAGGTGAAGGCTGCCGAGCAGGCCGGCTTCTCGATCGCCTGGTTCGCCGAGCACCATTTCTCGAACTACTGCGTCTGCCCTTCGCCCCTGATGATGGTCGCGCGCCTGGCGGGCGAGACCTCGCGCATCCGCCTCGCCTCGGGCGTGGTGATCGTGCCGCTCTACCACCCCTCCCGCCTGATCGCGGAGATCGGCATGGTGGATTCGCTGACGCATGGGCGGCTCGTCCTCGGCATCGGCAGCGGCTACCAGCCCTACGAGTTCGAGCGGTTCGGCCAGGACCTCTCGGAATCCACGCCCCGGCTGCTCGAGGTGATGGAGATGATGGAGAAGGCCTTCGGCGCGGAGACCTTCTCCCATACCGGCGGGCATTACGGCATGCCGACCGCCCACATCGCCCCGCGCCCGGTGCGCGGCATGCCCGAGATCTGGGTCGCCGGCGACAATCCCGACCTGCACCGCTACGCCGCGCAGCGCGACTGCGTGGTGATGGTCACGCCGCGCCATTTCACGCCCGCGATGCTCGCCGCCGCCCGCGCACGCTTCGAGGGGATCCGCCGCAGCACCGGCAAGACCGGCGAGACGCTGCGCTTCGGCGCCATGCGCCCCTTCTGCGTCACCGGCGACAAGGCCGAGGCGGAGCGCTTCCTCGAGAATGCCCGCTGGCAGATCCGCCTCTCCCAGAGCCTGCGGCGCAGGGAGCAGGAGATGGACGGCGGCATGCTCATCGAGAAGGCCTGGGAGGGCGAACCGAGCCTCGAGGAGATGGGCGCCCACATGATGGTGGGCGACGCCGCCACGGTTGCCGCCCGCATGGCCGCCGAGATCCGCGCCGCCGCCCCCTGCCACTACCTGCTGCAGGTCCAGGTGGGGGACATGGACCCCGCGACCGGCCTGCGCTCGATCGAGGCCTGGCAGCGCCGGGTCCGGCCCCTGCTGGAACAGGAATTCGGTCCCCTGGACCGCATCGGCCTGGCACCGGCCGCCGCCTGACGCTTGACCCCACGGGCCGGGATTTGAGAGGCTTGGTTCCGTGGGGATCCTGGTCAGCGTCCGTGGCGGGGATGACGACACGCTCTGGGCCGTCGTGGCGACGGTAGGGCGCAAGAGCCGCATCGCGGAGGTGTTCCGCTCCCGGGCCCAGGCGCTGAGCGACCGCGCCTGGCGGGACCAGCAGGTCAAGGCCTATGCGGATTGGCTGGTGCGATCCCGGCAACCCATCCCGAACTATTCGGTCACGCCGATCCGGCGGGCGGACCTGCCGCGGAAGTGGCAGCCGTTGCCGGCGCTGGGGTTCCTGAGGGGGCAGATGGTCTGAGCGGGGATCCGAGAGGGGCGCCGCCCCTCTCGGGCTCACCCCGCCAAAGGCCGAAAGGCCTTTGGAAACCGATACTTGGTGCCCGGCATTGCCCCGCCCTCAGGCTCGGCCCGAATCGTGGGTTGCGAGGCTTTGCGGCCTGGGGAAATGGAGGGGCAGCGCCCCTCCAGGGCTTTAGAGCATGTTCCGATCTGTCGGAACCGGCACCGTCCGCCCCCCCACCCGTCCACCCATCCGGGATACTGTCGTTGGGTGGCCGGGTGGCGGGGCGGACGGTGCCGTCTGATCGAAAGGAGCTCTAGACCGGCTGCGCCATCGCGCGCATGAAGGACTCGCGGAACCGGATCGGGTCGCGGTCCGTCTGGTTCCGCCCCGGTTCCTTGTCGATCTTCACGCCGATCACGTGCGGGCCGTCGGTGGTCAACGCCTTCGCCACGAGCGCGTCGAACTCCGCCTCGTCCGCCGCCCAGGCCGCGCTGGCGATGCCCGAGGCGCGCGCGATCGCGACGATGTCGGTCCGCGCCGCCGCCGCCGGCGTCCCCTGCCCGCCGGTGATCTGGTAGATGCCGTTGTCCCAGACCACGACGCAGAGGTTCTTCACCGCCTGCGCCGCGATGGTCGACAGGCAGCCGAGCTGCATCAGCAGCGATCCGTCGCCCTCCAGCGCGAAGACGCGCCGCCCGGGCTGGGCGATCGCCACCCCCATCGCGATCGGCGCCGCCAGGCCCATGCTGCCCAGCATGTAGAAGTTCTCGCCGCGGGTCTTGTCGGCGCCCCAGAGGTCCCAGTTGGAATTGCCGATGCCGCCGATCACGGCCTCGCGCTTCTTCAGCCCGCCGACCAGGCGCCTGGTCAGCGCCGCGCGGTTCATCACGTGCAGGTTGTCGGTCGTCTCGGTCATCACTTGCGCCCCCCGGTCAGCAGCGGCGAGAGGATCAGGCAGGCCGGCCAGCGCGTCGCGAAGGCCTGGCGGATGGCGCGGTCGGCGACGAAGCCGGCCTCGTCGAGGCGCGTCAGCGTGTGGTGCTCGATGCCCATGGAATCGAGGATCGGCCGCATGGTCCGGCAGACGATCGCCTGGCCCGGGTTGAACTCGCCCATGGTGCCGCGCTCCGAGACGACCATGACCACCGGCACCTGGCTCGCGACGACGAGGCTCGCGAGCACGTTGGGCAGCGTCGCGAAGCCCGAGGTCTGCATCATCACCACGCCGCGCATGCCCGCCATGGACGCGCCGGTGACGATGCCGATCGCCTCCTCCTCGCGCGCGCAGGGGAAGGCGGTGAAGAAGGGATCGGCATGGATGCCGTCCAGAAGCGGGCGCAACACGTTGTCGGGGACATAGGTCACCAGGCGGACGTCATGGTCCTTCAGGGCCTGGCGCAGGATGGCGTGCCAACTGGCAGGCGCGCCCTCGGCGCTGGTCATGGGAGGCTTCCTCGCTCGTTTTCGGCGCCTGCCGGTATCGCACCGCCCGGCACGGCCGCCAAGGCGGCGCGGACACCTTGATCGATCCGGCCGGTCGCACCCACACTCACCGCGTCTCGGTAAGGATGCCCGCTGAATGCCCAAGACGGTGATCGTCCTCGGCGCCGGAATGGTCGGCGTGTCGGTCGCGCTGCACCTGCGCCGGCGCGGCCATGACGTGCTGCTCGTCGACCGCCAGGCGCCCGGCGAAGGCGCGTCCTTCGGCAATGGCGGCCTGATCCAGCGGGAGGCGGTGCACCCGCATCCCTTCCCGCGCGATGCCTCCGAGATCCTGCGCATCGCGCGCAACAAGTCGATCGACGCCTACTACCACTGGGCCGCGCTGCCCGCGCTCGCCACGCCGCTGCTGCGCTACTGGTGGAATTCGGAGCCGCAGCGCTACGCCAGGATCGCCGAGGCCTATGCGAAGCTGATCGAGACCTGCCTCGACGAGCACTACGCCTTCGCCCGCGGCACCGATGCCATGCCGCTGCTCCGCCCGATCGGCTGGATCCGCATGTTCTCGGACGAGAAGAGCCTCGCCGCGGCCATCGCCAAGGCCGAGGAAGGCAGGCGCACCCACGGCGTGAGCTTCAACGTCCTGGACGGCGCCGCCCTCGCCGCCGCCGAGCCCCACCTGCTCAAGACCCGCCACGGCGCGATCCATTGGACCGACCCGGTTTCGGTCAGCGACCCCCACGCGCTGGTGATGGCCTATGCCCGGCGCTTCCAGGAAGCGGGCGGGCGTTTCGTGATGGGCGACGCGGCCAGCCTGACGCGGGACGGCGCGGGCTGGCGCGTGCAGACCGCCGATGGCCCGGCCGAGGCCGGGCAGGTCGTCATCGCCCTCGGCGCCTTCGCGGACAAGGTGACGAAGCCGCTCGGCTACGCGCCGCCGACCTTCGGCAAGCGCGGCTACCACCGGCATTTCCACCTTCAGGGCAATGCGGTGCTGAACCGGCCGATCCTCGACACCGAGAGCTCCTTCCTCCTCGCCCCGATGCGCGCCGGCGTGCGGCTGACCACGGGCGCGGAATTCGCCGGCATCGACGAGCCGCCGACGCCGGTGCAGCTCGCCCGCGCCGAGCCCGTGGCCCGCACCCTGCTGCCGCTGGGCGAACCGGTCGAGCGCGAGCCCTGGATGGGCGTGCGCCCCTGCACTGCCGACATGCTGCCCATCATCGGGAAGTTCCCGGGCCAGGAGGGCCTCTGGTGCGCCTTCGGCCACGCGCACCAGGGCTTCACCCTCGGCCCCACCACCGGCCGCCTGATCGCCGAGATGATCGACGGCGAGACGCCCTTCATCGACCCCGCCCCCTATCGCCCCGACAGGTTCTGAACCCATGCGCATCGCCGTCCTGCAATTCGCGCACGAGACCGTCACCTTCCTCCCCTTCGATACCACCGAGGAGGACTTCCGCTACCCGGGCTCGCCGGCCGCCGGGGAGGCGCTGCTGGCGACCGACCCCAAGGGCTACATGGGCGGCTTCGTGCAGGTCGCCCGCGAGTTCGACAGCGTCGAGCTCGTCGGCATCGAATCCCCCCTCTGGCCCAGGACCGGCACGGGTTCCGGCTGGATCACCAACGAGGCCTTCGAGGCCTTCCTCGGCAGGCAGGTCGAGCAGTTGAAGGCGCTGGGCCCGTTTGACGGCGCCTACCTCGCCCTGCACGGCGCGATGGGCGTGCGCGGCGTGCCGCGCCCGGAGGCCGAGATCGCCCGCCGCGTGCGCGAAGTGCTCGGCCCCAGGGCGCGCATCGCCGGTACCTTCGACCCGCACGGCAATGAGGATGCCGAATTCCTCCGCCATGCCGACCTCGCCTTCGCCGTGAAGTACTTCCCCCACTACGACATGCACCTGCAGGGCGAACGCGCCGCGCGGATGCTGGTCCGCGCCATCCGCGGCGACTACGCGCCCGCCCATGTCACGCTGAAGCTGCCGATCATCGCGCCGACCGTGCTGATGTGGACCGGCGCCCCGCCCTGGTCCGACCTGATCCAGCGCGCCCTGGTCTGGGAGGCACGCGAGCCCGACGCCTACGTCAACGTCTTCTTCGGCTTCCCCTGGAGCGACGTGCCCGACGCCGGCATGACCTTCCAGGTCATCACCAACGGCAGGCCCGAACTCGCGCAGCGCATCGCGGACGACATGGGCCGCTGGGCCTGGCGCCGCCGCGCCGCGCTGCTGACGAGCGCGAAGGTGCACCGCATCGCCGAGGGCGTCGCGCTGGCGAAGCAGGCCGTGGCCGAGGCCCGCGCGCCGGTCGTGCTTGCCGACCACAGCGACCGCTCGGGCTACGCCACCTGGGTGCTGAAGGAAATCATCGCCCAGGGCCTCTCGCGCACCCTCGTCGCCACCGTCGCGGCGCCGGAGGCGATCGCCGCGCTGTCCGGCGCGAAGCCCGGCGACGCCGTGGAGGTCGAGATCGGCGGCCGCGTCGATCCCTCCGCCGGCGATCCCGTCCGCATCGCGGGCGAGGTGCTGCTCGTCGCCGGCGCCTCGACCCGGCGTGCCGCCGGCACCGGCCAGTCCTGGATCGCCATCCGCTTCGGGGACGGCAATGTCGTCGTCCTCAGCCCCTTCCTCGTGCAGATCATGGAGCCGGAGGAACTCTGGTCGATCGGCCTGCGCGCGGCGGACTACGACGTCATCGCCATCAAGTCGCGCGTGCATTTCCGCCGCGGCTTCGACGACAGCGGCTTCGCGCCGACCATCCTGCTGGTGGAACCGGACGAGCCCTTCCTCGGCACCGTGCGGCTCGAGGCCCTGCCCTACGAGCACCTGGACGTGCGGCAGTTCTACCCCTACGCCGACCTGCCCGATCCCTTCGGCTGATCAGCCGCCGGCAGGCAGCGCCAGGATCCACGCCGTCGCCGGGAAGGCGGCGGCGGCCAGCATGGTCGAAAGCAGCACCGCCGCCGAGACCTCGTCCGCCGCGGTCCCGTTGCTCTGCGCCAGGACGAAGGCATTGGTCGCCGTCGGCATCGCCGCGAGCAGCACGCCCGACGCCACCCAGACATGATCGAGCCGCAGCAGCGGCCCGAGCGCCAGCCAGACCAGCGCGGGATAGACCGCGATCTTGGTGAGCGACACCGCGGCCGCCAACGCCATCAGGTTCCGTTCCACATGCAGCCGCGCCAGCGTCCCCCCAAGGGCGAAGAGCGCCGTCGGCCCGGCCGCCCCGCCGAGGAAGGCGAGGAAACGATCGGCCGGAGCGGGGATCGGCAGCCCTGTGCCCGCCATCACTGCGCCCCCTGCGATCGAGAGGATCACCGGGTTGCGCGCCAGCCCGCCGACGCGGGCAAGCAGGGTGGACCAGCCCTGCCCAGGCTCTGCACTGCGCGCCATCAGCACGCTGCCGAGCGCGATGATGATCGCGACCTCGGCCACGATGGCCATGGCGACCGGCCCGGCCACCCGCGGCCCGATGATCGGCAGCAGCAGCGGCGGCGCCAGGTAGCCGACATTGCCCATCGCCGCCCCCGCGCCCAGCGCCGCGGCGTATTGCCGCCGCCGGCCGAGCGCCATCGCCACCCCGATCGTCCCGACGAAGACGGCAAGGCAGGCGGCGAGATAGCCCGCGAAATAGACGCCCTGGAAACTCTCCGCCAGCGGCTGCGCCGCCATCAGCCGGAACAGCATCGCCGGCAGCGCGACGTAGAAGGCGAAGAGGCCGATGGCATCGACCATCTCCCCCGACACGAGGCGCCGCCACGTCGCCGCATAGCCGATCGCCACCACCGCGAAGATCGGCAGGCAGAGGGAGAGGAAATGCAGCACGGGCCGCTGCCGCCCCGCGGCGCCTAGCCGAGCCCCCAGTGCACCCGCAGCGCCGCCGCCGCCTGGCGGAGCGTCAGGTCGGAGGCCGGGATGAAGCGCCCCATCGTCAGATAGGCATGCATCTGGTCGGCGACGTGCAGGTGGCTGACGTTCACCCCCTCCGCGTCGAGCCGCCGCGCATAGGCGATCCCCTCGTCCACCAGCGGGTCGTGCCCGCAGGTCATGACGAAGGCGGGCGCGGTGCCGGCCAGCGAGGCCGCCCGCAACGGCGAGGCGCGCCAGTCGATCCGCTGCGCATGATCCGGAATGTAGTGGTCGATGAACCAGCGCATGGTCGCCGTGGTCAGCGGATAGCCCTCGAGGAAGCGCTGGTAGGCCGGCGTGTTCCCCGCCATGTCCGTCGCGGGGTAGAGCAGCATCTGGAACCCCGGCGCAGGCGCCGTCCCGTCGCGCCCCATCAGCGCCAGCACCGCCGCGAGGTTGCCCCCCGCGCTGTCCCCGCCCACCGCGATGCGCGCCGGGTCGATGCCGAGCGACGCGGCCTCGGCGACGACGAACCGCAGCGCCGCGGCGGCATCGTCCACGGCGGCCGGGAACACGGCTTCCGGCGCCAGGCGATAATCCACCGCGATCACCACCGCGCCCAGATGGTTCGCCAGCGCGCGGCAGAGCTGGTCGTGGCTCTCGAGGTCGCCGATCACCCAGCCCCCGCCATGCAGGTAGAGCAGGCAGGGCAGCGGCCCCCCGGCCGGCGCGCCGAGGCCGCGGTACCGCCGCAGCGGCACCGCCCCGGCCGGGCCGGGGCAGGAGAGTTCCGCGACCTCCGCCACCTCCTGCGGATCGGGCTGCAGCACGGCGCGCGAGGCCGCCGAGGCCGCGCGGGCTTCGGCCGGGCTCAGCGTGTGCAGGGGCGGCCGCCCGACGTCGCGGATCAGGTCGAGGACTCGCTGGGCACCTGCGTCGAGCGGCATGGGTCTTCCTCTTCTGCTGCAGGGCCAACGGACCGTGCCGGCCTGCCCGTGTCAACGCGCGGCGGCACCCCGGGTGGCCACGCGTCGCGCAAGGCTCCTATGCTGCACGCCGCGACATATCGACGGGATCCAGCGATGCAGCATCTTCCGCCCGAGCCCTGGCGTTGGGACGCCGTCGACATGGCCCGCGCCATCCGCCTGCGCGCCATCTCGGCGCGCGAGGCCACGGAATCGGTCCTTGCTCGCTGCGCCGCCGTGAACCCGCCGCTCAACGCCGTGGTGCAGGTGCTCGACGCCGAGGCGCTGGCCGCCGCCGATGCAGCCGATGCCGCCATGGCCCGTGGCGAGGCGTCGGGCCCGCTGCACGGCGTGCCCGTCACGACGAAGGTCAACGTCGACCAGAAGGGCGTCGCCACCAGCAATGGCTGCGTTCCGCTGCGCGACCTCGTCGCGGCGGAGGACAGCGCCGTCGTCGCCAATCTCCGCCGCGCCGGCGCCATCCTGTTCGGCCGCACCAACACCCCCGCGCTGTCGATGCGCTGGTTCACCGAGAACGACCTCCATGGCCGCACGCTGAATCCCTGGCATGCGGGGCACACGCCCGGCGGCTCCTCGGGCGGTGCCGCCGCCGCCGTGGCGGCCGGCATCGGCCCGATCGCGCATGGCAACGACCTTGGCGGCTCGGTCCGCTACCCGGCCTATGCCTGCGGCGTCCCAGGCATCCGCCCCTCCTTCGGCCGCATCCCCGCCTACAACCCGACGATGACGGCGGAACGGCCGATCTCCGCGCAGATGATGTCGGCCCAGGGGCCGCTCGCGCGCAGCGTGCGCGACCTGCGCCTGGCCCTGTCCGTCATGGCGGAGGGCGATGGCCGCGACCCCTGGTGGATGCCCGCGCCGCTCGACGGCCCGGCGCCGCCGCGCCCGATCCGGGCCGCGCTCTGCACCGACCCGATGGGCCTCGGCGTGCATCCCGCGGTCGCCGAGGCGGTGCAGCGCGCCGGCCGCACCCTCGCCGCCGCCGGCTACGCGGTGGAGGAGGCGGCGCCGCCGGACTTCCCCGGCACCGCGACGGACTGGGAAGCCTTCAGCCGCACCGAGGGCCGCATCCACCTCAAGGACGCCTTCGCGAAGCTCGGCGACCAGGGTGCGCAGGACACCTTCGCCGCCATGATGGCGCGCGCGCCGGAACTCGACCTGATCGCCTGGGCGGCCATCGCCGCCCGCCGGACGACGCGCCAGCGCCAGTGGGCCCGGTTCCTCGCGACCTACCCGATCCTGCTGCTGCCGGTCTCGAGCGAGCCGCCCTTCCCCCAGGGCCTCGACGTCGCCGGGCAGCAGGCCTTCGACAGTGTCTTCCGCGCGCAGATGCCGATGTTCGCCGCGCCGCTGCTCGGCCTGCCGGGCGTATCCGTGCCGACCGGCCTCGCGGACGGGCTGCCCATGGGCGTGCAGGTCATGGCGGCCCGCTGGCGCGAGGACCTGGCCCTGGACGCGGCAGAGATCATCGAGGCCGCCTGCCCCATGCCGACGCCGATCGACCCGCGACGGTGAGGCGGCGGCCTCAGGGCGGCTGCTTCGCCCAGTCGAAGCCGCGCCGCGCGCGATCGAAGGCATAGGCGAAGAGCGCGCGCATATAGGCCTGCTCGAAGGGCTCGCTGTAGCTGCCGGTGAAGTCGGCACCGATGTAGGCGAGGTTGAACTCCACCCCGTCCTGCCGCGTCGCGGTCCAGATGCGGACGATGTCGTTGTAGCCGCCGGAGGCGATCATGGTGGAGATCGCCCGCCCTGCGATGCTGATGGCCCGCCGGTTCACCATCGCCCATGCCGGATCGAGGCGCGCGTTGCGGATGACATAGGCCCGCGCCGGCACCACCCCCGGCCCGCGGCCCGGCCGCCCGCGGCGCAACTCGGCGAGCCGGCGCGGATAGAGGAAGATCTGGGTGAAGGCGCCGCCGTCGACATGCATCTCCTGGTAGGTGCGCCCGCCCGCGGTCACGTCGATCATCACCGGCGGAAAGGCGCCGGGCACGGCCGCCGAGGCGAGCAGGATCCGCCGCACCAGATCGAGCGCACGAGGATGCCCGCTGGCCGCGATCGCGCCGATGTTCCAGGTCACCGGCAACTGGGCGTCGAGGTTCGCCGTCCCGACCAGCAGCAGCCGCCCCTGCGCGTAGCCCTCGGCGATGGCGGCGAGCATGCGGTCGTCGAGGTAGCGCGAGATGGTGCCGAAGAGCGGCGCATTGTCCGAGAGGGCGTCGTCGGTCAGCGCGGCGGTGATGAAGCGCGGCGACAGCACCTGCGCCGGCGTGATGTCGGTGTAGACGGCCCTGAGCGGCGCATCCCACCCCGGGCCCAGGAAGGCGAAGGGCGCGGTGAGCGCGCCGGTGGATACCCCGGTGACGATGTCGAAGACCGGCCGGCTGCCCTGGGCGGTCCAGCCGCACAGCAGCCCCGCGCCGAAGGCCCCGTCCTCGCCGCCGCCCGACACCGCCAGCATGGCATGGCTCCGGCCGGCCGCCCCGTGCCGCATCCGGCGCTCGAAGGCCGTCTCATATTCCCGCACCAGGGCCGGCAGGCCTTGCGGGATCAGGAAGCGTTCATTGGCGATGCCGAGGACCGTCGCCTGGCCGGTCAACGCGCGCGGCACCGCCTGCCCACGCCGCAGCCCCGAACACCCGCCCGCCGCCAATGCGCCGGAGGCCCCGAGGCCCAGCAATCCGCGCCTGCGCGCCCGGCCTCCTTCCGGTTCGGCCATGCCTTCGTCCCGCCCGTGCGATGCCGCGTGCCTCGGGCATCGGTGCCCCGCTGTCAACGACTGCGCCGGACCGCCTTCCGCCGGGGGCTCGCCCTGCTCTAGC
Source organism: Pseudomonadota bacterium (assembly GCA_023424475.1). Classification (GTDB taxonomy): domain Bacteria; phylum Pseudomonadota; class Alphaproteobacteria; order Acetobacterales; family Acetobacteraceae; genus Neoroseomonas. The sequence continues at coordinate 18,353 of JAFADX010000174.1, forward strand.
CTTCCCACGGGATACGGAGGAATCGTCGCATGCTCGCCCGTCGTACGCTGGCCGGTGCCGCCGGCGCACTGTTCGTTGCGCCTGCGCTGCGTGCGCAAGGCGCCTGGCCCGACCGGCCGCTGCGCTTCGTCGTCGGCGCCAATGCCGGCGGCGCCTCCGACATCTTCCTCCGCATGATCGAAACGCGGCTGCGCGAGAAGCTCGGCCAGCCGCCGATCATCGACCCGCGCCCCGGCGCGGGCGGCATGGTGGGCGCCGAGGTCGTCGCGCGCTCGGCCCCCGACGGCTACACCTACTACATCAACCACATCGCCTCGCACGGCATCGGCCCGACGCTGCATGCGCGGCGGCTGACCTTCGACCCGATGAAGGACCTGCGTGGCGTCGCGCGGCTCTGCCGCATGCCGAACGTCCTGATCGTCAAGGGGAACGGACCGATCGGCTCGGTCGCCGAACTCGTCGCCCACATCCGCGCCAACCCGGCGCGCGCGACCTTTTCCTCGGCCGGCGTCGGCACCTCCTCCCACCTCTCGGGCGTGATGTTCGGCCAGCGCATCGGCGTCGAGACCACGCATGTTCCCTATCGCGGCACGGCGCCCTCCATGGCCGCCGTGATGAACGGGGAAGTGCTCTTCGCCATCGACAATGCGCCCGCGAGCCGCCAGCAGGTCCTCGCGGGCATGCTGAAGACGCTCGCCGTCTCGACCGCGCAGCGCTCGGGCACGATGCCGGAGATCCCCACGCTCCGGGAGCAGGGCATCGCCGAGTTCGACGTCGCGTCCTGGTACGGCATCGTCGCGCCGGCCGGTGTGCCCGACCCGATCGTCCGCCGCCTCGGAAGCGAGGTCGTCGCGGCCCTCGAGGACCCTGCCATCGCCCGGCGCTTCCGGGAATTCGGCGCCGAGCCCTGGCCGCTCGACGGTGCGGCCTACGACGCCTTCATGCGCGCCGAGGTCGCGAAATGGGCGCCCGTCGTCCGGGCCTCCGGCGCCTCGGCGGACTGAGCCGCCTGCCGTCGCACCCGAATGAGACGCGGGCGCGCCGCCGATCCGTGATTGCAAAGATGTAATCGCGTTGGTAGGCGCGGTGCGGCGGGATGACTGCGCCGGCGTTCGCCGTCGGCGCGGGAGGGCATCCCCGTCCGATCGGCCGCGGGCGTCGCCAAGCCGGCCCTGGTTGCATGCACGCCCTGTCGATCCCGCAGGAGGAAGGAATGGAAACCTCGAGCAGCCTCTCCCCCGCCGACGTGGTCCTCGACCTGGAGGCCGGCAGCAAGCGCGCCCTGCTGCAGCTCCTCGCGGCCGAGGCCGCCCGGCGGCTCGGCCGGCCCGAGGCCGAGATCCTGAAGGCCCTGCAGGACCGGGAGGCGCTCGGCTCGACGGCGCTCGGCCGCGGCGTCGCGCTGCCCCATGCGCGCCTCGCCGGCGACGAACCGCCGCTGCAGCTCTTCGCGCGGCTGCGCCGCCCGATCGACTACGAGGCACGCGACGAGGAGCCCGTGGACCTCGTCATCCTCGTGCTGTGGCCGGAAGCCGCGGCCGAGGGGTTCCTGCCCGCGCTGTCCGACACCTGCCGCGCGCTCCGCGAACCCGCGGCCCTGCGGCAGCTGCGCGCCGCCGCCTCCCCCGGGGAGGTCGTCGGGCTGCTGCATCGCTTCGGCGCGGCCGCGGCGGGCGGGGACGACGACTGATGCCCCGCGGGACCGGCATGGCGGCGCGCCGCGGACGGTGCGATGGCTGAAAGCGCCCTGCTCCTCGCCCTGGTCGGGCTGCCCTTCCTGGGCGCCGTGGCCGCCGGCCTGCTGCCGTCCGGCGCGCGCGGCGCCGCCTCGGCATTGGCCGGGGCGGTCACCCTGGTCTGCCTGGGGCTGGTCTGGATCGCCTATACGCTCGTCTCGGGCGGCGAGATCCTGCGCACCGAGTTCAGGTGGATGCCGGAGATCGGGCTCAGCCTCGTCCTGCGGCTCGACGGCTTCGCCTGGCTCTTCACGGGGCTGATCAGCGGCATCGGCGCCCTCGTGGTGCTCTATGCGCGCTACTACATGTCCTCGGAAGACCCGGTGCCGCGCTTCTTCTCCTTCCTGCTCGCCTTCATGGGGGCGATGACGGGCGTGGTGACGGCGGGCAACCTGATCCAGCTCGCGTTCTTCTGGGAGCTGACGAGCCTCTTCTCCTTCCTGCTCGTGGGCTACTGGCACCACACGGCGGCGGCGCGTGACGGCGCGCGCATGGCGCTGACCGTCACCGGCGCGGGCGGCCTCGCCCTGTTCGCCGGCGTGCTCATCATCGGCCACATCGTCGGCAGCTACGACCTCGATGCCGTGCTGGCGGCGGGCGACCGCATCCGCGAGGATCCGCTCTACCTGCCGGCCCTGATCCTCGTCGTGCTCGGGGCCCTGACCAAGAGCGCGCAGTTTCCCTTCCATTTCTGGCTGCCGCACGCGATGGCGGCGCCGACGCCGGTCTCGGCCTACCTGCATTCGGCGACGCTGGTGAAGGCCGGGGTCTTCCTGCTGGCCCGGCTCTGGCCCGTCATGGCCGGCACCGATGCCTGGGCCTGGACGGTCGGGCTCGCCGGCCTCGTCACCATGGTCATCGGCGCCTACATCGCCATCTTCCAGACCGACCTGAAGGGGCTGCTCGCCTATTCCACGATCAGCCATCTCGGGCTGATCACGCTGCTCCTGGGGCTCAAGAGCGAACTGGCGCTGGTCGCCGCGGTCTTCCACATCATCAACCACGCCGCCTTCAAGTGCTCGCTGTTCATGGCGGCGGGCATCATCGACCACGAGACCGGCACGCGGGACCTGCGCCGGCTCTCGGGCCTCAACCAGACCATGCCCTTCACCGCCCGGCTCGCGATGGTGGCCGCTGCGGCCATGGCCGGGGTCCCGCTGCTGAACGGCTTCATCTCCAAGGAGATGTTCTTCGCCGAGGCGCTGACCGCCTCGGTCCCGGTCTCGCCGCTGCTCAACATCCTCCCGGTCGCGGCCATGACCGCGAGCGCCTTCTCCGTCGCCTATTCCCTCCGCTTCATCCACGGCGCCTTCTTCGGCCCCGCGCCCACCGACCTCCCGCGCGAACCGCATGAGCCCGCGAGCTGGATGCGCCTTCCGGTCGAGATCCTCGTCCTGGTCTGCATCATGGTCGGGCTGCTGCCGGCCGCCACGGTCGGGCCGTACCTCGCCGTCGCCGTCCGCGCCGTGCTCGGCGCCGACGTGCCCTACTACAGCCTCGCGGTGTGGCACGGCTTCAACCTGCCGCTGCTGATGAGCGTGCTCGCCCTGAGCGGCGGTGTGCTGCTCTACTTCCTGCTGCAGAACCGCTTCCGGAGCGATGTGGAGGGCCCGCCGCTCATCCGCCGCCTCGACGCCCAGCGGCTGTTCGAGCGCACGATGGTCTTCGTCTCCTGGCGCCTGGCCCGCCGGCTGGAGGGCATTCTCGGCACCCGCCGCCTGCAACCGCAGCTCCGGCTCATCGTCGGCATCGCCATCGTCGCGGGCGCCGGGGCCGTCGGGATGCGCGGCTTCGGGCCAGGCAACCTGCCCTCGACGCCCATCGACCCGGTGCTCCTGCTGATCTGGGCGGTCGGCGCCGCCTTCGCGCTCGGCACCGCCTGGCAGGCCAAGTTCCACCGGCTGGCCGCCGTCATCCTGCTCGGCGGCGTCGGCCTCGTCGTGTGTGTCACCTTCGTGTGGTTCTCGGCGCCCGACCTGGCTCTCACCCAGTTGACGGTGGAAGTCGTGACCACCGTGCTGCTGGTGCTCGGCCTGCGCTGGCTGCCCAAGCGCGTCGAGATGCCCGGCGAGCGCGGACCGGAGGCACTGTCCCGCGCGCGCCGCATGCGCGACCTCATCCTGTCGATCGGCTCCGGCGCCGGCCTCGCCGCGCTGTCCTATGCCGTGATGACCCGCACCCCGCCCGACGTGCTGGCGACGCACTTCCTCGCGCGCGCGTACCTCGAAGGCGGCGGCACCAACGTCGTCAACGTCATCCTGGTGGATTTCCGCGGCTTCGACACGCTCGGCGAGATCTTCGTCGTCGCCGCCGTCGCCCTGACCACCTATGCGCTGCTGCGCCGCTTCCGCCCCGCGGCCGACAGCATCGACGTGCCCGAGCAGCAGCGCGACCAGGGCGGCGGCGCGCTGCACGGCGACGAGACCCGCCCGACTGCGGACTGGCTGCTGGTTCCCTTCACGCTGGCGCGCCTGCTCTTTCCGGTCATGATCATCGTCGCGATCTTCCTGATGCTGCGCGGCCATGACCTGCCGGGCGGCGGCTTTTCCGCCGGCATGGTCGTCGCGATCGCGGTGCTGCTGCAGTACATGATCGGCGGCACCGAATGGACCGAGGACCGGCTGCACCTGCTGCGTCCGCTCCCCTGGATGGGTGCCGGGCTGCTCATCGCGGCCAGCACCGGGCTCGCCGCCTGGCTTTTCGGCCGCCCCTTCCTCACGACCTACTTCGACTACGCGGACCTGCCCGTGATCGGAAAGCTGCCGACAGCGAGCGCGCTGATCTTCGACATCGGCGTCTTCACCCTCGTGGTCGGCGCGACACTGCTGATGCTGGTCGCGCTGGCGCACCAGTCGGTCCGCGGCAGGCGGGCAAGCCCGCGCGGCGGCGGGCGCGCGGCCGGAGACGCCTGATGGAGCTCATCGTCTCGCTCGGCATCGGCGTGCTCGCCGGCTCCGGCGTCTGGCTGCTGCTGCGCGCCCGCACCTTCCAGGTCATCATCGGCCTCGCGCTGCTCTCCTATGCGGTCAACCTCTTCATCTTCTCGACCGGCGGGCTGCGCACCGGCGCGGAGGCCATCCTGCAGCCCGGCGAGGCCGGCAGCCTCGCGCACTACGCGGACCCCCTGCCCCAGGCCCTCGTGCTGACGGCCATCGTCATCGGCTTCGCCACCACGGCCTTGCTGCTCGTCGTCCTGCTGGCGACCCGCGGCCTCACCGGCACCGACCACGTCGACGGGCGGGAACGGGAGCGCGACGGATGACAGCCTGGACCAGCCACCTCGTGATCGCCCCCATCGTCGTGCCCATGCTGGCCGGCGCGGCGATGATCCTGGCCGGCGACCGCCGCCGGCGCCTCACCCTGGCGCTGGGCCTCGCCTCGACCGTGACGCTCGTCGTGCTCGCGGTCGTCCTCCTGGTGCTGGCCGACCGGCCCTTGATGCGGATCTATCGCCTCGGCGACTGGCCGACCGCCTTCGGCATCGTGCTGGCGCTCGACAGGCTCTCGGCCATGATGCTCGCGCTCGCCTCGGTGCTCGGCTTCGCGGCCTTCGTCTTCTCGCTCGGCCGGCGGCAGAGCATCGGCGTCCACTTCCATCCCCTGTTCCAGTTCCAGCTGATGGGGCTGAACGGCGCCTTCCTCACCGGCGACCTCTTCAACCTCTTCGTCTTCTTCGAGGTGATGCTCGCCGCCTCCTACGGCATGGCGCTGCATGGTTCGGGCGTGGCGCGGGTGCGGGCCGGCCTGCACTACATCGTGGTCAACCTGCTCGCATCGCTGCTGTTCCTGGTCGGCGTGAGCGTCGTCTACGGCGTCGCCGGCTCGCTCAACATGGCCGAGCTCGCGCATCGCATGCGCGACGTCGCGCCGGAGGATCGCGGCCTGCTCGAAACCGGCCTCGCCGTCCTCGGCATCGCCTTCCTGGTCAAGGCGGCGATGTGGCCGCTCGGCTTCTGGCTGCCGCCGACCTATTCCGCCGCGGCCTCGCCGGCCGCGGCGATACTGTCCATCCTCAGCAAGGTCGGCATCTACGCGGTGCTGCGCGTCTGGCTGCTGCTGTTCGGCGGCATGGCGGGCCCCTCCTCGGGCTTCGGCGAGCCCTGGCTGCTCGGCGGCGGCCTGTTGACCATCGCCTTCGGCTCCATCGCCGTCCTCGCGACGCAGAACCTCTCGCGCCTCGCCGGGGCGAGCGTCTTCATCTCCTCCGGCACCCTGCTTGCCGCCATCGGTGCCGGGCAGTCGGCGGTGACCACGGGCGCACTCTTCTATCTCGCGAACTCGGTCCTCGCGATCGGCGCCTTTTTCCTCCTCATCGAACTGATCGAGCGCGGCCGCGAGATCGGCGCCGACGTGCTCGCCGTCACGCGCGAGGCCTTCGGCACCGGCGAGGAGGACGAAGAGGCCGAGGAACACGACGTCGTCGGCGTCGCCATTCCCGGCACGCTCGCAATCCTCGGCTTCGCCTTCATGGCCTGTGCGCTGCTGCTCGCCGGCCTGCCGCCGCTGTCGGGCTTCCTCGCCAAGCTCGCGATCCTCTCGCCGCTGCTCGGCGCCGGCGACACGCCCGTGCCCGCCACCGCCTGGCTGATCATGGCCGCGCTCATCCTCTCGGGCCTCGCGACCGTCATCGCCATGCTCCGCGCGGGGATCGAGGTCTTCTGGGCCTCACCTGCGGCCCGGCTGCCCCGCATCGGGCTGATCGAGGTCATGCCGATCGCCCTGCTGCTGCTGCTGGCCGCAGCACTCACCATCGGCGCGGGCTCGGCGATGGCGTACATGCAGGCCGCCGCGCAGGAACTGCACCTCCCGGCCGCCTATCTGCGCGGGGTGCTCGGCGCGCCGCCCGCGGCGCCGGGGGGCAGCCAATGACCCGCTGGCTGCACTATCCGGCCATGGCGGCCTGCCTCCTGCTGCTGTGGCTGCTGCTCGTCGGCTCCGTCTCCGCGGGCGCGGTGCTGCTGGGCGGGCTGCTGGCGCTCGTGGGCTGCGGCACGCTCTACGCGCTGCAGGTCCCCAGGGCGCATCTGCGGCGCTGGCGCGTCGTTCCGGGCCTGCTGCGCGACATCGCCATCGAGGTGGTGCGCTCGAACAACGCGGTGGCGCAGATCATCCTTCGCCCGGCCAGCCCCCGCACGCACCAATCCGGCTTCGTGCGCATCCCCCTCGACATGCGCAGCCCCTACGGCCTCTCGGCACTCGCCTGCATCCTGACCGCCACGCCCGGCACGCTCTGGGTCGACTACGATTCCACGGATGGCAGCATGCTGCTGCACGTCCTGGACCTGATCGACGAGGCGGCCTGGGTCGAGATCGTGAAGACCCGCTGGGAGCGCCGCCTGATGGAGATCTTCGAATGAGCGCGACGATCCTCGCCGGGGCACTGCTGGCCGCGCAGGTGCTCATCGTCGCCGCCATGGGCTGCGCGGCGCTGCGCGTGCTGTGGGGGCCGCGGGCGCAGGACCGCGTGCTCGCGCTCGACACGCTCTACGTCAATGCCGCCATGCTGCTGCTGGTCTTCGGCATCCGCTCCGGCAGCACGCATTATTTCGAGGCCGCGCTGCTGATCGCGCTGCTCGGCTTCGTCGCCACCGCGGCGCTCGCCAAGTTCCTGATGCGCGGGGAGGTCATCGAATGAACCAGGCCGATGGCCTGCCCCTCTGGGCGGCGGTGCCGGTCGCGGCGCTGCTCCTTGCCGGCTCCGGCCTCGCGCTGATCGGCTCGATCGGGCTGGTGCGGCTGCGCAGCTTCTATGCCCGCGTCCATGCGCCGACGCTCGGCTCCACGCTCGGCATCGGCTGCATCCTGATCGCGTCCATCCTGTTCTTCTCGGTGCAGCAGACGCGCTTCGTGCTGCATGAGATCCTGATCGCGGCCCTGATGATCGTCACCACGCCGGTCACCCTGATGCTGCTCGTCCGCGCCGCGCTCTACCGCGACCAGCGGGAAGGCAGCCTCGACGTGCCGTCCGGATCGCCCGAGGAGCCGGGGAACCCCGCGCCGCCCTGAACGGCGCGCGATCGCCAGTCCTGCCTCCCGGCCTCCGGTCACTCCAGCCTGATCCCCGCATAGCCGCGCGCGGCGATGTCGTTGGCCCATGCGCGATAGGTCGGCGCGCTGCCGGTGTAGCGCGCCACGTGGCGGACCTGCTTCCCGGCGACGTTGATGTTCACGCCGGTCATCCAGGAATCCACCTCCATCGAAAGCAGCCCCCGCGCCGCCTCCGCCACGTGCTCCATCCAGCGCGCAACGGCCTCCTGCTGCGCCTCCGCGCGCGTCAGCCCGCTGTCCTGCATGTGGCGCAGCAGGCCGCTCACCCACTCCACGTTGAATTCGATGGAGCGCGGGATGTTGCCCAGCGCGGTGTGCGGCCCCAGCAGCATGAACATGTTCGGAAAGCCGTCCTGCAGCATCCCGACCAGCGAGGTCGCGCCGTCCTTCCACATCTCCTTGAGCGTCACGCCGTCCTTGCCGCGGAAGTCGATCCGGTCGAAGGCGCCGCGCAGCGCGTCGAAGCCGGTTGCATAGACGATGATGTCGAACGCGTACTCGGCCTCGCTGGTCTGGATGCCGGTCGGCGTGATGCGCTCGATGGGTGTCGCCCTGCTGTCGACCAGGGTCACGTTGGGCTGGTTGTAGACCTCGTAGTACCGTGTCTCGAGCGGCACGCGCCGGGTGCCGAAGCCGTGGTTCTTCGGGATCAGCATCTCCGCCACCTTCGGGTCCTTCACCCGCTGGCGGATCTTGTTCGCGACGAAGTCCGAAATGACGCGGTTGGCTTCCCGGTTCGTCAGCATGTCCTGGAAATTGCCGACCCAGATGCCGAAGCCCCGCTCGGAATAGAGCTTCTCGAGGAAGGCATTCCGCTCATCCTCCGTCACGTCGAAGGTGTTGCGCGGGTCGGGCGTATGGAGGAAGCAGGAGAAGGTCTGCTCGCAGCGCGCGAAGATCTCGTCGTAGCGCGCGCGGATCGCCTCCATCTCCTCCGCGCCGATCTTCGCGTTGTGCAGTGGCGCGCACCAGTTGGGCGTGCGCTGGAACACGGTGAGCTGCGCCGCGGTCTTTGCCACTTCCTGGATCGTCTGCACGCCCGAGGCGCCGGTTCCGATCACCGCGACGCGCTTGCCCGTGAAGTCAACCGGATCCTTCGGCCAGAGTCCGGTATGGAAGGACTGTCCGCGGAACTCCTCGACTCCCGGGAAATTCGGCATCGTCGGCGAGGACAGCGCCCCGATCGCGGTGATCAGGAAGCGCGCGCGATGGCGGTCGCCGTCCCCTGTCTCCACGACCCAGTTCCGGCTGGCCTCGTCCCAACGCGCCGCCGTCACGCGCGAACGGAACCGGATGTCGCGGCGCAGGTCGTACTTGTCGGCGACCAGGTTGAGATAGCGTTCGGTTTCCGGCTGCGGCGCGAAATGCTCCGACCAGTTCCATTCCTGCAGCAGGTCCCTGTCGAAGGAATAGCCGTAGGAATAGCTCTCGGAATCGAAGCGGCAGCCGGGGTAGCGGTTCCAGTACCAGGTGCCGCCCACGCCGGTCCCCGCCTCCAGGACCAGTGCCCGGAGCCCGAGTTCCCGAAGCCGGATCAACTGATAGAGACCGGACATGCCGGCCCCGATGACGATGGCGTCCAGGGCGCCGGCCTTCGCGGTCGCTTCCTTCGCGGGTGCTGCCGTCACGTCGGGCAATTCCTCTCGGTCTGGCGGCCCGCCTCCCCTGCCCCGCCGGATGCCGGGCGGACATGGGCGATCGCCGCGTTCCGGCGATGCTAGCCCCGCCGGCTCCGGGCTTGTAGGCCATCGCCGATGGACCGCGCATGATATCGATCAACTAGGGCTTGACGCATGGCCCTCATGCCCATGAGGCTACTTCCAACGTCCGACCACCAGGGGCGGCGCGATGCCCGAGCTTGGCATCAGCCATCGCTGAAAAAGGCAGGGAGGGAGCGCGGCCCCGGTATCGGGTCCGGTCCCTCATCCGCCGCCGGTCGGCAGGGGCTGAAACACCGAGGGAGAGCGTCATGTTGCTCAATCGTCGCACGGTCATGACGGGCGCAGCCGCGCTCGCGGCGGGTCGCGCCCATGCCCAGGGCGGAGGCGCCCCGATCCGCATCGGCCTGTTGCACGATCTCTCGGGCCCATTCGCCGGCGCTGGCTCGGTGCCGCTCTCGGTCGGTGCGGAGATCGCGATCGAGCTCTTCAACGAACGCGGCGGCGCCGGCGGCCGCATGGTCCAGCCGGTCGCCGCCGACAGCCAGAGCCGCGCCGAGGTCGCGATCAACGAGGCCGAACGCCTGATCGGCCAGGAGAATGTCGATGTCGTGCTCGGCATCTACAGCTCGGCCCATGCGGTGCCGCTGGCGCAGCGCATGCAGGCGGCGGGAAAGATCCTCTGGATCAACAGCGCCATCGCGACCGCGGTGCTGAAGGGCAAGCACTTCACCAACGTCTTCCGCCCCACTGTGCATTCCGACCAGTACGGCGAAGGCAGCATCGCCTTCCTGGGCGAGCACTGCCAGCGCACCACGAACACCGCGCCGAACGCCTTCAAGCTCGGCATCATCCACGAGGACGGCCCCTACGGCGTCGGCGTCGCGACCGCCCTCGAGGAGAACGCGAAGCGCACCGGCATGCCGATCGCCCTGAAGGAAGGCTATTCGGCCACCGCCCCGGACCTCTCCACGCTGGTCACGAAGCTGCGCCGCGCGCGGCCGGACGCCATCCTGCATGTCGGCTACAACCCCGACATCACGCTGTTCCTCCGCCAGGCGAAGTCCGGGGGCCTGCGCACGCGCATGATCATCGGCCACGGCGCCGGCTACTCGCAGATCGACCGCCTGACCGAAACCTTCGGCAAGGACGTCAACCACTTCTGCAACGTGGACCCGGCCGGCACCCAGATGCTCGACCCGGCCAAGCTCTCGCCCGAGGCGCGCGAGCTGCAGCAGATCCTGCTCACGCGCTACCGCGCCCGCACGCAGGTCAACGATCCGCCGACCCACGCCTCGATGGGCTTCAACAACACCTGGATCTTCCTCCAGTACGTCCTCAAGCCCGCGGTCGCCGGCGGCAGCGCCTCGGTCGACGCGCTGCGCGCCGCCGCCCTCGCGGTCGACATCCCGGTCGGCGGGACCATCCAGGGCTATGGCGTGAAGTTCAATCCGCCCGCGCACGAACTCGCCGGGCAGAACTCGCGCAGCATCGCCGTCGTGATGCAGTTCGAGGACGGCAAGTCCAGGGTCGTCTGGCCGACCGCAATCGCCGCAGGCCCGCCGGTCATGCCGCTGCCCGCCGACAACGCCTTCGCGCTCCGTTGAGCGGCCGGGGGTGAGGGGCGTGAAACGCCCCCCATCGGGGGGCGCGCAACGGTGAGCATGCTCGAGGTATCGGGGCTGACCAAGGCCTTCGGCGGCTTCATCGCCGTGAGCAATGTCAGCTTCACCGTGGCCGAGGGCGAGATCCTCGGCCTGCTCGGACCCAACGGCTCGGGCAAGAGCACGACCTTCAACTGCATCGCCGGCATGCTGAAGCCGACGGCGGGCAGCGTGAGGCTCGCCGGACAGGAGATCGCCGGCCTCACCGCCGATGCGGTCTGCCGCAGGGGGATCGGACGGACCTTCCAGATCCCCCGGCCCTTCCGCGGCCTCTCGCTGTTCGAGAACACCGTGCTTGCCGCGCATTTCGGCAATGGCGGCCACCTGTCGCACGAGGAAGCCGAGCAGATCGCGCGCGACGCCCTCGCCCTCGCGCAACTGCCGACCGATCCCGGGGCGGCCGTCGGCGGCCTCGGCGCAGCCGGGCTCAAGAAGCTCGAACTCGCCCGCGCGCTCGCCACGCGGCCGAAGCTGCTGCTGGCCGACGAATCCCTCGGCGGCCTCGATGCCGCCGAGATGCGTCAGGCGGCGGACATGCTGAAGCGCATCCGCGACGAGCGCGGCATCACCATCGTCTGGGTCGAGCACATCATGGGCGTGCTCCTCTCGGTCGTGGACCGCGTGGTGGTGCTGGACCACGGCGCCGTCATCTTCGAGGGCACGCCGCACGAGGCCCAGCAGGACGAGAAGGTCGCCGAGGTCTATCTCGGCCCGCCCGAGACCCGGGCGGCATGACGGCGCCTCCCGGGAAAGGAGACCAGCTCTGATGGAGGGGGCCGTTCTGCGCCTCGAGGGGATTCGCGCCGGCTATGGCGACTTCCAGGCCCTGTTCGACGTGGGCCTCACCGTCTCCCCCGGCGAGGCGGTCGGCGTCGTCGGGCCGAACGGCGCCGGCAAGACGACGCTGCTGCGCGTGATCTCGGGCATGCTGCGGCCAAAGGCCGGGATGGCCCGGTTCGGCGAAACCGACATCGCCACGACGCCGGCGCATATGCTGCCGGCCGTGGGCATCGCGCACGTGCCGGAGAACCGCCGCCTCTTCCCGCACCTGACGGTCGAGGAAAACCTCAAGGTCGGCGCCTATATCCCGAGCGCCCGGCGCCGCTTCGCCGAACGCTGCGCCTATGTCTACGACATGTTCCCCCGCCTCAAGGAACGGCGTCACCAGCTCGCCGGGACCATGAGCGGCGGCGAGCAGCAGATGTGCGCGATCGGCCGCGCGCTGATGTGCAGCCCGCGCATCCTGCTGCTGGACGAGCCCTCGGCGGGTCTTGCGCCGCTCGTGGTCCAGCAGGTCTTCGCCCTGGTGCAGCGCATCCGCAGCGAAGGCCTGACCGTGCTCATCGTGGAGCAGAACGTCGCGCAGGTCCTGCGCGTGGTCGACCGCGCCTACGTGCTCGAGGCCGGTCACGTGGTGGCCGCGGGCACCTCCGCCGAACTGGCCGCGGATCCTGCGATCCGCACCGCCTTCCTGGGGGCCCACTGACATGGATCCGTTCCTGCTCGAGGCCATCGTCAACGGCATCCTGCTCGGCGGCGTCTTCGCCCTGCCGGTGCTGGGCCTGAACCTGGTGTTCGGCGTCGTCGACGTGGTCTGGCTCTGCTATGCGGAGCTCGTGATGGTCGGCATGTACTGCGTCTGGTTCCTCTACACGCAGGCCGGGTTCCCATTGGCGCTGGCCTTCGCGGTCTGTCTTCCCGTCGTGGGCCTGCTCGGCCTGCTGCTGCACCAGATCGTCGTGCGGCCCCTCCTCAACAGCCCGCCGATCACGCAGGTGCTCGCCACCGGCGGGGTGATCTTCGTGCTCCAGGGCGCGGCGATGCTCGCCTTCGGCACCGACTTCCGTTCCCTGGGTGTCGAGATGCCGCCGATCGAAGTGGATGAGATCTTCATCTCCGGCACCAAGCTCGTGGCCTTCGTCGCAGCACTCGTCGGCGCCGCGGCCTTGTGGACCTTCCTGAAGTTCACCTATGTCGGCACCGCGATCCGCGCCATCGCCCGGGACCGCGAGGTGATGCCCCTGATGGGCGTGGATCCGCGCCGGATCTACCTGGTCGCCTCGGCGATCGCCGGCGGGCTTGCGGGCCTCGCGGCCTGCCTGCTGGTCGTACAGCTCGACGTGCACCCGTATATCGGCCTCTCCTTCGGGCCGATCACCTTCATGATCTGCGTCATGGGCGGGCTGGGGAACATGCTCGGCGGCTTCCTCGCGGCCTTCCTCATGGGCGTCATCGTCTCCACCGGCGGCTTCTGGTGGAACACCGAGATGAGCTACGTGGTCGCCTTCGCCTGCTTCATCGTGGTGATGTTCGCCCGGCCGCGGGGGCTCTTCGCACGATGATCCGCTTCGCGCTCGCGCTCTTCGTCCTCCTCGCGGTCGTTCCCTTCCTCGGCCTGCCGGAATACTTCCTGCATCTCGGCATCGTGACGATGCTCTCGGCGCTGAGCTGCACGGGCTGGGCGCTGATGGGACGCTTCGGCCTGGTCTCCTTCGGTCACGGCGCCTTCATCGGCATCGCCGCCTACACCATGGCGCTGCTGTGGAACGATGCCGGGCTCTCGCCCTGGATCGGCCTGCCGGCCGGCGTAGCACTCGCGGTCGCCGGGGCCGCGCTGCTCGCCTATCCCTGCTTCAGGCTGCGCGTCGTCGGCCATTACTTCGCGCTCGTCACCCTCGCGGCCGGCGAGATCGTGCGCATCCTGATCGTGGCGCTGCGCGACCATACCGGCGGCTCGCTCGGCATGACGCCGCGCCTCGCGCCCGAACACCCCATCGCTGCGATGCAGTTCGACAAGCACACCTTCTGGTGGCTCGCGCTGGCCGTCTGGGGCTTCGGAATCCTCGCCTGGTGGCGGATCGACCGGAGCATGTCCGCCAAGGCCCTGACCGCGATCGGCGAGGACGAGGACGCCGCGGCCGCGGTCGGCATCCACGTGACGCGGGAGAAGATGGCGATCACCCTGCTCTCGGCCGGCCTCGCCGCCCTCGGCGGCGCACTCGGGGCGCAGTATCGCCTCTATCTGAACCCCGAGAGCCTCGCAGGCATCGGCATCTCGCTGCAGATCGTCTTCGGCGCGCTCGCCGGCGGCATGTATTCGATGCTCGGCCCGACGGTCGGCGCCGCCTTCACCACCGCGCTCGAGGAGACGCTGCGCGTCGCCTTCGGCACCGCCTTCATCGGCGCGGCGCCGCTCATCTACGGCATCCTGCTGGTCCTGTTCATCCAGTTCCTGCCCCGCGGCATCGTGGGCTGGTTCGAACGCCGAAGGTAGCGCCGCCGCATCAGGCCGGCGGCGGCCCGCTCCGGAACAGCCGGCCGCAGGCGATGTTCCGGGTATCCACCCCGAGGCGCCGCAGCGCCGCCCAGAGCGATGCCTGGTTCGACGTCACCAATGGCTTGCCGAGCTCGGCCTCCAGCGCCTCGATCCGGTCCATGACGAGAAGGTTCGTGCAGGAGACGAAGACGGCGTCGCAATCCGCGATCCCGTCCCGGTTGCGCAGCACCAGCGCCGCGACCTCGTCCGAGGTGATCGCCTTGATCTCCTCGCTCACCGCGCAGCGGAAGGAATCCCACGCCGGCACCTCGAAGCCGTGATGGGCGAGAAAGCCGAGCTCGTGCTCGTTCACCTCGTCCGGATAGGGCGTGACCATGAAGACCCGCCGTGCCGCGAGCGCCCGCAGCGCCTCGAGCACCGCGGAGGAGGTCGTGAAGGCCGGCACGCCGATCAGCGCGGTGATGCGGTCTGCTACCTTCGCCTCGTTGCCGAAGCCGTCGAGGAACGAACCGCTGGTGCAGCCGTACATCACGACGTCCGGCCGCGCATAGGCGAGGTCGCTCGCCGCGCGGACCACGCTCTCGCCCATCTCCAGCAGGGATTCCCTGGTCAGCCTGGCCTCGGGCCGCGACAGCCGGTTGTGGTTCGTCACCACCCCGTCCGGCAGGTAGCGCGGGAGCTCGCGCTCCAGCGCGACATTGGCCGGCGGGGCGATGACGCCGATGCGCAGCACGCGGTTGTCCATCGCCGCCTCCCGTTCAGCGCGCTGCGCGGCGCTTGGTCGTGGCGGCCGCATCGGGCTCGCCGTTCGCCGCCAGAACCACGCCGTACTCCGCCTCCGCCTGCTCCGGGTCGATCAGCCCGTAGCGGACATCGCGCGCCACCGCGGCGGGATCGCGCTGGAACGGGTCGCCATAGCCGCCGCCGCCCGGCATCTCGACGATCAGCCGATCCTCGGCGGGGATGATCTGCAACCCCTTGATCGCCAGTTGCGCGCCGGATTCGAGCGACAGCCGCCCCTTCGCGCCCGGCGCCCCGCCGCTGCGGCCCCGGGCGGGATAGACGCCGCGCTCGAAGCGCGCCTGGATGCCGAAGGCAGCCTTGTCCCGGTTGCCGATCTCCATCCGCTGGCCAAGCCCGCCGCGCTGCCGGCCGGCGCCGCCGGAACCGCGCCGGAACTCCTTCCGCCAGACCACCAGCGGCGTGATCGCCTCGGTGATCTCCACCGGCACGTTGCGCACGCCCGACGGAAACGGCGTCGCCGAGAGCCCGTCCTGCCGCGGCCGCGCGCCGGCGCCGCCGGAATGGAAGGTGGTGACGTTGAAGGCGCGCGTGGCCGAGCCTTCGGTGCCCGTCAGCCCGTGCCCGGCCAGCAGGCTCAGGTTCCACAGGCTCGAGGTGCCCTCGGCCGGCACCGTGTCCGGCATCGCCTGGTCGAGGCAGCCATAGACCACGTCCGGCAGCATGTGCCCCATCACCGAGCGTGCATAGACCGCCGCCGGATGCGGCGCGTTGACGATGGTGTTCTCGGGCGCCGTGACGATCACGGCATCCAGCGTCCCCGTGTTGTTCGGGATCCAGGGTGCGAGCGCCGCCTTCACGCCGAAGGCGGTATAGGCCTCCGTGTAGCAGAGCGGGCAGTTGATGGCGTAGCGCGACAGGCCGGAGGTGCCCGCGTAGTCCACCGTCACGCGGTCGCCCGCGATGCTCAGCGTCGCGACGAGCGTCACCGGCGCCTCGAAGCCGTCGATCGTCATCTCCGCCGTCCAGGAACCCTGGGGCAGCTTCGCGATGACCTCCGCCATGGCGCGCCGGCTGCGCGAGATGATCTCCTCGCCGAGATGATCGAGATCGGCGAGGCCGAATTCGCGCATCATCTCGACCAGGCGCCTGCCGCCCGTCTCGTTGCAGGCGATCAGCGCATAGATGTCGCCCACCACCTGCACCGGCTCGCGCACATTGGCGCGGACGATGCCGAGCAGGTCCTCGTTCATCCGCCCCTCGCGCGCGAGGTACATCAGCGGGATGTAGAGGCCCTCATGGTAGATCTGCCGCCCCTCGGCGCTGACGCCGAGGCCGCCGATGTCGACCACATGCGTCGTGGAGGCGAAGAGCGCGACCGCCTTCCCGTCGAGGAAGATCGGCGTCACCACCGTCAGGTCGAAGAGGTGCCCCGTTCCCTTCCAGGGATCGTTGGTGATCAGGATGTCCCCGTCCTTCAGCGTCGCCGCCGGGAAGGCGTCGAGGAAGTGCACCACCGAGCGCGCCATGGAGTTGATGTGCCCCGGCGTGCCCGTCACCGCCTGGGCGAGCATCCGCCCCTTCATGTCGAAGACGCCGGCCGAGATGTCCCCGGCCTCGCGCGCCGCCGTCGAGAAGGCGGTCCGCACCAGCGTCTGCGCCTGCTCCTCCACCACCGAGAGCAGGCGGTTCCAGAGGATCTGGATCTCGATCTCGCCGATCACGTTGCTCATCGGGCGATCCTCTCGATCAGGATGTGGCCGGCCGCATTGGGTCCGGCGCGGAAGCCCTCGGGGACGAGGGTGGAAGTCTCGGCCTCGACGATCACCGCCGGGCCGCTGATGCGCGCGCCGGCAGCCAGCGTGGCGCGGTCGTAGATCGCGGCCTCGACCGGTCCGCCCGTCCCCGGATCGACGATGCGCCGCCGGCCGGTGGGCGGCGGCGCCGCCGCCTCCGGCGGGTCGGGGATGCGCGCCGGCAGCGGCTTCGCCTCGGCGAGCGCCAGCGTCCAGGTCAGCACCTCGATCTCCAGCCTCGGGATCGTGCGGCCATAGAGCGCGTGGTAGGTGCGCTCGAAGGCCGCGCGGAAGATCTCCGCCCCGTCCGCGCCATAGGGCCCCTCCGGCAGCGCCACCGCCACCTCGTGGCCCTGGCCGCGATAGCGCATGAAGCCCGTCCGCACCTCCTGCAGCGCCGCCCCGGGCGCACCGAGCCGGACCACCGCTTCCGCCTCCTCGCGCATCGCCGCATAGAGGCCGTTCACCAGCGCCGCATCGAAGGCCCTGAGGCTGACCAGGCGCGTGCGCACCACCTCGTAGCCGATCGGGGCGCCGAGGAAGCCGTAGGCCGAGCCGACCCCCGCGCCGACCGGCACCAGCACCCGGTCCATGCCGAGCTTCTGCGCCATGCGCGCCGCGTGCAGCGGCGCCGCGCCGCCGAAGGCGATCATCGTCCGCCCGCTGGTCTCCTTGCCGTTCTCGACCGCATGGACACGTGCCGCGCTCGCCATGGTCTCGGTGACGATCTCGGTGATGCCGAGCGCCGCCTGCGCGAGAGGCATGCCGAGCGGCCGCGCCACGGTCGCCGCGCAGGCCTCGTCGGAGGCCGCGGGATCGAGCGTGATGTGCCCGCCGGCGAAACGCGACGGGTCGATCCAGGACAGGGCCAGGTCGGCATCCGTCACCGTCGGCACGGTGCCGCCGCGGCCGTAGCAGGCCGGGCCCGGCATGGACCCTGCGCTGTCTGGCCCCACCGTGATGCGGCCGAGGCCGTCCACGCGCGCGATCGAACCGCCGCCGGCGCCGATCTCGACCATGTCGATCACGGGGATCCGCACCGGAATGCCGCTGCCCTTCACGAAGCGCGCCGCGCGGGCGATCTCGAAGTGCCGGGCCTGCTGCGGCTTCATGTCGTCGATCAGCGTGATCTTCGCCGTCGTGCCGCCCATGTCGAAGGCGAGCGCCCGGTCGATGCCGTTCTCGGCCGCCAGGATCTGCGCCAGGATCGCACCCCCCGCCGGCCCGGATTCCACCAGCCGGATCGGGAAGCGCCGCGCCGTCTCGACCGTCGTGATCCCGCCCGAGGACATGATCAGCAGCAGCGGCCCGGTGCTGCCGAGCGCCTTGAGCCCATCCTCCAGCCGATGCAGGTAGCGCTCCATCAGCGGCAGGACATAGGCATTGGCGACGGTCGTCGAGGTCCGCTCGTATTCGCGGATCTCCGGGCAGACTTCGGAGGAGATGGCGATCACCTCCGCCGGCAGGTGGCGCGCAAGGATCTCCCGCGCGCGCCGCTCATGCGCGTCGTTCTGGTAGGCATGGAGGAAGGAGACGGCGACCGCCTCCGCGCCCTCCGCCCTGATGGCGGCGCCGATCCGCTCCACCGCCGCCTCATCCATCGCCAGCAGGACGTCGCCGTCGGCGGCGACGCGCTCCGGCACCTCGAAGCGCCAGGGGCGCGGCACCAGGGGCTCGGGCCGTTCCATGTAGAGGTCGTACTGCTCGAAGCGGTGCTCGTAGGCGATCTCGAGGGAATCGCGGAACCCCTCGGTCGTCACCAGCGCGGTCCGCGCGCCCTTGCGCTCGATCAGCGCATTGGTGGCGAGCGTGGTGCCATGGATCACCAGCGCGAGGTCGGCCGCGCCGACCCCGGCCTCCGCGAGGATCTTCGCCGTGCCGTCCAGCACCGCACGCTCCGGCGCGTCATGAGTCGTCAGCACCTTGGTGGAGATGAACCGGTCCGGCAGCGCGAGGACCAGGTCGGTGAAGGTGCCGCCGATATCGACGGCCAGGCGTGCAGTCTTGCTCATTATGTCCCTTGCGGCAGTGCGGGCAGGCGGAAGGATGCTCCCGCGTCAGTCGGCGCGGATGTTGGCGGCCTGGACGACGGTGCGCCAGGTCTCCAGCTCGGTGCGCACGAAGGCGGCGAATTCGGCGGGCGACATGGGCGCCGGCCGGAAGCCGATCCGGTGCAGCATCTCCGTGATCGCGGGGCGCACGATGATCTTCGCGATCTCCCCGGCCAGCCGGGTGCGGATCGGCTCCGGCGTGCCCGGCGGGGCGATGAGGCCGTACCAGTTGGAGATGTCGAAGTCCGGCACCACGTCGCCGACCGAGGGCGTCTGCGGGGAGGTCTCCCACCGCGCCGCCGAGCTCACCGCCAGCAGCCGGAGCTGCCCCTGCTGCACCATCGGCCAGGCCGAGGCGTCGCTGAAGAAGACGTCCACGTTGCCGGCGAGCATGTCCGTCAGCACCGGGCCGGTGCCGCGATAGGGCACATGCGCCATGCGCACGCCGAGGCGGAGGTTCATCAGCTCGACGGCGAGATGCGTGCCGGTACCGACCCCGGCCGAGGCGAAGCGCACGGCGTCCGGCTCGCGCCGCACCAGCGCGACGAAGTCCTGGAGGTTCTGCGCGCTGAAGCCGTTCCGGGCGACAAGCAGCAGCGGGCTGCGGGCGATCATCGTCACATAGCCGAGGGTCAGCGGATCATAGGGCGTCGGCCGCACCACCGGCCCGGCGGTCATGTTGCCCGGGCTGACCATGGACAGCGTATAGCCGTCGGGCGGGGACTTCGCGACCATGTCCACGCCGATCGCGCCGCCCGCGCCGCCGCGGTTCTCGACGACGACGGGCTGCCCGAGCGAGACGCCGAGCGGCTCGGCGATGATGCGCGCGACGGCATCCACGCCGCCGCCCGGCGCGAAGGGCACGACGAGGCGGATCGGCCGGTCCGGATAGGGCCCCGCCGCGATGGCCGGCCGGATCGCGGCAGCCATGCCGGCGCCCAGAAGACCGCCTCCGAGGTGACGGCGCGTGATCGAAAGTCGCATGGGGTCGTGTCTCCCTTGCATGGGTCCGTGACCGGCGCCTCCCAGGGCGCTGCTTGTTGCCCGCCATCGGGCCGGCGGGATGGCGTCCAGCCTAGGCATCGGCCGCCATAAGCGACCAACAAAAACCCGCGCCAGATCCCATGCATATTGCTTATCCTTTTCCCGTCATGCCACTCGACCTCAGCGCCCTGCGCACATTCCTCGCCATCGCGGAGACACGGACCTTCGAGCAGGCCGGCATCCGCGTCGGCCGAACCCAGCCGGCGGTCAGCCAGCAGATGCGCCGGCTGGAAGCGCAGGCCGGCGCGCGGCTGTTCCGCCGCCGCGGCCGCAGCAGCGAACTCACCGAAGCAGGGCTCCGCTTGGTCGCACATGCGCGGCGCCTGCTCGCAGTGCATGACGAAGCCCTGGCAAGCCTGCATGGCGGGGGCACGGGCGGCCTCGTGCGGATGGGCGTGCCCCCCGACTACGCCGAGGGCGTGCTGCCCGGGATGCTGCGCCGCTTCGCGCAGTCGAGCCCGGGCGTGAGGCTCGAACTGATGGTGGCGCGGAGCGCCTCCCTCATGGCGGCCCTGCACGAAGGCGGGCTCGATCTCGCCGTCTCGACGCAGACGGAGGGGGCGCTGCCGCATGTCGTCCTCCGGCGGTCGCCCCTCGCCTGGATCGCCGCCTATGATTTCCGCCTCGGGCGGGAGGAGGTCGTGCCCCTGCTGCTCCCGACGGAAGCCGGCCTGCACCGCAGGATCGCGTTGACGGCGCTCGAGCGCGCCGGCCGCGCCTATGTCGAGCGGGGGACGGCAAGCAGCCTCGCCGGCCTGCGCGCCGCGGTGCGCGCGGGCCTGGGCGTGACGCCGCGCAGCGTCGACATGCTGGCGCCGGACCTGCGGGTCCTGGGCGACCGCGAGGGGTTGCCGCCGCTGGGCGAGATCACCTTCGTCCTGCACCGCCGGAAGGCCGGCGCGCCGGAGGCGGCGCGGCAGCTGTTCGACCTCGCGGCGAGCGGGAGTCGGTGAGGAGGAAGGCGCGGCGGGTCAGCACCTCCATCGCGGTGCTCGCGCAGAGGTCGGCGAGCCGTGCCGCGGCGCCCGTCAGCGGCTGCCTGCGCGCGACGAGCAGCCGCAGCCGCAGCGGGACCGGCGGCGCCAGGGGCAGCATGCGCAGATCCTTCCACCAGCCCGGCGCGAGGATGTAGTCCTCGACCAGTCCAGGCATGCCGGTGCTGGCGACCGTCGCGCAGATCGTCGTGGAGGCCGCGGCGTCGACCCGGGGCGCATAGGCCTCGCCGACTTCCTCGAAGGCCACCGCGATGCGGTCGCTGAGGGGAGAATGGACAGGATAGGCGACATAGGCCACGCCACGAAGGTCGCGCGCCTCCACCATGCGCCGCTGCGCAAAGGGATGGTCGCGCCGGACGACGCAGCCGACATGGGCCGCGCCGAGTTCCTGGGCGACCACCAGGGGATCGTCGAGGATGTCGTGCACCAGCCCGACATCGGCCGCCCCCCGCCCCACCGCTGTCACCACCTCCCGCGTCACGCCGATGGTGACGCCGACCTGCAGGCTCGGATGGCGCGCCATGGAGGATGCGATCACCAGCGGCAGCACGGTGTTCGCGATGGTCGGCACGGCAGCTACGGTGACCCGCCCGGCAGGCCCCCGGCGCAGCGCGTTGCCGAGGTCCCGCAGCCCGCCAAGGGCGGCGAAGACGCCGTCCAGCGCGGGCAGCAGCGCCTCGGCCTCCTGGGTCGGCTCCAGCCTGCCGCCGCGCCGCAGGAACAGCGGCAGGCCGAGCATCTCCTCCAGTTGGCGCAGCGTCCTGCTCACCGCCGGCTGCGACACGCCAAGATCCTGCGCCGCGCGCGTGACGCTGCGTCGTCGCAGCAGCGCCTGCAGGGCTTCGAGTTCGCGAAGGGTCGGCGCGCGGCCATTCATAACCCAAGCGTATGCGCAATGATCTGTTCTGCACAATTGGTTATGCCACAGCACGCCTCGAGGGATCGGCGATGTTCCGCGTCCAGGCGCGCGGCCACGCATCGCGCGCGAACGCGCAGCGTGCCAAGCTGAGGTCCGTGCCGTGCCTCGGCCGGCGGTTGCGGCGGCACGCGAGGGGCAACCGAGGGGAGATGAGCGATGCGCCTGACGCGCGACGAGATGAGGGGCAAGGCACAGACGGTGCTCGGCCTGGTGGATCCGGCCGATCTCGGCCACACCCTGATGCATGAGCACCTGATCTGGAACATCACCCCGCCGTCGCAGCGCGTGCCCGGCCTCGCCGGCGGACCACAGCCGGGCCGGTACTGGGACCTGCTGAACGGCCACGTCGCCGATCCGCGCAACACCACCCAGAAGGACCGCGACGTCGCCGCCCGCGCTACGGCCGAGATGGTCGCCGCCGGCGGGAAGACGGTGGTCGAGCTCACCATCGGCGGGCTCGAACCCGATCCCGACGGGCTGGCCGAGGTCGCGCGCAGGACCGGCGCCCACATCGTCATGGGCTGCGGCCACTACGTCCATGACTACCAGGACCCGGCGAACCACGGCCGCAGCATCGACAGCTTCGCCGAGGAGATGATCGACCAGGTGCAGCAGGGAGCCTGGGGCACCGGGGTGCGCGCGGGCATCGTCGGCGAGATCGGCTGCCAATGGCCCTGGACGGACCTGGAGAAGCGGGTGCTGGCCGGCGCGGTCATCGCGCAGCAGCACACCGGCGCCGCCCTCACGATCCATCCGGCACGGCACGAGGACCATCCCTGGATGCTGGTCGAGTTCCTGAAGGAGCACGGCGCCGACCTGTCGCGCACCATCATCGACCACATCGACCGCACGATCTTCGATGACGACCGCCTGTTCCGCCTGGCGGATGCCGGCGTGATCCTCGAATGGGACCTGTTCGGTCAGGAGAACACCTATTACGCCCATTCGGACATCGACATGCCGAATGACGGGATGCGCATCCGCACCATCCGGCGGGTCATCGACCGCGGACATCTCGATCAGATCGTGATCAGCCATGACATCTGCCACACGATCCAGTTCAGCGAATGGGGCGGCCATGGCTACGCCCATATCCAGAAGAAGGTGCTGCCGCACATGCGCAAGCGCGGCTGGCAGGACTCCGAGATCGAGGCGATCATGGTCGGCAATCCGCGGCGGCTGCTGACCTTCGTCTGAGGGCGCCGCCCGGGCATGGCGCCGTCGGCCGCGCGCCGGGCATCGCTGCGGCGATCAGCGCCTGTTCCCGGGACCGGACCGCTTCGACGTCCGCGGCGGCTAGAGCAGATCCCGGTCAGGTGGGATCACCTGATCGGGTGAAGATGCTCGCACAAACAAAGGGCTAGGGACGTTGCCGTGAGCCAGGGCGAGCGGGAACGACTCTAGTGGAGTGATTCCAGCAGACGCTTCCCGCGCTGGTGCTTGCCGATGATGGTGTCGGCGGGTGCGGTCCGGCGGAAGGGCTTCGGGTCGGCGTTGTGGGCGTCGAGGTAGTCCCGGATGGCTTGGTTCAGCTCGATCACGGAGCGGAAGACGCCGCGCTTCAGGCGGCGCGTGGTCAGGGTGGCGAACAGACCCTCCACGGCATTGATCCAGGAGGCCGAGGTCGGTAACGAGAAAGATCAGGGCGACATCCGCCGGATAGACCTTCTGGTGGCGGGGGATACCGACCGCCCAGTGCAGGCCGCGCGCGCTCAGGGCCTGGCGGAACGGGGCGCTCAGGCCGTAGCCCGCATCGGCCAGCACCGCGCCGAAACGCAGGCCGGCGGCCCGCAGGCGGTCGATCTCCTGGATGGCGATCTCGGGCTTGCTGCGCGGCGCCAGGAACTCCGCCGGCACACCGGAGCGCCGCATCCGTTCCGGATCTCCCGTCCAACTGTCGGGCAGGAACAGTCGCAGCCCCACCATCACCGGCACCTCGCCTCTGGCCAGCGTCAGCGAGACCAGGGTCTGGCAGTTGGCCTGCTTGCCCAGCGCCGAGGCATGCTGCGGCGCGACGCCGACCGATGCGTTGCCCTTCTTGGGCAGGGCAGTGTCATCCACCACCAGCACCGCATCGTCACCGCCCAGCACCTCGTCGGCCTTGCGGGCCAGTTCCTCGAGGAGCGGCGCCGCATCCCAGGTGCCAGCCGCGATGAAGTGATGGAGCCGATCGTGTGCTCCGAGCCCGAGCCGCTCGGCCATCGGCTGAATGCCCTTGCGCTCACCAGGGCCCGTCAGGCCGGCGACGTAGAGCGGGCACATCCGCTGCCGCGCCTTGTGCCCGAGCCTGACGAGAAAGGGCGCAAGCCAATGCTCCAGTTCGGCCTGCCAGCCCGTGCCAACCGCCTCGTCCACCATGATCGGCTCCCCAAAGCCGACCCCTCATGCATCACGCAACCCAGGCCAAGGGATTCCCAAACCGGTTAGCCCAGCACATCTTCTGCTCTTCTGCCAAAGTAGTGCTAGGCAGGGGCATGGCCGGCGCTCCTACCGATCGCATCCCGCTCCATGCCCTGCTGCTGCCCCTTCTCGGGCTGGCGGCCTGGCTCCTGTTCGGCAAGGCCGGCACGGGGCCGCTCGCGCTGCTGCTCGCCGCGGCGCTGCTCGGCAATGTGCTCGCGGCGGTCCATCACGCGGAGGTCGTGGCGCTGCGGGTCGGCGAGCCCTTCGGAACGCTGATCCTCGCCCTCGCCGTGACGGTGATCGAGGCCGGGCTGATCGTCGCCCTGATGCTCGGCGGCGACACGAATCCCGGGCTGATGCGGGATTCGGTGCACGCGGCCGTGATGCTGGTGGTGCACGGACTCGCGGGGCTCTGCATCGTCGTCGCGGCCTGGCGGCACCGGGATGCGGAATTCCGCGTGGAGGGCGCCAGCTCCTTCCTTGCCGTGCTGATCCCGATGGCGGCACTGGTGCTGGTCTATCCGAACCACGCGCAGGCGGTGCCCGGGCCCTACCTGTCCTGGCCGCAGCTCGCCTTCGTCTCCCTCGCCTGCCTCGCGCTCTACGGCGCCTTCGTGTTCATCCAGACGAGCTGGCACCGAGATTATTTTCTGCCGGTCGGCGACGCCGGAACCCACGGCCGCGCCCAGCCTTCCGCCCGCCTGGCCCTGGCGAGCTTCGCCCTGATGTGCGTCGCGCTCCTCGCGGTCGTGATGCTGGCCAAGGCGCTCGGCCCGGCGCTCGAGGCCGGGGTGCGCGCGGCGGGCGCGCCGGCGGCGATGACCGGCGTGCTCGTCGCGGTGATCGTGCTGATGCCGGAAAGTGCCGCGGCCGTCCGCGCGGCCGCCGCGAACCGCCTGCAGTCGAGCATCAACCTCGCCCTCGGGGCCGCGGTCGCCTGCATCGGGCTGACGGTCCCGGCCGTCGCGGCGGTCGCCTGGTGGCAGGGGATGCCGCTCGCCCTCGGCATCGCCCCCGGCCAGACGGTGCTGCTCGGGCTGTCGTTCCTGGTGGCGATCATCACCTACGGCACCGGGCGGACCAATCTTCTGTGCGGCCTGGTTCACCTGGTGCTGGCGGCGACCTACGTCTTCGCGATCTTCGCCCCCTGACCGCGCCCGCGGAACGGCAGCCCCGCAGGGCCCCGAGGTTGCCCCGCAGCCACCCCGCCTCTATAGCGGCCCCGCCCCCGTCAGCAGCCGCAGGTGCCTTCACTTGGCCAGCATCGCCCCCTCGCCCGACGCCTCCCGGAACCCGGCCCTTGCGGCCCAGGCCGAGATCCTCGCCCGGCCGGTCACCGAGACCCGGCGGCTGGCGGACGCCATCCGCGCGCTCGCCATCGACAGCGTCGAGGCCGCGAAGTCCGGCCATCCCGGCATGCCCATGGGCATGGCCGACGTCGCGACCGTGCTGTTCACGAAGTTCCTGAAGTACGACGCGGCCGATCCCCGCTGGGCCGACCGCGATCGTTTCGTGCTCAGCGCGGGCCACGGCTCCATGCTGCTCTACAGCCTGCTCCACCTGACGGGCCAGGCGGGCATGGGGATCGAGCAGCTCAGGCGCTTCCGCCAGCTCCATTCGCCGGCGGCCGGGCACCCCGAATTCGGCGAGCATCCCGGCATCGAGACGACCACCGGCCCGCTCGGCCAGGGCATCGCGACCGCCGTCGGCATGGCGCTCGCCGAGCGGATGATGCAGGCGCGCTTCGGCACCTCGCTGGTCGACCACCGCACCTGGGTCATCGCCTCGGACGGCGACCTGCAGGAAGGCGTCTCGCATGAGGCCGCCTCCCTCGCCGGCCATTACGGCCTCGCGAAGCTCTGCGTGCTGTGGGACGACAACCACATCTCGATCGACGGCGACACGGCGCTGTCCTTCACCGACGACACGCTGAAGCGGTTCCAGGCCTATGGCTGGGCGACGCGCCGCGTGGACGGGCATGACCCCGAGGCGCTGGCCGCCGCGATGGCCTGGGCCACGCGCAACCGCAAGCCGACGCTGATCGCCTGCCGCACCATCATCGGCCTCGGCGCGCCGACCAAGGCGGGCACCGCGGGTTCGCACGGCAGCCCGCTCGGCGCGGCGGAGGCGGCGGCGGCGAAGCAGGCGCTCGGCTGGACCGCACCGCCCTTCACCGTGCCCGAGGACATCAAGGCCGCCTGGGAGGCCGCCGGCCGCCGCGGCGCCGGCACCCGCCGGTCCTGGCTCAAGCGCCTCGCGAAGCACCCGCAGCAGGCGGAATTCGACCGCGCCATGGCCGGCCGCCTGCCGGAAGCCTGGCGCGACGCGCTGGCCGCTCTCCGCGCGAAGCACGCCGAGGAGAAGCCGAAGCTCGCGACGCGCGTCGCCTCGCAGCGCGCGCTGGAGGCCCTGGTGCCGTCGGTGCCCGAGATGGTCGGCGGCTCGGCCGACCTGACCGGATCGAACAACACCAACGTGAAGGGCATCCCGGCGATCGCCCCGGGCAACTTCGCCGGCCGCTTCGTCCACTGGGGCGTGCGCGAGCACGGCATGGCCGCGGCCATGAACGGCATGGCGCTGCATGGCGGGATCATCCCCTATTCCGGCACCTTCCTGGTGTTCTCGGACTACATGCGCCCGGCGATCCGCCTCGCGGCGCTGATGCACCAGCGCGTCATCCATGTGCTGACGCATGACAGCATCGGCCTCGGCGAGGACGGGCCGACCCACCAGCCGGTCGAGCACCTCGCCTCCTTCCGCGCCATGCCGAACGTCTTCATCTTCCGCCCTGCGGACGCGATCGAGACGGCGGAGTGCTGGGAGCTCGCGGTCAAGCGCGCCGACGGTCCCTCGCTTCTCGCGCTGTCGCGCCAGAACCTGCCCGCCGTCCGGGCCGATGCCGGCGAGAACCGCTGCGCCCGCGGCGGCTACGTGCTGGCCGAGGCCTCCGGCCCCCGCAAGGCGACGCTGATCGCGACGGGGTCCGAGGTGCATCTCGCCGTCGCCGCGCGCGAGACGCTGGAGGCCGAGGGCATCCCGACCGCCGTCGTCTCCCTGCCCTGCTGGGAGATCTTCGCGGCGCAGGACGCCTCCTACCGCGAGCAGGTCCTCGGCAGCGGCCTGCGCGTCGGCATCGAGGCCGCCATCGGCTTCGGCTGGGACCGCTGGCTCGGCGCCGATGGCGTCTTCATCGGCATGACCGGCTTCGGCGCCTCGGCCCCGGCCGAGGACCTGTTCAGGCATTTCGGCATCACGGCGGATGCCGTGACGGCGGCAGTGAAGAAGCGCCTGCCGGTCGCCGTGCCGTGAACGGCCGGGGCTTCATGCTCGCCTGCGCCGCGATCCCGCTGCTTGCCGTGCCCGCCGTGGCGCAGGTGAATGCGGAGACGCTGATCAGGCTGGAGCGCGAGGCCAATGGCCGCTGCCGGGGCGGCAGCGGCGATTCCCAGGAGACCTGGGAGGCCTGCGGCGCCCGCGACGCCTATGGCCGTGTTCTCGCCATGCTGGGATGGTGTTACGGCCGGCAGGGCGAGGCGGGCTACCAGATGAACTGGCATCGCTGCCAGGCCAATTCGAACCGAATGCAGCAGTAGGGGAAGGACAGACCATCATGCCGGTGAAGGTTTCCATCAACGGGTTCGGGCGCATCGGTCGCCTGGTGCTGCGCGCCGCCTGCGAGGCCGGCCGCGACGACCTGGAATTCGTCACCATCAACGACCTCGGCTCGGTCGAGGCGAACGCCCACCTGTTCCGCTACGACAGCGTGCATGGCCGCTTCCCCGGCGAGGTGATCGTCGAGGGCGACACCATCACGATCAAGAACGCCGGCAAGACCTGGGGCCCGATCAAGATCACGGCCGAGCGCGACCCGACGAAGCTGCCGCTCAAGGGCGTCGATGTCGCGATGGAATGCACCGGCATCTTCGCCAGCAAGGAGAAGGCCTCCGCGCTGCTGACGGCCGGCGCCCGCAAGGTCGTCATCTCGGCTCCTGGGGACAATGCCGACGCGACCATCGTCTATGGCGTGAACCACCAGACTCTGACGAAGGAGATGACGGTCATCTCCAATGCCTCCTGCACCACCAATTGCCTCGCGCCGGTGGCGAAGGTGCTGCACGACAATTTCGGCATCGTGCGCGGCTACATGGTGACGATCCACGCCTACACGGGCGACCAGAACACCGTGGACACGCTGCACAAGGACCTGCACCGCGCGCGCGCGGCGGCCGTCTCGGCCATCCCGACCTCGACCGGCGCGGCCAAGGCCGTGGGCCTGGTGATGCCGGAGCTGAAGGGCAAGCTCGACGGCACTGCCATCCGCATCCCGACGCCGAACGTCTCCCTCGTCTCGCTCGACTTCGTGCCCGCCAAGGAAGGCGTGACCAAGGAAGCCGTGAACGCGGCGATGAAGGCCGCGTCCGAGAGCGGGCCGCTGAAGGGCATCCTCGGCTACAACACCGCGCCGCTGGTCTCGATCGACTTCAACCACAACCCGATGTCGTCCACCTTCGACGCGACGCAGACCCAGGTGGTCGATGGCGGGCTGGTGCGCGTGCTGTCCTGGTACGACAACGAGTGGGGGTTCTCGAACCGGATGAGCGACACGACGGCGCTGTTCGGCAGCCTGTGATGTCCCGGGAGGGCTCCGCCCTCCCGAACCCACCCGCCAGAGGCCGAAAGGCCTCTGGACACCGTCACTTGCGGTCGTTCCCGCTGGAACGGGCGTACCAGTTGATCGAACCAGGGCCGGTGGTGCTGCTGGCCACCAGCCACCGTGGCATCCCGAACGTCATGGCCATGTCCTGGCACATGATGGTCGAGTTCACGCCTCCGCAGGTCGCCTGCATCGTCAGCAACCGGAACCATTCCTTCAGGGCGCTGCGGCGCACGAAGGAGTGCGTCGTCGCGGTGCCGCCGGCGGATCTCGCGAAGACGGTGGTGGCGATCGGCAACTGCTCGGGCGCCGATACGGACAAGTTCGCGACCCTCGGCATCGCCACCAGGCCCGCGCGCCGCGTCGCGGCGCCGCTGCTGCCCGACTGCTTCGCCAACCTGGAATGCCGCGTGATCGACACGCGGATGGTCAACGCCTACTGCATGTTCGTGCTGGAAGTCGTCCATGCCTGGATCGACCCCGCGCGGCGCGGCGCGAGGACGATCCATCACCAGGGCTGGGGAAAGTTCGCCCTCGACGGCAGGACGATCACCCTGCCCTCGGGGAAAGCCTGAATCCCTATTCGCCGCGGGCCAGCCGGACCACCGTCGCGCCCTGCCCGTCCGTCAGGTGCAGCAGGCCGTTCTCGATCCGCCACCCCCGCACGGCGCCGAGCGCCTGGTGGAAGCGCTGTTCCTGGTCCATCGCCGCCTCCACGCAGGCCATGTTGGTCTGCGCCATCGCACCGAAGCGCAGCGACGTGCCCTCGAGCGTATAGCTCCCGGTGAAGCGGTTGCAGCCGCCCGAGCCATAGGCACGGCCATCGGCGCCGAAGGTGATGCTGGTCTGCAGCCGGTCCACCACGCCGCGGCCGCCGATATCCTCGGCGATCCAGAGCGGCCCGACGGGCGAGGAGCCGTCCCCGCCGCCCGCGGCAGCCGGCCGGGCGCGGACCAGCAGGATCTCGACCTGGCGGCCCGCGCCCTGGGTCAGCACCGGCGTGACCCGGTCGCTGCGGAAGAGAACCTCGCCCCGCAGCCGCAACCGGGCGGAGACCGAATAGCGCATCCGCGGATCGATCCGCGCCGGGTCGTAGGAGAGGCTGAACGCGATCGGCACCTGGCCCTGCACCTCGACCCATGTCGTGGCGATCCGCCGGGCCGGCGCGTCGGCGCGCGAGATGTCGAGCAGCTCGACGTCCAGCACCGCCCCGGGCGGGAGGGCCATGCGCTCCCGGTAGGTGGCCGTGCCGGTGATGACGTTGTCCTGCGCCCACGTCTCGTTCGCGGCGGCGAGGAGGATCGTGGCGGCCAGCGCCACGCGTCGGGTCGTGTCCATGCCGTCGCGACTATACCGCGGCCGCGTCCGCCGTATGGCGGCATCGGCACCGAAGCGTGGCAGCCCATGCAGCGCCGGCCGGCGGCACATGCAGCGCCCTCATGCGCCGAGCAGCAGGTCCCGCGCCGCGTTGAGCCGCGCCGCGAGCCAGGCGCTGCCGCCATGGTCGGGATGGGCGCCCCGCATGAGGCGCCGATGGGCGGCGCGGATCTCCTCGGCGGTCGCGCCGTCCGCGAGGCCCAGGATCGCCAGCGCCTCGGCCCGGTTCAGCGGACCGTCGTCCTGCGGCGGGCTGCCGGGCGCGCTGCGCCAGTCCGGCTCCGTGCGGTCGAGCCAGGCCTCGAGCAACGGCACGCTTTCCGGATCCTCGGCGGCGCATTCCGCCAGGAGCGAGCGCAGCGCCGCCAGGTCGAGGTCGCCGAGATCCGCCCCCGCATAGCGCCCGCGCGTCACCTGGCCGGTCATCCGCCCGCTGTCGTGGTGCAGCACCATCTCGAGCGTCGCCGTGGTGACGCGGCTTTCCCGCCCGGGGCCCGCGCCGCCGCCGCGCGAGAAGGTCCGCGCCGCCCGCCAGGACCGCCAGGCCTGCAGGATCAGCGGCGCGAAGAAGGCGGCGGACCAGATCGCCTGGAACCCCCGCCCGCTCAGCAGCAAGGCCAGCAGCAGCGCGGCGCCGAGCCCGCCCGCGATCCAGGCGAGCGCCTTCTTCACGCTCGCGACCGGGGCATTGGCGAAGGCGCTCGCCAGGCCGAGCAGCAGGACCAGGATGAAGGCGCCGAGCGCGAGCCAGGTCATCGGCCACCCTTCGGTGCCGGCAATTGCCCGGCGATCCGCGCCGCGGCCGCACCGGTCAGGGCCGCGAGCGCGCTCCGCCCGCCGGCGGCGAAGACCGCGACCGCGCGCAGCAGGTCCCGCAGGGTCTCCGCCGCCGCCGAATCGAACGGCGCATAGGCGCCGCCCGAGACCTTCGCGATCTGGCGGAAGGCATGGCCGGCCGCATGGTCGTTGCCTTCGTGGAAGCAGAACACCGGCGTCCCGAAGAGGCCGAGTTCGCCGGCCGCATGGCAGAGCGCATCGACATCCTCCTCCACCGCGTCGCCGACCAGCACCAGAGCGCCGACCTTGTCCCTGCGGGTCTCGGCCATGGCGTGGCGCAGCGCGCGCATGATCTGCGTCTGCCCTCCGAGGCAGGTGACGGTCGCCATGCGCCGCGCCAGTTCCGCGCCGTCGGTCAGGAAGGGGGTCGCGGCGAATTCGCGGAAGCCGCGCCAATAGGCCAGCGAGACGGCGAGCCCGCCGAGGTCCCGGGTGGCGAGGAACATCTCACCCGTCAGGGCGCAGGCGCGGTCCCAGGCCGGCTGGCGGGAGGCGGTGGCGTCCACCGCGAAGACCAGCCGCCCGGGCCGGCCGCGGGCTGGGCGCGCGGCCGGCATGCGCGCCACCTTGTCGAGAAAGGCGGCGACGTCGCTGCCGGGTCCGGGTCGGGTCGGTGGCTGCGCCATGGTGCTGGATGATCTCCTCCCTGGTCCCACATGTGAAATGCCTCACACTCCACGCCAAGGGCAGGCCCCTCCGGCTGGCGAGGCGACGCGGGCCGGGCTTTACTGCGCAATCGCAACAGGAGGATTAGCCGGGATGCATCCAGCTGCCAGGACGGGCTTCCGGGCCCTTGCCCTCGCCACCGTCGCGGGGTTTGCGCTGTCCGGCGCGGCGCTGGCGCAGAAGCCCGCGCCGCAGGGCGCCCCGCAGCGGCCGGCCCTGCCGACCGCCAAGCCCCCGCCACTC
>JAFADX010000213.1 GCA_023424475.1 Pseudomonadota bacterium
CATGCACGTGCCGCCGGTCGCCGCGCCACGCCCCGAGGCTCTCCGGGCTCGCCGCATAGGTCTCTCGGTCGAGGTTCACCACAACCTCCTCCGTCGTCCCCAGCAACCGCCGCACAACCGCCGAGCCAATGAAGCCAAAGCCTCCAGTTATCAGTATGGGCATGGGGGTACGCGGTCCCTGGCGAGCGTCTGGCGCCTGCATGCCTCACAATTGCGAGCGGACCAAGGCAGCCGATGCATCAGCCGGCAGGCAGGAAATGCAATCAGGGAGGGCGCCATCCGGGCATCATTGCCCGTGATGCGTGTAAACCCACCATCCACAACACGCAGCATGCTCGCGAAACCATTGTCCGACTTCGCGAAACGACCCCTGGCAGGCCAAAAAGAAAGGCCCGGAAAACCGAGGTTTTCCGGGCCAAGTCAACAGGGAGGCTTCACGTCTGGGAGACGAGGGATCCAAAGGACCCCGTTCGACACAGTCGTCGAACACCCAAACCATAGCGCGCATGCCGCATGCGTGTGCCTCGATATCGGACACTCCGCCATGATACGAACGCATGGCTACCGCTCACGCCTTCGTAAGATGCGTAACTGACCGGTCAGACGCCCGCCGCGGCCAGTTCCGACATCAGGAAGTCGCGGAACACCGCGACGCGCTTCGAATGGCGCATTTCCTCGGGGTAGACGAAGAAGGCCTCGATCCTCGGCGCCTTGACCCCGGGCAGCACCTGCACGAGGTCGCCGAACCTCTCGTCGATGTAGTCGGGCAGCGCCGCGAGGCCGAGGCCGCTGCGCACCGCCTCCAGCATGCCGGGAAGCGAATTGATCTCGATCGCCGCGCGCCGCGGGGTGCCGGGCCGCCGGCCGGCCTCCGCCAGCCAGTTGATGTTGTCGATGGGCGGCCGGTAGTCGCCGTAGACGATCAGGCGATGGGCATCGAGATCCTCGACCCGCTGCGGGATGCCCGCCGTCTTGAGGTAGCTGGCCGAGCCGCAGACCCGCCAGCCGAAGGTCGCGATGTGCCGCTGGATCAGGTCGGGCTGCCGCGGCGGGTGCATCCGCACGGCGACGTCCGCCTCGCGCATCGCAAGGTCGAGTTCCGAATCATCGAGCAGCAGGGTGACGCTGATCTCGGGATGCAGGTCGAGCATCTTGCGCAACCGCGGCGCCAGCCAGGCGCTGCCGAAGCCGGTGGTGGTCGTGACCTTCAGCCGCCCGGCCGGCCGCTCCCGGCTCTCAGTGAGCAGGGCCTCGGTCATGGCGAGCTTGGCGAAGACCTCCCGCACCGTGCGGTTCAGCGTCTCGCCCTGCTCGGTCAGGATCAGGCCGCGGGCATGGCGGTGGAACAGCGGGACGGTCAGCGCTTCCTCAAGCGCCTGGATCTGGCGCGAGACCGCCGACTGGCTGAGGTTCAGCGTCTCCCCCGCATGGGTGAAGGAGCCGGCTTCGGCAACCGCGTGGAACACGCGGAGCTTGTCCCAGTCGATCGGCATCAGGCTGCTGCTTGTTCCGTCTCGGCATCGATGGCGGCAAGGAACTTCTCCGCCTCGAGCGCGGCCATGCAGCCGGTGCCCGCGGCGGTGACCGCCTGGCGATAGACCTTGTCCTGCACGTCGCCGGCGGCGAAGACCCCGGCAACGGAGGTCCGGGTGGTGCCCGGCACGGTCATGATGTAGCCCTCCCCGTCCATCTCCACCTGCCCCTTGAACAGGGCCGTGGCCGGCGCGTGGCCGATCGCCACGAAGACGCCGTCGACCTTCAGTTCGCTCCTCTCCCCCGTGCGCGCATTGCGCAGGGCGAGGCCGCGGGCGACCGGCACGCGGCCCGACGTGTCGGCCAGCACTTCCTCGGTCACCGTATCCCACAGAACCGTCACGTTCGGCTTCGCGAAAAGACGCTGCTGCAGGATCTTCTCGGACCTCAGGCTGTCCCGCCGATGGATGAGCGTGACATGCCGGGCGAGGTTCGCAAGATAGAGCGCCTCCTCGGTCGCCGAATTGCCGCCGCCGATCACCGCGACGTCCTTGCCGCGATAGAAGAAGCCATCGCAGGTCGCGCAGGCCGAGACGCCGAACCCGCCGAGCTCCTTCTCGCCCGGAATGCCGAGCCACTTCGCCTGCGCCCCGGTCGCGATGGCCACCGCCTCGGCCTCGTAGGCGTCGCCCGAATCGCCCGCGGCCCGGAAGGGCCGGCGGGAGAGATCGACCGCGGTGATCACGTCGAAGACCACCCTGGCCCCGACATGCTCGGCCTGCTTCTGCATCTGCTCCATCAGCCACGGGCCCTGGATGGCCTCGGCGAAGCCCGGGTAGTTCTCGACATCCGTGGTGATGGTCAGTTGCCCGCCCGGCTGCAGGCCGGCCACGACGAGCGGCGCGAGCCCCGCGCGGGCCGCGTAGATCGCTGCCGTGTAGCCCGCCGGGCCGGCGCCGATGATGAGGAGGCGGGTGCGGTGCGTCTCGGCCACGGGTCGGGTTCCAGATTCTGTTGTGCGTCCGCGGATATCGGCCAGGCGGGCGCCGGCCTCAACCCGGTGCCTTGATACTGCCGTCACGTGCAATGATATTGCGCGGACCCGGGGTGCCCGGCAACGAAACAAGCGATTCCATCTGCATGCCGCGCGAAACAGACGAACCCGACCTCGATTCCGTCGACAGGAACATCCTGGCCGAGTTGCAGGGGGACGGCCGGATGACGAATGTGGAGCTCGCGCGGCGGGTGAACCTCTCGGCGCCGCCCTGCCTGCGCCGCGTCCGGCGGCTCGAGGAGACGGGGGTGATCCGCGGCTATCACGCCGACATCGACCCGGTCGCGCTGGGCTGGGAGATCACCTTCTTCGCCCTGGTCGGCCTCGAATCGCAGAAGCAGGCCGTGCTCGAGGCCTTCGAGGTGCTGGCGACCTCCTGGCCGGAAGTGCGGGAGTGCCACATGATCCGCGGAGGCGGGGACTTCCTGCTGCGCCTCGTGGCGCGCGACACTGCCCACGAGAACGAGTTGACGGCCCGCCTGACCAACGCGCCGACGGTACTGAGGGTGCAGACCCTGCAGACCATCAGGACGGCGAAGGACGAGGCGGGTGTGCCGATCGGCTGAACCACCCGGCATGGTGAAGTCCCACCCGGGCGGCCGCCCGGTGTTGCAGCCTGGGAGACGTTCGCCGCGCTGCTGATCGGGGCAGCCAGCTTCGGCATCGTTCTGGGGCCGGGAATCCTCGACCCGCGGAACATCGCCTGGATGCAGCTCGGCGACCCGGCGCAGTACTACCTGGGCTGGTCGTTCTTCCGCACTTCCCCCTGGGATTGGCCGCCGGCGGCCAATCCGGCCTATGGGCTCGAGCTTGGCTCGACGATCTTCTTCTCCGACATCGTGCCGCTCTTCGCCCTTCTGCTGAAGGCGACGGTCGCGCCGGCCGAGGGGCCCTGGCAGTATCACGGCGCCTGGCTGCTCACCTGCTTCCTGTTGCAGAGCTTCTTCGCGCATCGGCTCGCGGCCCTCTTCGTGCGGGATCCGGTTGCCCGTCTCCTGCTCGCGGCGCTGATCTGCTTCTCCCCGGCCTTGCTGTGGCGGCTCTCCGGCCCGCACGCACAGAAGGGTCACTACGCCCTGTTCGGACAATGGCTGCTTCTCTGGGCGGGATGGCTGTGCCTGCGGCCGCCTTCCCGGCGGCAGGGGGCGACGTGGCCCCTGCTCGCCGCGATCGCGTCGCTGGTGCATTCCTACCTGCTCGCCATGTGCCTCACCCTCTGGCTGGCGGATGTGGTGAGGCGCCGCATGCTCGGCGGCCGTGCGGCCGTCCTCGTGATCGAGGCGGCCGCGATGGCCGCGGTGGTCGCCGGCGGCCTCTGGCTCGCCGGATTCCAGCCGATGCCGGGCGGGGGCCTGGCCGAATCGGGCTACGGCGTGTTCCGGGCCAACCTCCTCACCCTTCTCGATCCTCAGTCGGCCTGGTCCTTCGTCATTCCGGGAAAGCCGCGCGGTCCGGGGGACTATGAGGGCTTCAGCTACATCGGAACGGGCGGCGTGGCCCTCCTCGTGGCCGCGCTATGGGTGGTCCGGCGCGAAAGGCGCCCGCCGATCCCCAGGCCCTATCTGCCCTTCGTCATCGCGGTGCTTGCGCTCGCTGTCTTTTCACTCTCGAAGGCCATCGCGCTCGGCGGCTTCGAGCTCGTCACGATCCCCCTGCCCGAGATTCTCGAGCGCGCCGCATCCCTGTTCCGCTCATCCGGACGGATGCTCTGGCCGCTTCACTACCTCGTTGTCTTCACGACGGCGATCATCCTCCTCCGCCGGATCGGCACGAAGAAGGGGCGGGTCGCGCTGACGGCCGCCCTGCTGCTGCAGGCAGGCGACGGCGCCGCCGGCTGGCTTCCCATCGCCCAGCGGGCCCGCGTTTCCGGCCGGGCATGGTCGACGCCATTGTCGGATCCGTTCTGGGGCGCGGCGGCGCGGCACTGCGCGCGCATCCGCTACATCCCGACAGGCAATCACCCGCGGCCCTGGAAGGAACTCTCCTACCTCGCCGTGACGCACGGCATCGGAACCGATGCGGTCTACCTTGCCCGCATCGATGCGCGGAACATGCTGCAGTTGCGCGCGCGGCGTATCGGCGCTCCGCTCGGGCACCTTCGAGCCCGATACGCTCCATGTCTTCCACGATGGGCTTGCCTGCTTCGCCGCAGCCGTCATCGACCCCTCGCGCGACCTGCTGATGCGGATCGACGGCCTCGACGTCCTGGCGCCGCGCTGGCTGGAGAGCCGTTCGATCCCGCAGGCTGCGCAGCCGGTCCGCGCGACCGCGGCCCAGGGCCCGGGATTGGTTTGCGGCCGGGATGCTGCCGGCCGGCGAACGCTGGCGCCCCAGCCCCAGTAGCCGCGGCGTCTTGACGGGATCGTGCGGCAGCGGCTCCCATGATCGCGTACGGCCGCCACGACGGCCCCAGGGAGGCGTCCATGACAGACACACGTGACCGCGATGCGGTCCGCTTTGCGCGCCGCACGCTGCTCGCGGCCGCGCCCGCGGTG
>JAFADX010000317.1 GCA_023424475.1 Pseudomonadota bacterium
CAGCACCACCGCGACATGGGTGAGGGGAAAGGCCGGCAGGTGCGCATAGGGTTGGAAGGACGGCGGGTGCGGCACCGCCCGGGCGCCGAGCAGCGCCACGGTCAGCAGCACATAGGGCCCGAGCGCCCGCGCCGCCCGCCGCCAGTCCTGCGCGCTCCGCGGCCGGTCGGACAGCCACAGCGCCGCCAGCAGCGGCGCGCCCGAGGCGAGGATGCCGAGGATCTCGAAGGGCAGCAGGAGATGGCCGGCGACCAGGATCGTCCCCAGCGCGGCCAGCATCGCCGTCTGCACGAGCCGCTCCCGCCCCGGCACCGGCACGCCCGCCGCGGCCGAAAGCCGCCAGCACACCGGCCCGAGCAGCAGCACCCAGACCGCGTTCGGCCAGGCAGTCAGCGCCGCGATGGCCTGTGCCGGCACGCCGAGCAGCGCGGCGCCGAGCGATGTGCCGGGCCCGAGCCCGCCCCACGGGATCAGGCAGAGCGCGAGCAGTGCCAGCGCCGCCGCCGGCGGCCCGCGCAGCCCCATGCCGCGCAGCGCCGCCAGCGCGAAGACCGCCCCGACCCCGAAGCCGGTGACGCTTTCCATGAAGACGCCCATCAGCAGGGTGGCGGTGAAGACGGCGCGCGGCGTGGCGCCCTGCGTCGCGGCGCCCTCGCCGTCGCGCGACACCGCGGCATGGAACAGCAGCCCGCCGGTGACGACGCAGATCGGCTGCGACGCGAGGAACGCACCGCGCAGTGCCTCCCCGGCGAGGAAGGCGGCGAAGTCCGTGCCTGCCGGCAGCGACACCCAGGCCGCCGGCACCGTGGCGGCGAGTCCGGCGACGACCGCCGCCAGCGGCCCCGCGCGCCCCGACAGCAGCAGCCCGAGCAGCAGCAGCAGCGGCGCCGATTGCAGGAGGAGGATCACGCCTCCAGGACGAAGGTCTTGCCCACCGCCCCGGGCACGACGACGCCTTCGCCATGGGCGCGCTCGAGCGCGTTCAGCGCGCGCCAGCCGGTGCAGTGGGAGGGGAACATCCAGCGCAGCCCGAAGGTGCCGAGGTCGGCGACCGTCTCGGGGATGATCCGCTCGTTCGTGCCCGAGAGGTGGAAGCCGCCCATCACGGCGAGCACCGGCACCTCCGGCATCAGCCGCCGCGCCTCATGCACCACGTTGACGATGCCGCAATGGGAGCAGGCGGAGAAGACGACCAGCCCCTTGCCGCGCAGATTCACGGCGATGAAGCGTTCGTCGTCGAGCCATTCGTCGGGCTGCCAGGGGGCGCCCTCGGCCGGGCGGCAGACCTGGCCGGGCAGGCCGGCCTCATAGGCGGTGACGCGGGGGATCTCGCCGCTGACGAGGACATGGCCCGCGATGACGGCGGGCTGCGCGGTCACCACCGGCGCCGCGCCCATCGCGGCCCATTCGGCGGGGGTGGGCACCCTGTCCATCGGCAGCACGCCGCCGTCGGGCTGGCGGCTGCCGCGTTCCTCGAACATGCCGGGATGCAGGTAGAGCGGCACCGTCTGCCCGCCATTGGCCGCGCGGGCCATCTCGATCGCCTTGGGCAGCCCGCCCGCATGGTCCCAGTGGCCATGGGAGAGCACCATCGCCTCGATGGCGCCGAAATCGACGCCGAGGCGGGTGCCGTTGCGTTCCACCGCGTAGTCCACCGGCCCGCCGTCGAAGAGGATCGTGCGGCGTTCGCCGTCCGACTCGACCGCGACGACGAGCGAGAGTCCGTGGTTCGCACAGCACAGCGACCCGCCCGAGGTCCGCTTCATCCCGGCGCGCTGCAGGCGGATCCATTCGCGCGTCACGAAGGGCGGCGTGCTCGAGAGCGAGTCCGTGACGTTGTCCACGAGGACGGTTATCTCGATCCGATCGACCGGCCGAGGTACCTGCATGCCTGCGTTCCTTCCCGAACCCTATGCAGCCTATGGCAGCAACCTGTGGCACGGAAATGTTGGAAGCCGCTGGGAGCGTTGCAGTTCGGCCACTGCTCGGAGGCTGTGCCAGCCTGTGACAGTGGCTGTGACTCCTGCGATATCGGACCGATCTTGGGCGAAGATCCTAAGGGGTGCCTAGTGCGCGCAGTCGCGCCGTGCCCAGGTCCAGAGGAACCATTGCGCGATGCGCGCGGCCTCAGGCTCCTTCCCTCGAGGCCAGCGCCGGGCGGTGATGACCATCGCGCCGGATGCTCGCGTGCGGACGCCGGCGATCTCGTATGAGGTGCGTCCGCGCGCGGTGCCGAGCCAGTTGCCCGGTGCCGGCGCCGGACCGTCCCAGCAGCCGGGCGGGACGGTCATCGTCACCAGCCGGCCGAGGGGCGGTTCCGGGATCATCGGCGAGTGAGGGAGTAGTGGTACTCGCTGGCCTGGCCGCCAAAGATGGCGGTCGAGGCGATCCCAGGTGGGAGGGCGATGCGGATCTTTCCGCCCGGGTCGTGGGTCATTCGTCCCTCCCGTCGTAGCCGATGGAACCGAAGCCGCGGTTGATGGGGCGTTGCTCGATGAGCGCCTGCTGCAACTGCGACATGTCGAGGTTCGGCATCAGTTCCTCGACGGAGGGCAGGGCCTCCGCAAACAGTCGCGCCGCGTCCGTGGTGAGCCCGCCCGTCAGCAGCGCCTCCTGGGCGGTGACCGAAGCCCGCTCGATGGCGGTTCGCGCGGAGGCCTCGATCTGCTCGATGCGACGACTCGCGATGGTCCTCATCTTTGCCCGCTCCTGGGAGATCGCGGCGCGCTGCTGGCTCCACATGACGTGGATGGTCGGCTGGAATGGGGCGGGGATTCCGAGTTCGCGGCACCGCTCGGCGACCTCCTCCTGCGCCCTGGCCATCACCTCCTTCGCGGTCGCCATGACCCGGGACCAGACCTCGTCTTCGTTGTAGTGGTAGTGGCGATCGGCCTGCTGCTCGAAGTCGGCCAGCAGTTGCGCGCTGCGCTCGGCCGCCGCGGTCTTCGCGAGGCGCTCCCGCTGGCGGATCAGCTTCGCCAGGGCCTCGCGCTCGTGCTTCGTCATCTCCTTCACGCTGGGCTGGGTCAATGGTCGTGCTCCTGCTGCATGCGGGCAAAGGCGCAGCCCATGCAGACCTTCGGCGGCTTCTTGGGGACATGCGGCCGGTGGCGGATAGCGCATCCGCACCAGGCGCAGGCGGCGATGACGTCGTCAGGGAAATGCGCCGGCATGGTCGCGGGCGCGCACATGACCAGGGCGGCCCGC
This sequence comes from Pseudomonadota bacterium, assembly GCA_023424475.1. GTDB lineage: Bacteria > Pseudomonadota > Alphaproteobacteria > Acetobacterales > Acetobacteraceae > Neoroseomonas. Next base: position 3,208 of record JAFADX010000317.1, read on the forward strand.
TCGGCCTCGGCGTTGTCGACGACCTGCACCGGCAGCCCGGCGATCTGGACGGTTCGCCTGTCGGTCATGTGCCGCTCCTCCGGCGGTACAGCCGCAGGTGCCCGACCGCGAACCAGCAGGCGCCGACGATGCAGAGGATGACGCCGCCGATCCAGCCGGCCTCGGGAAAGGCCTGGTTCAGCAGACCGCCGATTCCGAACGACGTCATGACGACGCCCGGGCGGGTTGCGGCTTCGTGGGCGTCGTTGTGCTCTTGCGCGACCTCGATCCCGCGCCGGCGCCCTTCGACGAATCCGTTCCAGCGGGCTACCGCTTCGTCTGCAACCTCGGCTTCCTGCGGCGGGAGGTCGATGTGCCGAGACTGGAATTGGGCGGAGAGGTTTGGGGTCATGACGCCGGGCTCTCCTTCCGCATCTGCTCGAGTTCCCAGGCGAGGGCCCACCACCGGCTGCTCTGCCCGTTGCGGACGTGCTCGGCCTGCATGCGCAGCTTGAGGTAATGCTCGATCGAGGCGCGGCTGGCGGCGATCCAAAGGCGCTGCGTCAGGTCGGGGAGGTCTGTGAAGCGTTCGTCGCTCGGATAGGTGATGCTGCGCTTCTGGTCATCCCAGGCAGCGGCCGCGGCTCCGGCGAGGGCGGTGGCGACGTCAGGCATTGCGTGCCTCCGTCCCTAGTTCGGCGGCGTCTTGCTTGGGCGCGGGCACGGTGCCCCATTGCGAGGGCTGGTTCTCGGGATCCGAGAGGGCCTGCTCGACGACCTTCATGTCGACGCTCGCCCCTTCCGGGGCGAGGTCGGTGATGCGGCTGATGCAGCTGCGCACGATCTGCGTGACACCGTTGGCCTGGACGTCGTCGTCCTGCACGTCGCCGAGGCTGGTGGCGATGGCGATCGCGTCGGGTGTCTCGGCGATGAGCCATCCGGCCGTCATGCACTGCACCGGGCAAGGCGGCTCGATCGCGGAGAGGAAGCGCCAGGCAGCGGTGGGCTGGCGGCTGTCCTTCCAGGTGACGATGACGAGGCGCGGTTCGGGGCGAGGGCTCATGCGGGCGCTCCCGCCTCGGCAAGTTCGATCCAGCTATCGCTGGGGTTCTGTGTCATGGCTTCTCTCGCTGTTGCGGGTGAAGCCGGCGTTTCGGTGCTGTCGGCCGGTGGGGTGCTATGCCGGTCAGGCCTTCTTCTTCCTGGCGGTCGGGTTGAGGCGGATGATCGCCGCGCTGGCCAGGCGCTCCTGGTCGGCGCTGTCGGTGTAGTAGGCGACCATCGAAAGCGTCTTGTGGCCGGTGACGGCGGCGATTTCCTTCGTGGTGGCACCGGCCTCGGCCAACGTCGCGGCCCGCAGTTTCCGGAGGCCGTGCAGGCTGAGGCCCGAGCGGAGTTCCCCTCGCTCGTGCGCGGCGTTCACGGCCTTCTGGACGGCGATGGAGACGCTGCAGCGGTTCCAGGGCCGGCCGCCTGGCGCGGTCAGGACCGTCAGGGCCCTCGGGCTGGCATTGCCGAGCGGTGCGGCCTTCCACTGCCGGAGTTCGATCATCAGCGCGGGCGGAATGGGCAGGGTGAGCCAGGGCCGCCGCTCGGCCGGCCCGCGACTCTTCTCCTGCTGCAGGCGGATCCGGCCCGTCTTGAGGTCGACGCCTTTCCACGTCAGGGCGACGAGGTCCCCGCGGCGCTGGGCGGTGTGATAGGCGAGGACGACCGCCCGGCGGGCCGGCTCCGGGAAGGCCTTCATCGCGTAGTGGGCTTCGGCCTCGGTCCAGGCCGGGATCGAGCCGCGCTCGAGGAGGCGGATCCGCATGGCGGGGTTGGCGTCGATGCGGCCGCGCTCGACGCACCAGGAGAGGAAGGTCTGCACCACCTCGACAAAGGCGTTCGCTGCGGCGGGGCCGCGCGTGTCGGCGACGATGTCGCGCCATTCGAGGATCGTGGCGCGGCGGAGCTTGTCGAGTTGGATGTTCTTGGCCTTGCGCAGTGCGTCGATGTAGCGCTCGGCGTGGTCACGCGTCCGGGGGCGCTTGGATTTCAGTTCTGGGCTGCGCAGCCATGCTTCGACGGCCGCGGCGACCGAGCCGACCGAGGGGCCGGGAGCGGGATGCCTGGCGGTGGCGAGGGCCGCGTTGAATGTCGGGTCAACGGGCTCGGGCAGGCGGGCGCCGCTCTCGCGGTCGTACCAGTGCCATTCCGTGGAGCCGTCGGGGCGCTTACGCGCGACGGCGCGGACGCCTTTTGGTCTGGGCAAGTGCACGGGCCACGGCGGCGGTGCTCGGTTCGACATGCGGCGCCTCTGGGGCTGGGGTTGGACTATGGGCGGATGGATCGGGTGAGGACGGAGGGCTGCTGTTCCGGTGTCCAGGGTGTGCGGTGCTGCACCAGGTGAAGACCGGGATCGGTCCTGGTCCCCGGTGGGAATGGAATGGGGACGCGGGCCGCCCGACGTTTCGGCCGTCCGTCCTCGTTCGGTTTCAGCGCTGGGTGCCGTCGGCGGAGACGCCGGAGGTGGACGAGAAGATCCGCAGCGGCGAGATCGTGCAGACCAAGGTGGACGCGGTCTGCCACTCGTTCGTCACGGAGGGGCGGATTCAGTTCCTCGGCGACTGCACGCATGCACTGGCTGGCCAGACGGTCGACCTGCCGGAGGTGGATGCATGAGCCTCGCGGCAATGTGGGCGGCCGTCACCTCGAAGGTGGGAAGGGTTGCGGTGGCGATCGCGACGGCGCTGGGGATCGTCTTCGCGGTCTTCCTGCGCGGGCGGCGCGCGGGGATTGATGAGGCTCGGGCCGATGCCGCCGCGGACGAACAGAAGACGAGGAGGCGGGCGGATGCGGCTGCTGCTGCTGCTGAGCGCGACGGTGCTGATCGCCGGCTGCGCGACGGGAATTTCTGACCGGCCCTGTCCGCGGGTGACGGAGTTCCCGCGGGATCTGCAGGCGCAGGCGGCCGATGAGTTGCTCGGTGCGCCGGCGACGCGTCGAATGATGGATGCGATGGCGGCGGACCGAGAGTTCAATCGGGCCATCTGCCCGAGATAGCCGTTGCGAATCCTCGGGTAGGACCGCAGTGTTCCGCTCGGTTGGATATCAGCGACTTGGACTTGCCTCCCTTGACTGACCCCTCGGCCTTCGGGCCGGGGGGTTTTTCGTGCGCGCGCGTCAGGCGTTCTGGGCGCTGCGGGCGAGGGGCGTGATCAGGAAGAGGTGGGCTGCGGCGAAGATCCGCGCGCTGCTGTCGGCGGAGGCGGCGGGCCCCATGCCGAAGACCTTCAGTCCGGTCTCGGTGATGATGGCGACAGCCGCCTCGACGGGCTCGGGGTAATGGGTGCGGCGGTCCGATTCGAACGGACGACCTTCAGGTTATGAGCCTGACGAGCTACCGGGCTGCTCCACGCCACATCGGGTGTTCGCATGATGTCCTCCTGGGAGGGCTGTCACAGCGAGGGCGGGAGGGTGCCTTTTGTTCTCATGTTGGCGCAAGCAGATCTTAGGGCTCGGATGAGGTTTGCGGGGTGTTGGGGGGCGAGCTCACCAGTTCCCGCGATATGAGGCCGCCGCGGCGGCGATCGTAGCTGACCAACCAAATCGACCCGTCGGCGGATCTGCGCTTGAAGCGCTTGATCAACACCTTGCCGTCTGGCTCTTGGCGACGTGGAATTCGTGGCTCTGGGTGCGGGTGCCTTTCACTTCGATGCCGATCTTGGTGCCGGCGATGTCGGCCCAGATGTCCCCGAGGGGGGAGTTGTCGGTGGTGTAGGCGAACTCATGGCCGAGACGTCCGAGATGGTAGGCGACGAGGGCAACGGCGGCCTTTCCGATGAGGTTGGAGTGCTGTGTCACCGAATTCCTCCTGCGCGGGGTCTAAGAGGTGCCTAAGGACCGGGGGAGAGTCACAAATCACCGGCAAACGGCCAGCAACCCTTATTCGCGACCTTTGGCACGGCCAGATGCGGCGCCGCTGCCCGGCGGCCGAGGTCGCCGGCAGCCTGCTCCTGCCTGGCTGGCGCCTGGTGCTGCGGAAATTCGCGCTGATCGAGCGCGACGCCGAGGCGGCCTGCCCGGTCGGCCTCTGGCGCGTCACCGCGGAGGATCTTGCCGCGTTGGACCGCTACGAGGGGCCGCACACCTACAGCCGCACCATGATCGCGCTGCCCGATGGCGGCCGGGCCTGGACCTATGAGGAGATCGTCCATCGCCCCGGCCCGCCGGCGGCCGAATACGTGCAGCGCCTGCGCGACGGCTATCGCGATTTCGGCTTCGACGCCGCGCCGCTGGAGGCCGCGATCGAGGCCTCGGGCTACCGGGCGCCGCAGCCCGCCTGAGGCCATGGGCCGATGCCGGGGTTCCAGGCGACATCTCAGCGCCGCGCCTCCGCCACCGTGATGACGACCGCGCCGCCGAGGATCACCGCGGCCCCCATCCAGGTCCATGCGTCCGGCACCTCCCCGAAGATCGCCCAGCCGAAGGCGGTGACGACGATCAGCCGCAGATACTGGAAGGGCGCGATCGCCGACGCCTCGCCGTGGCGATAGGCGCTGGTGATCAGCCAGATGATCCCCGGCGCGAAGCCCGCCACCGCGAGCAGCATGGCGATCTCGCCGAGGCCGAGCGGCACCCAGGCCATCGCCGCGAAGGGCGCCGAGCCTGCCGTGGTGACGAGGCCCACCCAGGCCATGACGGTGGCGTTCCCCTCACTCTGCGCCAGCACGCGGGAAGAGAGCGTGATGCCGCACCAGGTCACCGCCGAGGCGATGGCGAGTGCGATGCCGAAGGCCGAGACCGTGGTCCCCGGCCGCAGCATGACGGCGACGCCGATGAAGCCCGCGATGGTCCCGGCCCAGCGCCAGCGATCGACGCGCTCGCCCAGCACCGGACCGGCGAGCAGCGTCGTGAACATCACGTTGGTGAAGGAGAGCACCGTCGCGGTCGCGAGGTCGAGCGGCCCGAAGGAGGCGTAGTAGAAGCCCCAGGTCAGCAGGCTCGACGCGCCGCGCATCACGTGCAGCCCCGCCCGCCGCGTGCGGAACACCGCGAGCCCGGTCGAGGCGATCAGCGGCGCGACCCAGAACAACTGCCCGAGCGAGCGCGCGAAGACCTGCACCTCGACCGGGATGCCGCGCGCCGTCATCCAGCGGATCGCCAGCGCCTCGGCCGCGAAGAGCACGGCGGCCGCGGCCATCAGCGCCCCGCCGCGGAGGTTCCCCGAAACGCCCTGCTGCATTGACGGCGGCCACCTCCAGCGTAGCGTTGGCGAGAGTGCGGCGATGGGCGCGCGGCGTCCAGGCGGGAAGGTGCGGCATGGCGAAGGAAGCGGGGCAGGCGGCGGCGCGGGCGACGGTGGATGGCGGGCCGATCCTCGTCTGGGGCGCCGGCGCGATCGGCGGCACGGTCGGCGCGGCGCTGGTGCGCGCGCGCCACGCGGTCACCTTCGTCGACATCGAGGAGGATCACGTCGCGGCCATCGCCGACCCGGCGCGCGGCCTCGTCATCGAGGGGCCGGTCGATCCGCACCGCATCGTTGCGCCGGCCTTCACGCCGCAGGCGGTGCAGGGCACCTACCGGCGCATCTTCCTCTGCGTGAAGGCGCACCATACGGAGGCGGCGACGCGCGCGCTGCTGCCGCACCTCGCCGGGGACGGCTACGTGCTCTCGCTGCAGAACGGCCTGAACGAGACGATCATCGCGCCCATCGTGGGGCGCGCCCGGACGATCGGCTGCTTCGTGAACTTCTCGGCCGACTGGCACGGGCCGGGACGGATCATGTATGGCGGCCGCGGCGCGATGGTGCTGGGCGAACTCGATGGCGCGATCACGCCGCGCCTGACCGCGCTGCACGCCCTGCTGCGCGACAGCTTCGAGCCCGAGGCGATCATCACCGGCAACATCTGGGGCTACCTGTGGGGCAAGCTCGGCTACGGCGCGATGCTCTTCGCCCAGGCGCTGGGGGAGAAGGGCATCGCGGATTGCCTGGCGCGGCCGGAGCTGCTGCCGCTGTGGCGCGCGCTGGGGGCCGAGGCGATCGCGGTGGCGCGGGCCGAGGGCGTCACGCCGCTCGGCTTCAACGGCTTCGATCCCGCGGCCTTCTCGCCCGGCGGGACCGAGGCGCAGGCCGCGGCCTCGGTCGCCGCCATGGTCGCCTTCAACCGGCCGAACGCGAAGACGCATTCCGGCGTCTGGCGCGACCTCTGGGTGCGCAGGCGGCGCACCGAGATCGACGTGCAGATCGCCCCCATCGCGACGATCGGTGCGACGCACGGCATCGACTGCCCCGCCGTGCGCCGCCTCGTCGCGACGACCCATGAATGCGAGGCCGGCACGCGCCCGATGTCGGACGCCAACCTGACGGAGCTGCTGCCGCCATGAGGGAATACGACTTCACCGGCGTGACCGTCGCCGTGACCGGGGCGGGCCACGGCTTCGGTCGCGCCATCGCGCAGTCCTTCGCCGCGCTCGGCGCGCAGGTCTTCGCCACCGACCTCTCGGTCGAGGAACTCGAGGATACCGCCGACTATCCCGGCGTCATCCACACCACCGCCTTCGACCTGACCGAGCCAGGCGCGGCGAAGTCCTGGATCGCCGGGATCGAACGCGACACCGAAGGCGCTGTCGGCGTCCTCGTCTGCAACGCCGGCGGCGTCCGCGGCCAGGTCGGCCGGCCGGTCGAGGAAGTGCCGGAGGCGGACTGGCACGCGATCTTCGACATCAACCTTCACGCGGCCTTCGCGCTGGCGCAGGCGGTCGCACCCGGCATGAAGGCGGCGGGTCACGGGCGGATCGTGACGATCTCGTCCGGTGCGGGGCTGCGGCCCTCGCTCACCGGCATCCAGGCCTATGCCAGCGCGAAGCACGGCCTGGTGGGGCTGACCCGGCAGCTCGGCCACGAGCTCGGCCGCTTCGGCATCAACGTGAACAGCGTGGCGCCGGGCCTGATCCTCTCCAACCCGGCGAGCCGGAAGCAGTGGGAGGCCTATGGACCCGAGGGCCAGGCACGCATCCTCGCCTCCATCGCGCTCGGCCGGCTGGGGGAGGCGCAGGACATCGCGAATGCGGCGCTCTTCCTCGCCTCGCCGATGGCGGCCTATGTCAACGGCCAGGTGCTGAGCGTGGACGGCGGGAAGTAGGGCGGCTTCAGTAGTAGCGCCAGCGGCAGACGCGGCGCGGCACCACGCGATAGAGCGGCCGGCCCCAATTGTCCCGGCCGACGAAGATGCGCGAACGTTCGGTCCAGCACACCCGGCGCCGGCGCGGCGCCGGGGCGTAGCGACGTTCGGGCTGGTAGTAGTACTGGGCCGGCACGACGCCTGGCGGCGTGCCGGCGCTGGTTCCCGGCGGCGCCGCCGCGACCGCGGTCGGCAACGTCATCGCGCCGCCGAGCAGCATCCCGGCGAGCACCCATTCCTGGCATCGAGCCATCGGCGGCCTTCTCCTTCTGATTGGCTGCGGCTTGCGCCGCGGCGTTCCGAAGGGTCCCGCAGTATGGTGGTGCCTTCAAGACCCGCATGCCGCATGCGGGTCCGAAGAGTGAAGACCTTCACCTCAATCGAGCGTGGTGAGCAATCCTGCCATCAGCTTCGCACGCGGGACGAGACTGTCGATCAGCACATGCTCTTCCAGCGTGTGCGCCAGCGCGCCCTGCACGCCGAGGCCATCGAGCGTCGTCACGCCCATCGCGCCGGTGAAGTTGCCGTCCGAGCCGCCGCCGCTCGATTGCGGGTTGATGTCGTAGCCGATGCTGTTGGCGATCTTCCGCGCCTGGGCGAACAGCGCCATGCCCTTCGCGTCGGGTTCCCAGACCGGGCGCGTCACGCCGCGCGTCACCTCGAACTGCACGTCGTTGGCGGTGGATCGCAGCGCCAGCATCTTCGCCACGCCCGCGTCGAGATCCTCCTGCCGCTTGGCCATGGACAGCGCCTCGGCCTCGCAGGTCGTCGTGACGCAGTTCACCCATTGCCCGCCATGGATGACGCCGACGGAATAGGTGCAGTCCTCCGTCGTCATCTCCTCGATGGCGATGATCTGCTTCGCCATCTCGCGGATCGCGCTGCGCCCTTCGGCGAGGCGCGCGCCGGCATGGGAGGGCCGGCCCGTCGTCTTCAGGTTGAAGCGCGCGATCGCGTAGCGGCCGGTGACCACGCCGCCGTCCGGGCGCGCCGGCTCGGGCACCAGCACGTATTTGCTGCGCGCCGCCTCGGCCTCGATGATGTCGCGCGTCGAGGGGCTGCCGATCTCCTCGTCGCTCGTCAGCAGGAAGGTGACGGGCAGCTTCGTCGCGATGCCGGCTGCGAGGATGTGGCGGATCGCCTCGACGCTGATGACGGTGCCGCCCTTCATGTCGAGGATCCCGGGGCCATAGCACCTGTTGCCTTCGCGCCGGATCGGCAGCTTCCCGAGCGTGCCGACCGGGTGCACCGTGTCGAGGTGCGCCATGACGCAGATGCCCGGTGCCGCGTCGCCGGCCGGGTGCGGGAAGCGCGCGCGCACGCAGTCGCCAAGGCCCATCCGCCCCGGGATGCGGTCGATCCGCGCGCCCAGCAGCGCCAGGTCGCGCGCGGCGAGGTCCATCATCCTGTTCACCGCCGCCGCGTCGAAGGTCGGGCTCTCGCAGGCGGCCCAGCGCATCAGCCGCGCGAGGATCTCCTCGGCGTCGAAGGGCAGGGCGGTGGCGGGGAACTCGGTCGCACTCATCGCGTCTCTCTCCAGGTCGGTCGCGGCGGAGCCTCCAACGCCGGCGCCGATCGGGCAAGGGGAGGCGGCCTTCGCGCCCGCCCTCGCGCCATGCTACCGTGGCGTGCATGAATGCCCCCATCCGCCCTCGTCCCAGACCCGCGCCCCAGACCGGCCCCGCCGTCTGGCTGGCAGGGGAGCTGACCGCCGCCGACTGGATGATCCCGGTTGGCACCGAGGAGGCATCGGAACTCGAGGCCGCCCTGACCGCCCTGCGCGGCGCCGCGCCGGTGCCGCCTTTGGTGCGCCTGGCGCCGATCCTGACCAATGTCCTTGCACGCCTCGACACCGGCCGCGGCTTCTGCCTGCTGCGCGGCCTGCCGTTCGACCGCCACGGAGCGGCGGCGGCGGAGGCCGCGCTACTCGCGCTCGGAACCCATCTCGGCAAGCCGCTGAACGGGCAGGGGGCGGAGGTCGCCCGCCTCACCGGCCCGCCGGAGGAAGCCGCCATCCCCGCCGGAACGCCCCGCTTCCACACCGAGGCCTGCGACGCCATCGCGCTGCTCTGCCTCGCCAACGGGCCGGAGGCGCCGCCGCACATGCTGGTCTCGGCCGGCGCGGTGCACAACGAGGTGATGCGCCGCGACCGCGCCGCGCTTGCCGAACTCTACGAGCCCGTGCCCCTGATCGAGGACGGCGAGCCGGTCGCGCGCGCCATCTTCACCGTGACGGAGGGCGCCTTTGCCGCCCGCTACACCCGCCACGCGGTCGAGGCCGCGGCGACGGCGGCGCAGCCCGGCGCGCCGCCGCTGCCCGAGGGCCTGCGCCCAGCCTTCGACCTGCTCGATGCCGTCTGTGCCGAACCCGCGCTGGTGCTGAAGCTCGAGCCGCGGCCGGGCGACCTGCTGCTGTTCAACCCGCACCTCGTCTGGAAGCGCCGCACGCTGGCCGAGGCCGCCGACGCAGCCGAGGCGCCGCAGGAATTCCGCCGCCTGCGGCTTGCGATGGCGCATTCGCGGCGCACGGTGGCCGAGCCCGGCTGATGCGCCTTCTCGTCGCCAATGCGAACACCACGGCGGCGATCACCGAGGCCTGCGCCGCCGCCGCCCGTGCCGCCGCCGCGCCGGGCACTGAAATCATCGCCGCCACGCCGCGCTTCGGCCCTGCCGTCATCTCCTCGCGTGCCGAGAACGTGATCGCCGGCCATGCGCTGCTCGAACTGCTGGCCGAGCATGCGGGGCGGGTCGATGCCTGCCTGCTCGCGGTCAGCCACGACACCGCGCTCGAGGCCGCGCGCCAGATGATGCCCTGTCCGGTGGTCGGCATGACCGAGGCCGCCTGCCTGGTCGGCTGCATGGCCGGCGGCCGCTTCGGCCTCGTCACCTTCGGGGATGTCGGGACCTATCGCGAACTGATCGCCCGCCATGGGCTCTCCTCCCGCCTCGCCGGCCTGGCAGGCGTCGACGCGACGCCGCCGCAGGCGGTCGCGGACCCCGCCGGCGTCGGCGCCGAGGTGCTCGCGGCGGCCGAGGCGCTGGCGGCGCAGGGGGCGGATGCGGTCGTCCTT
>JAFADX010000330.1 GCA_023424475.1 Pseudomonadota bacterium
CACCGCGACGCGGCGCGACCTCGCGCGGCAGCCGCTGACGGTGCAGGAGCTTTCCGCCTTCGCCGCCGTGGTGCTCGACCCGCCCCATGCCGGCGCGCCGGAACAGGTGGCGTTGCTGGCGCGCAGCCAGGTGCCGGTGGTGGTCTATGTCTCCTGCAACCCGGCGGCGCTGTCGCGCGACGCGCGGGCCTTCGCGCAGGCCGGCTGGCGCCTCGCCGCTGCGACGCCGATCGACCAGTTCGTGCATTCCGCCCAGACCGAGGCGGTGGTCGCCTTCAGCGCGGCTCGACCTTCGAGAGGTAGAGCGTCGTGACCCGGCGCTGCGCCGTCAGATCCTCGACGGTGCAGGGCTTGGCACGCGAATCCCCGTCGATGTAGCGCAGCGGGTAGCGCGCGGAGAGCGCGGCGAGCAATGCCGGCGCCTCCCTGCAGCGGTCGGCGTCGAACTCCATCAGGATGCGCAGGTTCGGGCTGCGGTCGAGCAGGCCGCCCAGGCCCGCGACGATGCTGTCCGCCGCGCTCGCCACGCCGATGCGCAGCACGTCGATGCTGCCGGGCTCGAGGTCCTGCAGCGCGACCGCCGGCGCCGGGCAGCCGGCGCGGCCGTGGTCGAAGGTGAACCAGTTGGCGAAGGGGCCGTGGAAGGGGCCGGTCAGTTGCGCCGGCACGCGCAGTGCCTCCTGCTTCGCCTCGGCCGCGGCCAGGCGATGGATGGTCACGACGTCGCCGAGGCCGTTCACCGCGACGTTGCGCCGCAGCAGGGAATGCAGCCAGGGGTTCGGCTCGAGCGCGACCACGCGCCCGGCGCTGCCGACGAGATCGGCCAGCACCGCCGTGTAGTATCCGTAGACCGCGCCGATGTCGTAGGCGGTCTCCCCGCGCGCGACGTTCCGGCAGATGAACTCGGTGATCCAGTATTCCCAGTAGCCGTCGAGCAGCAGATGCGGCGCGATCCCGCCATCCGCCGCGTCGGTGAACATCTTGAAGCGGCCGAGGGTGCGGCAGAGCACGCTGCCGTCGGGCAGCGGCACGTTCTGCGTGCGGTCGCGGATCAGCGCCTCGACCTGGCGGCGGTTGCCGTCGCGGAAGAGTTCCTCGAGCGTCGCGATGTCGCGCCGGCCGAGGGCGGCGTGCATCGCCTCGACCTCGGCACGCAGCGTCGCGAGTTCGCCGCGGATGCGGAAGAGTTCCTCATGGGTCCCGAGCGTGCCGTTCCGGCTTCCTCCGCCGGTGGCGAAGAGCCAGGAGGCGAATCGCGGCACAATGCCGGGCCGTGCCGGCGCCGGCGCCGGCGGCAGGTTCGGGATGTAGGTGTCGTCCTTCGGCACCGGCGTCTCGTGAACCCTCGTTTCTCCGGCTTGTGCCAGGGGGAGGATGAAAATCCCACCAAGACCCGGTCCTGGCAACCCGGCATCGCCGCGGCCGGGCTTGATCAATGGCGCGGCGCACCCACCATTCCTCCATCGCAAATATGGAGGCCACCCATGTTGCACCGCCGTATCGCCCTGGTCGCTGCCGCCGGCGCGCTCGCCGCGCCCGCCCTGCCCCGCCTCGCCGCCGCGCAGGCCCAGCCCGCGGTGCCGCGGCAGGCGCCCGGCTTCTACCGTTTCCGCATCGGCGGCACCACCGTCACGACGGTCCATGACGGCTTCTTCCCGCGCCCACTGGAAGGCTTCGTGCGCAATGCGCCGCTGGCCGAGGTGCAATCCGCGGCGCGGGAGGCCTTCCTGCCGACCGACCGGACCTTCATTCCCTTCACGATCACCTTCGTGGAACGGCCCGGCACCCTCGCAGTGTTCGACACCGGCAACGGCGTGACGCCGGCCGGCGCGACGGCCGGGCGGATGATCGCGAACATGGCCGCGGCAGGGATCGACCCGGCGCGCGTCACCCATGTCATCCACAGCCATTTCCATGGCGACCACGTGAACGGCCTGCTCAACGCCACGGGCGGCGCGGCCTTCCCGAACGCCGTCGTATTGGTGCCCGAACCCGAATGGGCCTGGTGGACCACGCCGGGCAACGAGGCGCGTTCGCCCCAGGGCCAGCGCGGCAACTTCGCCAATGTCGCGCGCCGGTTCGCACCCTATCAGGGCAAGGTGACGCCCTTCCGGCCCGGCGGCGAGGTGATCCCGGGCATCACCTCGATCGCCGCCTATGGCCACACGCCAGGACACACGATCTTCCGGATCGCGGACGGCGACGCGCAGATGATGTTCGTGGCCGACGTCACCAACCGGCCCGAGATCATGATGGCGCATCCCGACTGGCAGATCGTCTTCGACTTCGACGGCGACATGGCGGCGGTAACGCGCCGCCGGGTGCTCGACATGGTGGCGACGGACCGCATCCGCATCACCGGCTACCACTTCCCCTTCCCGGCCAACGGCCACGTCGCGCGCGCCGGCAACGGCTTCCGCTTCGTGCCGGCGGACTGGTCGAGCGCCGTGTAGAGCAGATCCCGATCAGGTGGCATCACCTGATTGGGCGAAGATGCTCGCAGAAACAAGAGGCTGGAGCATGTTCCGACCTGTCGGAACCGGCACCGGCCCGCACCCCCGCCCGGCCACCCAACGACAGTATCCTGGATGGGTGGCCGGGTGGGGGTG